>NZ_NPKS01000002.1:0-379877 GCF_008329595.1 Methylobacterium sp. P1-11
CGCGCCGGAGGCGGACGCGCATCTGCGGATGTACCGGCCGTGGGGCTGGTACCAGCGCATCGACCTCGGCGAGCGCTTCCAGGTGAAGCGGATCCAGGTTGTGCCGGGCGGGCGGCTGTCGCTGCAGAAGCACTACCACCGGGCGGAGCACTGGGTGGTGGTGCGCGGCACCGCCGAGGTGACCATCGACGAGCGGGTGGTGCTGGTCCACGAGAACGAGGCGGTCTACCTGCCGATCGGCTCGATGCACCGGCTGGCCAACCCGGGCAAGATCCCGCTGGAGCTGATCGAGGTCCAGGTCGGCTCCTACACCGGCGAGGACGACATCATCCGCGTCGAGGACATCTACGGACGATAGCCGCCCGAGGCCGGACGCCCCTGCGACCCGATCACCCGCATGCACGTCCGGAACATGCGGCGGCCCCGATCGATAGCCTAGCGCGTGGCCGCTCCGGTGTGGCCGCGCCGCAGCGTCGGGGATACCGCATGAAGCACAAGCCGCTCCGCGAGCAGGTCATCGTGATCACCGGCGCCTCGTCGGGCATCGGCCTTGCCACGGCCCGGATGGCGGCCGCGCGCGGCGCCCGGGTGGTGCTGGCGGCGCGCAGCGGCGACGCCCTGGCGCGCATCCGGGCCGAGATCGAGGGCGTCGGCGGCAAGGCGATCGACGTCGTGGCCGATGTCGGCCGGCGGGCCGACGTTCAGGCAGTCGCCGACCGGGCCGCGGCCACCTTCGGCGGCTTCGACACCTGGGTGAACGTGGCGGGCGGCTCGATCTACGGCCGGCTGCGCGAGATCAGCGACGCCGACCACGAGCGCCTGATCCAGACGAATTTCTGGGGCACCGTCTACGGATCCCTGGTGGCGACCGAACATCTGCGGCAGCATGGCGGCGCCCTCATCAACGTCGGCAGCATCGCCTCGGACCTCGCCTTCCCCTACCAAGGCATGTACGCGGCCTCGAAACATGCCGTGAAGGGCTTCACCGATGCCCTGCGCATGGAGCTGATGGACGAGAATGCGCCGATCTCGGTGACGCTGATCAAGCCGGCCTCGATCGACACGCCCCTGCCTCAGCGGGCACGCAACTACATGGACCGCGAACCGAGCCTGCCGCCGCCGATCTACCCGCCTGGGGAGGTGGCGAACGCCATCCTGCACGCGGCCGTTCACCCGCAGCGCGACATCTTCGTCGGCGGGGCCGGCAAGGCTTTCGTGGTGGGGAAGGAATTCGCGCCCGGCGCCTACGACTATCTCGGCCCGGCGATCATCGCGCTGCAGAAGCGCAAGAGCGCGCCGCGCAACCCGGACGGCGCCCTGCACGCGCCGGTGGCGGCGGGCGAGATGCGGGGCGACCCGCCCGTCCCGGTCATGCGGACCAGCGCCTATACCCGCGCGACGCTGCATCCTCTTGCAGCGGCGGCCGGCCTCCTCGGCGTCGGCGCGGCCACGGCCTTCGCCGTGCTCGGCACGCCGTCTGGACGCCGGCGGCGCCTGTAAGCGTCCGTCGCGATGGAGACCCTGCCCGGCCCCACCCGGCCGGAGCAGGAACCGGCAGCCGATTCCCGGATCGTGCCGCCTCGGATCGTATCCCTGGCCGATGACCGGACGATCGCCTACGCTGAGACCGGTACGGGACCGGATCTCGCGGGGATCCACGGCACGCTGATGTACCTGGAGGACGTCTGGCTCGGTCCCGTCCGTTCGGCGGCAATGCCCTGTCCGCCCTGCTGGGCGCGCGCAGCGACCGGGCGCTCCTGCCGCTCCTGTGGAACGCGATGTTCTTCCCTGAGGCGATGCCGCTCCGCTTCGCCCGGGACTTTCCCTTCGATCGGGCTGGCCGCCCGGCGCAGATCACCGCGGAGGGTGAGGATGCGGGCTGGCTCTGGCCGGGGCTCACGCGCAGCGCCCTCGGCTATCGGTCACTGCGCCGGCCTGTCCACGTCCTGGGCGGCAGCGCCGATCTGGTGGTCAACACCACGCTGCACGGCCAGCGTGCGGCGAGCCTGATCCCCGGGGCGCGGTTCGAGCGCCTGCCGGCCGCCGGCCACATGTTCCACCACCTCTCCAGCCCTATGCGGTCGTGCGGGCGGCCCTAGCGGTGCGGTCGGAGGCCTGACAGGCCGATCGTTCAGGCTCGGCTCCCACGGATCAGCTTCCAGACCGCGGCGTCTGCGCGCCGTATCCGGAGGCCTCCGCCGAATGGTGGTTGTCGAGAGCGGGGCAGCCTCCGGCAGTTGGCGATGCCGGATCGCTGGTGGGCGGTGAGGGACTCGAACCCCCGACCCTCTCCGTGTAAAGGAGACGCTCTACCAACTGAGCTAACCGCCCGGCTGGCGACCGTTACGGCATAGCACCCGTCAGGTGCAAGGGTCCGTGTCTCGAACCGGCGTCAGGGATCGGCGAGCCGCGCCGCCAAAGCCGATGCCAAGCCGAGGCTCTCCATCGGTTCTGGGCTCGACCGGACCGACGCGGATGGGCCCGCCGCCGCCAAAACCGCGCGGGTTCCTGCCTCGACCGAGCAGATCAGGGGAACGGGCACCTGCGGAGCGATCCGCGCCGCCAGCCCCGCGAGACCGGCGCCCCCGAGAATGACCCGCTCGGCGCCGGACGCTGCGCAGGCGCGGCAGGCCTCGGCCAGGGTCGCCAGGGCCGCGCCCGGGTCGCGGGCGATGGCGCCGCCGCTCGGAGCCACCGTGTGGAGCGCCGCCAAGACCTCGGAGAGGCCGAGCGTGGCCACGAATTCCCGCAGCATCGGCTCCCAGGCCGCGCCCCCGGTAACGATACCGAAACGGCCGGCTGCGGCAGCCTCACGGCAGGCCGCTTCCGCCATGCCGACGACCGGCACCCGTGACAGCTCCCGCAGGGCGAGCAGACCCGGATCGCCGAAACAGGCCAGATAAACCGCGTCGCACCCGACTCCGTGCTCCGCCAGGGCGTCGAGGGCCGCGTGAGCCGCGATGGCCGCAGCGGCGCGGCTCGCGATGTAGCGGGCCCCGAAGCGGCCGGTGACGGCGCGCAGCTCCGCACGACCGCCGAGCTGTGCCTGGACAGACCCAGCGACGAGGTCCGTCACATGGGCGCTGGTATTCGGGTTGATCAGCAGGATGCGCATCCGGACCTCCGCGCATGAAAAAGCCCCCGGGGCTCAGGGCACCGGGGGCTCGTCTCAATCAGTCGGGCGGCTCAGTGCGCCACGAAGGCGGCGCCGTCCTCCTCGGTCCGGGCGGGCTTGGCCACCGGCAGCGGCTCCTCCCACTCGATCGCCTCGGGCTGGCGGACCAGCGCCTTCTCCAGCACCTGATCCATCCGCGAGACCGGGATGATCTCGAGCCCGTTCTTCACGCTGTCAGGCACCTCGGCGATGTCCTTGGCGTTCTCTTCGGGGATCAGCACCGTCTTGATGCCGCCGCGCAGCGCGGCGAGCAGCTTCTCCTTGAGGCCGCCGATCGGCAGGACCCGACCGCGGAGCGTCACCTCGCCGGTCATCGCGACGTCGCGGCGCACCGGGATCCCGGTCAGCGTCGAGATGATCGCGGTGGCCATGGCGATGCCGGCCGACGGACCATCCTTCGGGGTCGCCCCCTCCGGAACGTGGACGTGGATGTCGCGACGCTCGAAGAGCGGCGGCTCGATGCCGAAATCGATGGCCCGCGAGCGCACATAGGATGCGGCCGCCGAGATCGACTCCTTCATCACGTCCTTCAGGTTGCCGGTGACCGTCATCTTGCCCTTGCCGGGCATCATGACGCCCTCGATCGTCAGCAACTCGCCGCCGACCTCGGTCCAGGCCAGACCGGTGACCACACCGACCTGATCGTCCGCGTCGATCTCGCCGTAGCGGAACTTCGGCGGGCCGAGGAAGACCGGAAGGGTTTCCGGAGTCACCGCGACCGACTTGGTCTTGGTGATCAGGATCTCCTTCACCGCCTTGCGGATTAGGTTGGACAGCTCGCGCTCCAGGTTGCGGACGCCGGCCTCCCGCGTGTAGCGGCGGACCAGCATCATCAAGCCATCGTCGTCGATCGACCACTCGTGAGTCCCCAGCCCGTGCTTCTTCAGGGCGTTCGGGATCAGGTGCTTGCGCGCGATCTCGACCTTCTCCTCCTCGGTGTATCCGGCGATACGGATCACCTCCATCCGGTCCATGAGCGGGCCCGGGATGTTGAGGGTGTTGGCCGTAGTGACGAACATCACGTTCGAGAGGTCGTAATCCACCTCCAGGTAGTGGTCGTTGAAGGTGCTGTTCTGCTCAGGGTCGAGCACCTCGAGGAGCGCCGCCGACGGATCGCCGCGGAAGTCCATGCCCATCTTGTCGATCTCGTCGAGCAGGATGAGCGGGTTCGAGGTCTTGGCCTTGCGCATCGACTGAACGATCTTGCCGGGCATCGAGCCGATATAGGTCCGGCGGTGACCGCGGATCTCGGCCTCGTCCCGCACGCCGCCGAGCGACATGCGCACGAACTCGCGACCCGTCGCCTTGGCGATGGACTTGCCGAGCGAGGTCTTGCCGACGCCGGGGGGACCGACGAGGCACAGGATCGGGCCGGTGAGCTTGTTCGCGCGCTGCTGCACGGCGAGGTACTCGACGATCCGCTCCTTGACCTTGTCGAGACCGAAATGGTCCTCATCGAGAAGCGCCTGGGCGCCGAGCAGGTCCTTCTTGATCTTCGAGCGCTTGCCCCACGGGATGCCGAGCATCCAGTCGAGGTAGTTGCGCACGACGGTCGCCTCGGCCGACATCGGCGACATCTGGCGCAGCTTCTTCAGCTCGGCCGTCGCCTTGTCGCGAGCCTCCTTGGTGAACTTGGTCTTCTCGATCTTCTCTTCCAGCTCGGCCAACTCGTCGCGGCCATCCTCGGAGTCGCCCAGCTCCTTCTGGATCGCCTTCATCTGCTCGTTCAGGTAGTACTCGCGCTGGGTCTTCTCCATCTGCCGCTTGACGCGGGTCCGGATGCGCTTCTCCACCTGGAGCACGGAGATCTCGCTCTCCATCAGCGACAGCACGCGCTCGAGGCGCTGCGCCACCGTGGGCGTCTCCAGGATGCCCTGCTTGTCGGAGATCTTGACGAGCAGGTGCGAGCCGATCGTGTCGGCGAGCTTCGAGGGCTCGTCGATCTGGGTCACGGCGGAGACGACCTCGGGCGAGATCTTCTTGTTCAGCTTGACGTAGTTCTCGAACTCCGAGAGCACCGAGCGCGCGAGCGCCTCGGCCTCGACGCGGTCGCCGAGCTCGTCATGCAGGGCTTCCGCTGTGGCCTCGTAGTACTCGTCCGAGCGGGTGAAGCCCGTGACCTTGGCGCGGCCGACGCCCTCGACCAGCACCTTCACGGTGCCGTCGGGCAGCTTCAGCAGCTGGAGGACGGAGGCAAGGGTGCCGATCTTGTAGATCGCATCCGTCGCCGGATCGTCGTCACCCGCGTTGATCTGCGTGGCGAGCAGGATATGGCGGTCGGTGCGCACGGCCTCCTCGAGGGCGCGGATCGACTTCTCACGCCCCACGAACAGGGGCACGATCATGTGCGGGAAGACGACGATGTCGCGCAGAGGGAGGACGGCATAGGAGCCCGTCGTGCCCGGGACCACTGGCTGGCGCGATTTCGACTGTGACATGCTGACTTCCTCTCAGGGACGCCCGGGTTCGACGCCTCCATGCATGGGGCGCGCCTACAGCCAGGGGCCGACCGGGCCGCGAGGGTCGGGATTTCGCTAACTTTGCGGCTGGCGACGCGGACCGGACCTCGAAGGAGCGTGCGGCCACCGCGCTGAGCCTGAGGTGGCTGCGGGGTGCAGCGTTTTCAAGATGTTCCCCGCAGCGCGCCCGGCCTGAGCCGGGCGCTTAACGCAACCCTACCAAGCGCTTACGCGCTGACGCTGGCGGGCGCGTCCTTGTTGCGGTCGCCGTGGATGTAGAGCGGGCGCGATTTGCCCTCGACCACCTCCGGGCCAATGACAACCTGCTCCACGGACTCGAGGCCCGGCAGGTCGTACATCGTGTCGAGCAGGATCGTCTCCAGGATCGACCGCAGGCCGCGGGCGCCGGTCTTGCGCTCGATGGCCTTGCGGGCGACGAGCGACAGCGCGTCGTCCTGGAAGGTGAGGTCGACGTTCTCCATCTCGAACAGCCGCTGGTACTGCTTGACCAGGGCGTTCTTCGGCTCCTGCAGGATCTTCTTCAGCGCGGCCTCGTCGAGATCCTCGAGCGTCGCCAGGACCGGGAGACGGCCGACGAACTCAGGGATGAGACCGAACTTCAGAAGGTCCTCCGGCTCGACCGAGCGGAAGATCTCGCCGGTGCGGCGGTCGTCGGGGGCCTGCACGGTCGCGCCGAAGCCGATCGAGGTGCCCTTGCCGCGCTGCGAGATGATCCGCTCCAGCCCCGCGAAGGCGCCGCCGCAGATGAACAGGATGTTGGTGGTGTCGACCTGCAGGAATTCCTGCTGCGGGTGCTTCCGGCCGCCCTGGGGCGGGACGGAAGCGACCGTGCCCTCCATGATCTTCAGGAGCGCCTGCTGCACACCCTCGCCCGACACGTCGCGGGTGATCGACGGGTTGTCGGACTTACGGGAAATCTTGTCGATCTCGTCGATGTAGACGATGCCGCGCTGCGCCCGCTCGACGTTGTAGTCCGAGGCCTGGAGCAGCTTGAGGATGATGTTCTCGACGTCCTCACCAACATAGCCGGCTTCGGTGAGCGTCGTGGCGTCCGCCATGGTGAACGGCACGTCGAGGATCCGGGCGAGCGTCTGCGCGAGCAGGGTCTTGCCCGAGCCGGTCGGCCCGATCAGCATGATGTTGGACTTGGCCAGCTCGACGTCGTTGTGCTTCGTCGCGTGCGCGAGCCGCTTGTAGTGATTGTGCACCGCGACCGAGAGGACCTTCTTGGCGAAGTCCTGGCCGATGACGTAGTCATCGAGGACGCGGCGGATTTCCTTGGGGGTCGGCACGCCGTCGCGGCTCTTCACCAGCGAGGATTTCGACTCCTCGCGGATGATGTCCATGCACAGCTCGACGCACTCGTCGCAGATGAACACCGTCGGGCCGGCGATCAGCTTGCGGACCTCGTGCTGGCTCTTGCCGCAGAACGAGCAATACAGCGTGCTCTTCGAATCGTTGCCGCCAGTCTTGCTCATATCGGTCTCCGATTCCTCGCGTCCGCCGCCGGCTAGGGGCGCACGCGCATCGTTTAAATGTAGGGGGCCCGTTTAAAGAAACAGTGTGCTGCGCGCCTTTGACCGAAGGGCCCGGTCTCGGATGCAAACACGCTGCCGCGGCGGGATCAAGGCCACGCCGCGGCGGTCAGGGGTCGCGGGGCGCTCAGGCGGCCGCCGGTTCCGGGCGCTTCTCGATCACCTCGTCGATGAGGCCGAACTCCTTGGCCGCGTCGGCGGTCATGAAGTTGTCGCGCTCCAAAGCCGTGTGGATCGTGTCGTAGTCGCGGCCGGTATGCTTCACGTAGATCTCGTTCAGGCGCCGCTTCAGCGCCTCGATCTCGCGGGCGTGGATCAGGATGTCGGTCGCCTGCCCCTGGAAGCCCCCCGACGGCTGGTGGACCATGATCCGGGCGTTCGGCAGGGCGAAGCGGTGGCCGGGCTCGCCGGCGGTGAGCAGGAGCGAGCCCATCGAGGCGGCCTGGCCGACGCAGAGCGTCGTCACCGGGCAGCGGATGAACTGCATCGTGTCGTAGATCGACAGGCCGGAGGTGACCACGCCGCCGGGGGAGTTGATGTAGAAGGAGATTTCCTTCTTCGGATTCTCCGCCTCGAGGAACAGCAGCTGGGCCACGATCAGCGACGCGCCGTAATCCTCCACGGGGCCGGTGAGGAAGATGATGCGCTCGCGGAGCAGGCGGGAGTAGATGTCGAAGGCGCGCTCGCCGCGGCTCGATTGCTCGACGACCATCGGCACGAGCGCGTTGTTGTAGACGTCGATCGGATCTCTCATCTCGTCCTGCCCCGGAGTGAGGCCCGGGGCTGCCGCGAATCAGGGCAGCCCCGGGCATGTCAGCGAACACCGGCGATGCTTAACCATCGCCTAACCCTTGCCCGCCGTCCTGGGACAGAGCGGGACTCAGTCGGCCTTGGCTTCGGTCTTGGACTCGTCCTTGGCCTCGGCCTTGTCTGCCGGCTTCTCGCCGGTCGTGTCGTCGTCATCTTCGTCTGCGAAAAGCGCCTCTTTCGAGACGGGCTCCTCGACGAGTTTGACCTGCCCGAGGACGTGGTCGACGACCTTCTCCTCGAACAGGGGCGCGCGGAGTTCCGCGAGCGCCTGCGCATTCTTCCGGTAGAAGTCCCAGACCTGCTGCTCCTGGCCCGGGAACTGCCGGACCCGGGCGATGAGGGCCTGGTTCACCTCCTCGTCCGAGACCTTGATATCGGCGCTCTCGCCGACCTGCGCAAGCACGAGACCGAGACGGACGCGCCGTTCCGCGATCTTCCGGTACTCGGCCTGGGCCTTCTCCTCGGTGGTGTCCTCGTCCTCGAAGGTCTTGCCGCGGGTCTTGAGGTCCTGCTCGACCTGGGCCCACACGGCGGCGAATTCCTGCGCCACCAGGGACGGGGGCAGCTCGAAGGCGTACTTGCCGTCGAGCGCGTCGAGGAGATCCTTCTTGAGGCGGCGGCGCGTGGCGGCCTCGAAGTCGCGCCCGATCGCCTCCGACACGGCCTCGCGGAGCTTCTCCAGGGATTCCATGCCCATCGACTTGGCGAGTTCGTCGTCGATCTTGGCCTCGCCCGCCGCCTGGATCTTCGTGACGGTCACGTCGAACTCGGCATCCTTCCCGGCGAGGTTCTCGGCTCCGTAAGCTTCTGGGAAGGTCACCTTCACGAGCAGCTTGTCGCCGACCTTGGCGCCGACGAGCTGCTCCTCGAAGCCGGGGATGAACGAGCCGGAGCCGAGCTCCAGGTCGATGCCCTCGCCCTTGCCACCCTGGAACTCCTCTCCGTCGATGCGGCCGACGAAATCGATGGTCACCCGGTCGCCGCTCTGCGCCTCGGCGCCCTCGTCGCGCTCGGAGAACGGACGGCTCTGGCCGGCCATCCGCTCCAGCGCCTCGTTCACCTCCGCGTCGGACGGCTTGGCGACGCGCTTGGTCAGGCTGACGTCGGAAAGGTCGGCGAGCTCGAAGCTCGGCATCACCTCCAGGGCGACCTTGAAGGCGAGGTCGCCCTTGGCGTCGAGCGCCTTCTCGACCTCGGCCTGGTCGGTCGGGAACTCGACCTGCGGCTCCAGGGCGAGCTTGAGGCCGTTATCGGTGACGATCTGGCGGTTGGCCTCGTTGACGGCGTTCTGCACCACCTCGGCCATCACCGACCGGCCATAGACCTTGCGCAGGTGCGCGACCGGCACCTTGCCGGGGCGGAAGCCCTTGAGCTGCACCTTGTCCTTCATGCCGGACAGCTCGGTGGTCAGGCGCTCCTCGAGTTCCTGAGCGGCCAGCAGAACCTGAAACTCGCGCTTCAGCCCCTGGGCGTTGATCTCGGTCACCTGCATCGTCGTCGTCGCTCTTCAAAGAAACCTGGGGTCGCCGGCCGGACCGGCATCGTGCTCGCGCGGACCGGGATGCCGAGATGTCGGGTACGGGGCGGAGGGTCCCGATGGGACCGCAACCTCAGCAGACGTCCTGGTGCGGGCGGAGGGGCTCGAACCCCCACGTCTTGCGACACTGGAACCTAAATCCAGCGCGTCTACCAGTTCCGCCACGCCCGCGCGCGCCGACATCCGGCGCATCGCCGGCCGCCGGAAGCGCGCCCTATAGCATGGGCCGGCGGGCCCGCAGCAAAAAACTTGCCCCTGTGGCGCGGGAGCCCGCGCGCCGCTAAGGAGCGGACCCGTCGCGAGCCGCAGCCGAGATCCCATGCCGCCATCCCGCCCTGTGCCGCCGACCGATTCGCGCGCCGGTTCGCCGTCGCGCCGGACGCTTCTCGCCACGGCTGCCGCCTTCGGGCTGGTGCCGGACGGGGCGCGGGCCCAGGCTCCGGGCGCGACGCCGGCTGCCCCCGCCCCCGTGCCGCCCCCCGTACAACCGGACCCCGCCGCTCTTCCGGCAGCGCCCGGCACGGCGCGGTTCAGGCCGGAGCCAGCGCCCGAGACGCCGGTCTGGTGCTTCGACGGAAAGGCCCTGCCGCCCGTGATCCGGGTGAAGCTCGGGCAGGCGGTGCGGCTGAAGGTCGAGAACCGGACCGACAAGCCCCTGTCGCTGCACTGGCACGGCGTGCGCAACGTCAACGCCATGGACGGCGTCGGCGGGGTCACCCAGGCGCCGATCGCGCCGGGCGGCGAGTTCCTCTACGTCTTCACGCCGCCGGATGCCGGCTCCTATCTCATCCGGCCCCTCGTCGTCGGAGGGGCGAGCGAGCCCTCGGGCCGGGGCCTCGCCGGCATGCTGGTCGTCGAGGAGACGAGCCCGCCGGCCGTGGATGCCGATGTCAGCGTCGTCCTGCAGGATTGGCGGCTCCAGGATGACGGCACCCTGATGCCGTTCGGGCAGACGGCGCTCGCCGCCACGCATGGGCGCCTCGGCAACCTCGTCACGGTCAACGGCAAGTCCGTGCCGGGTGCCTTCGAGGCCCGTCCGGGTGCCCGCGTCCGCCTGCGCCTCGGCAATGCGTGCAATGCCCGGGCGACGCGCCTCCGCTTCGAGGGCGTGAAGGTCTACGTGGCGGCGGTCGACGGTCAGCCCACCGACACGTTCGAGCCGCTGCGGGCGACCCTCCCGTTTCCGCCCGGCACCCGTTACGACCTGATGGTCGACCTGCCGGAGGAGGAAGGCGCCCGATGCACGATCGAGGCGCTGGTCGGGAAGGGCCTGACGCTCGCGAGCGTCACCACCAAGGGCGCCCGGATCACCGAGAAGCGGCCGCCGATCGGGCCGATCGGCGAGAACAAGCGCCTGCCGGCCGAGATCAAGCTCCAGAACGCCCTGCGCCGCGACGTGGTGATCACCGGCGGCGCCTTCGTGCC
This sequence comes from Methylobacterium sp. P1-11, assembly GCF_008329595.1. Taxonomy (NCBI): domain Bacteria; kingdom Pseudomonadati; phylum Pseudomonadota; class Alphaproteobacteria; order Hyphomicrobiales; family Methylobacteriaceae; genus Methylobacterium; species Methylobacterium sp. P1-11. The sequence continues at coordinate 10,963 of NZ_NPKS01000002.1, forward strand.
GAAGACCAAGGACGGGGCCAAGGACGGGATCAAGGACGGCCCGGCTGCCGATCCGGTCTACACGGGCGATCCACAGAAGATCTGGTCGGTGAACGGCGCGAGCGGCGTCACGGGCCTGCAGCCGATCTTCTCGGTGAAGCGGGGCCAGGTCGTGGTCCTAGCCCTGCGCAACGAGACCGCCTTCCCGCAGGCCCTGCACCTGCACGGCCACTGCTTCCGCCTGCTCCACCCCCTCGACGACGGCTGGGAGCCCTACTGGCTCGACACGTTCCAGCTCCTGGAGGGCCGGACCGCCCGGATCGGCTTCCTGGCCGACAATCCGGGGCGCTGGCTGATCAGTGCCACCGTGCTGGAGCGGTTCGATACCGGCCTCTGGACCCTGTTCGAGGTTACCTGAGGACGACCTCAAGGAGGTCCCGCAGCACCGCCGGCATCAGCTCGGGGATGTCCTCCGCGATCAGGCCGGGGCCGTGGCGCAGGCCGGCATCGCCGTGCAGCCAGACGCCGGCGGCGGCGGCCTCGAAAGGTGGCATGCCCTGCGCCATCAGGCCGGCGATCAGGCCGCCGAGCACATCACCCGAACCTGCGGTGCCGAGATAGGGGCTGCTATGGTCGTTGATCGCCGCGCGCCCGTCCGGGCTGGCGATCACTGTATCGGCTCCCTTGAGGACCACGACGGCTCCGGTGAGCGCGGCCGCGACGCGGGTCCGCGCGACCTTGTCGGCGCCCTCCGCCGCCGCGCCCGTCTTCTCGAACAGCCGCGCGAACTCGCCGGCATGCGGCGTCAGCACGGCGCGGGCATCGCCATCCGCGAGATGGGCGGCGAGCAGCGGCGCTTGGCCCGCGAAGCTCGTCAGCGCGTCGGCGTCGAGGACGAGGCCGCGCCCGGCCGCCGCCGCCACCGCGACGCGCTCGCGGGTCGGCTCGCCGGTGCCGAGCCCCGGCCCCGCCAGGATCACGTTCAGGCGCTCGTCGGTGAGCAGGTCGTCGAGATCGTCGGCGCTCTCGCAGGGCCGCAGCATGATCGCCGTGAGGTGGGCGGCATTCTCGGCGAGCGCCGGGGCCGGTGACGCCACGGTCACGAGCCCGGCACCGACCCGCAGGGCACCGCGGGCGGCAAGCCGGGCCGCGCCGGTCTTGGTGGCCGGCCCCGACAGGACCAGGGCGTGGCCGCGGGTGTATTTGTGACTGGCCCCGGTGAGATGCGGGATGGCGCGGCCCCACAGTTCGGGGCCGTTCCGGAAGAGCGGCGCGCAGGCGGCCAGGCCGGCCTCCAGGGCCTCCGGCCCGGTCCCGATATCGGCCAGGCTGATCTGGCCGCAGAGGCTGCGCCCGGGCTCGAGCAGATGGCCCGGCTTGTAGGTCACGAAGGTCACGGTCTCCACCGCCCGGATCGCGGCGCCGCGCACCGCGCCAGTGTCGCCGTCGACCCCGCTCGGCACGTCGACGGCCAGCACCGGGAGCCCGGCGGCATTCACCGCCTCGACGAGCGCGCGGGCGGCTCCGTCGAGGTCGCGCGACAGCCCGGCCCCGAACAGAGCGTCGATCACGAGGTCGCAGGACGGGACCGCGCCGCTATCGGGCCGCTGGACAGGGCCCGTCCAGGCCTGGGCCGCGCGGGCGGCATCCCCCGTCAGCGCCGAGCGGTCGCCGAGGAGAAACAGCTCGACGCCGTAGCCGGCATCGGCCAGCAGGCGCGCGGCGACGAAGCCGTCGCCGCCGTTATTGCCCGGTCCGCACAGGACCACGGCCCGGCCCCCGGCCGGCAGCCGAGCCCGGGCGCGGCCGGCCACCGCGGCGCCGGCCGCCTCCATCAGCGCGATACCCGGTACCCCGCCCGCGATCGCCGCGGCATCGACCCGCTTCATCGCCGCGACCGTCAGCACCCGCATGTCCGTCTCCGCTTTTGCCCGCACACCGGTCAGCCTTGACTAAATCCGCGCCATAATACCGGGAAGCGCCCTAAGGATGTGCGTATAACGCACATGAAATAGGCACTATGGTCCGACACACCGCGAAAACGGCATGGCGGAGGCGTCACGAGGATGTTAGAAATGCCAGGCATTGCAGCGCAGGCCCGAGCGGCATGAAGAAGATCGAAGCGATCATCAAGCCTTTCAAGCTCGACGAGGTGAAGGAGGCGCTCCAGGAGGTCGGTCTCCAGGGCATCACCGTCATCGAGGCGAAGGGATTCGGCCGCCAGAAGGGCCATACGGAGCTCTACCGGGGCGCCGAATATGTGGTCGACTTCCTGCCTAAGGTGAAGCTGGAGATCGTCCTGTCCGATGCTCTGGTCGAGGGCGCCGTGGAGGCGATCCGCAAGTCGGCCCAGACTGGTCGTATCGGCGACGGCAAGATCTTCGTCTCGACGATCGAGGAGGCGATCCGCATCCGCACCGGTGAGACCGGCACGGACGCGATCTGACGACCGTCTTTCCGCGGCTCAGGGGCCGCCGGCAGGCTCATCCCTCGTCATCTGCCTAAGATTTCGCACTGCGCGAATGTCCGGCATCGGCGCGTTCTGCCCTGGAGCGCCGTCGTCCGCACCCCACATCATTGGGAACGGCCGGCCTGATCGGCCGCTTGAACCCGATGTAGGAGGATGTGCGATGGCCGACACGGACCCGCGCGCGAGCGCCAAGATCTACGATCTGTCCGCGTTCCGGCGCGCACGCGGGATTGCCCGGACCGCTCCGGACGCGAAGCCCGCACCCGTTCCGAGCTTTGGCGGCGGCGCGTGGTACCACGAGGCCGCGATCCGCGAGGACGAGCGTCCGCGCCGGTCCTGAAGCGGGCGACCCTGCGCCCGAACCCGGACACCGCCCCGTCCTCCCGGGGCCGCACAGCGTCGCCCGGGATCCAGACGCGGAGACAGGCTGGATCCTTGCACGCATAGCGGTTCCGGGTCGCGCGCCACCGGCGTGCCATTCCGGTTCGGGGCTTGCCTGCGGCGCCCCGGAATGAGGGCGCTGATCGCAGAGGCCCTGTCGGAACCAGGCCCTTCCCTGGTCCCGGAAACGATGAAGCCGGACCCGAGGGCCCGGCTTCGTCGGTTCTGTCTGGAAGCCTGACGCTCCCCGTCGCGTCTTACGCGGCTGCGGCGGCCTCGGTCGGCACGGAAGCGATCGTCTTCAGCACCTGCGAGGCGATCTGGTAGGGGTCGCCCTGGGAGTTCGGGCGGCGGTCCTCAAGGTAGCCCTTGTAGCCGTTGTTGACGAAGGAATGCGGCACGCGGATCGAGGCGCCGCGGTCGGCCACGCCGTACGAGAACTCGTGGATCGAGGCGGTCTCGTGCTTGCCGGTCAGGCGCATGTGGTTGTCCGGACCGTAGACGGCGATGTGCTCCTCACGGGCGTTCTTGAACGCCTCCATGAGCTTCTCGAAATAGGCCTTGCCGCCGTGCTCGCGCATGAACGCGGTCGAGAAGTTGCAGTGCATGCCCGACCCGTTCCAGTCGGTGTCGCCGAGCGGCTTGCAGTGGTACTCGACGTCGATGCCGTACTTCTCGCAGAGGCGCTGCAGGAGGTAGCGGGCCATCCACATCTCGTCGGCGGCCTTCTTGGAGCCCTTGCCGAAGATCTGGAACTCCCACTGGCCCTTGGCCACCTCGGCGTTGATGCCCTCGTGGTTGATGCCGGCATCGAGGCAGAGGTCGAGGTGCTCCTCGACGATCTTGCGGGCGACGTCGCCGACATTCGAGTAGCCGACGCCGGTGTAGTATGGGCCCTGCGGCGCCGGGTAGCCGGAGGCCGGGAAGCCGAGCGGGCGGCCGTCCTTGTACAGGAAATACTCCTGCTCGAAGCCGAACCAGGCGCCGGCATCGTCCAGGATGGTCGCGCGCTTGTTGGACTCGTGCGGGGTCACGCCGTCCGGCATCATCACTTCGCACATCACCAGCACGCCGTTCTTCCGGGCCGGATCGGGGAAATGGCGCACGGGCTTCAGCATGCAGTCGGAGCTGCCGCCCTCGGCCTGCTTGGTGGACGAGCCGTCGAAGCCCCACATCGGGAGCTGCTCGAGGGTCGGGAAGCTGTCGAATTCCTTGATCTGCGTCTTACCGCGGAGGTTCGGGGTCGGCGTGTACCCGTCGAGCCATATGTACTCGAGCTTATATTTGGTCATTCCGGTTCTCTCGTCCGTATCGATGCGCGACCTGGGCAACCCGGGAAGACGCGAACGGCTTGCCGCCTCGTCGACGGCTGCGGCCGCCTTCGCATGGATCGTGCCAGAGGGGCCATTGCCGGAGAACAACGCTGCCCTAGAAACGGGATTGCGCGATCACGCTTGCGAGATCGCGCAAACTCGCGGGTCGATCGTTCTATCCGACAGCCGATTCCGGTGCCCGGCGGGTGGCAAGGCACGCCCGCGCCGGATATCAAGCCCCGCTTGCCGGTGCACGCGACCGCGTGCGGGTGCGCCCCGAGAGACGATTTGAAAGATCCCTGGAGGATGCCCACGATGACCACTGCGGCCGAGGTGCTGAAGACGATCCGGGACAACGACGTGCGCTACGTGGACTTCCGGTTCACCGACCCACGCGGCAAGTGGCAGCACGTCACGTTCGACGTGTCGCTCATCGACGAGGAGATCTTCGACGAGGGCACCATGTTCGACGGCTCCTCGATTGCCGGCTGGAAGGCGATCAACGAGTCCGACATGCTGCTGATGCCGGACCCCGTGACCGCCACCCTGGACCCGTTCTTCTCCGCCGCGACCATGTCGATCGTGTGCGACGTGCTGGAGCCGGCGACCGGCGAGCCATACGGCCGCGACCCTCGCGGCACCGCCAAGCGCGCCGAAGCCTACTTGCAGCAGACCGGCATCGGCGACACGATCTATGTCGGGCCCGAGGCCGAGTTCTTCGTGTTCGACGACGTGAAGTTCGCTGCCGACCCCTACCGCACCGGCTTCGAGCTCGATTCCACCGAGCTGCCGACCAACGGCTTCACCGATTACGAGGGCGGCAACCTCGGCCACCGGGTCCAGACCAAGGGCGGCTACTTCCCGGTCCCGCCGCAGGATTCGGCCCAGGACATGCGCGGCGAGATGCTGGCCGCCATGCAGTCGATGGGTGTGAAGGTCGAGAAGCATCACCACGAGGTGGCCTCGGCCCAGCACGAGCTCGGCATGAAGTTCGACACGCTGACCCTGCTCGCCGACCACATGCAGATCTACAAGTACTGCATCCACAACGTCGCGCAGAGCTACGGCAAGTCCGCGACCTTCATGCCCAAGCCCGTCTACGGCGACAACGGCTCGGGCATGCACGTCCACCAGTCGATCTGGAAGGACGGCAAGCCGGTCTTCGCGGGCGACAAGTATGCCGGCCTGTCCCAGGAGTGCCTCTGGTACATCGGCGGCATCATCAAGCACGCCAAGGCGCTCAACGCCTTCACCAACCCGTCCACCAACTCGTACAAGCGTCTGGTGCCGGGCTACGAGGCGCCGGTGCTGCTCGCCTACTCGGCGCGCAACCGTTCGGCCTCCTGCCGCATCCCGTGGACCAAGAGCCCGAAGGCCAAGCGCGTGGAGGTCCGCTTCCCCGACCCGATGGCGAACCCCTACCTCGCCTTCTCGGCGCTGCTGATGGCCGGCCTCGACGGCATCCGCAACAAGATCGACCCGGGCCCGGCCATGGACAAGGATCTCTACGAGCTGCCGCCGCGGGAGCTGAAGAAGATCCCGACCGTCTGCGGGTCGCTCCGCGAGGCGCTGAACAGCCTCGACAAGGACCGCGCCTTCCTCAAGGAGGGCGGCGTGTTCTCGGACGACCAGATCGACTCGTTCATCGAGCTGAAGATGACCGAGGTGCTGCGCTACGAGATGACCCCGCACCCGATCGAGTTCGTGCAGTACTACTCGCTGTGAGGTGAGAGCGGCCGGGCCCGGTGCCCGGCCCGGCGCCCTCTCCGGGCCGGGGCCTCTCGCGGGGCCCCGGCCTTTTTCTTGGGGACGTTCCGGCACCATCCAACTTCTCCTGATCCGAGGCGCGCCCGTCAGGACGGGTGCCGGGTCGGGATCCGCGCGGTCCGGGGAATGCCCGACGGCCGGCCGCGGAGGCGCAAGCGGTCACACGGATCCTGCCCGATGCTCACCCTCGATCACCTTGTCGTCGTCGCGCCCGATCTCGCGGAGGGCGTGGCGCATGTCCGGGACTGCCTCGGCCTCGCCATGCCGGAGGGGGGCCGCCACCGCGAGATGGGCACGCGCAACCACCTTCTCCGCCTCGGCGATGCCCTGTTCCTGGAGGTGATCGCCGTCGATCCCGACGCGCCGCCGCCGTCCCGCACCCGCTGGTTCGGCCTCGGCGACGCCGCGCGGGTGCGGGCAGACTGGGATTCGGGACGGCGGCTGCGCGGCTTCGTCGCCCGCACGGACGATCTCGACAGCGTTCTCACCGCCCACGGCGCGCTCCTCGGCGCGGCGGCCACCATGACCCGCGGCGACCTGTCCTGGCGCTTCGCCCTGCCCCCGGACGGGGGATGGCCGGCGGACGGTGCTGCGCCCTGTGCGATGGCCTGGGGACCGGCCGGCAATCCCGCCCGGACGATGCCAGATCTGGGAGCCCGTCTCGCGGCGGTGGAGCTGGCGCATCCGGATCCCGATGGCGTGGGCGCGCTCCATGCGCGGCTGGGCCTCGGCGACCCGCCGCGCCTCGCACGGGGCACCCTCCCCCGGTTCACGGCCCGCATCACGACGCCGTCGGGCATCCGGACGCTGACCTGAATGCGACGGACCCTCCTCGCCGGCCTGATCGGGTGGGTGACCGGCGAGGAGGGACTGGCCGGGACTCGGAAGCACCGGCGACCACAACCTACCAGCGACACATCGCGGTGCGGTGACAGGAAAGTCTCACTCGGCACCGGAAGTGCGCAGGCTCCTCCGCCTCAGGTGTGCGCGAAGATGTCGGTTTCGGGCCAGCCCTCGAGGTCGAGCCGGGCCCGGGTCGGCAGGAAGGCGAAACAGGCGGCCGCGAGGTCGGTGCGGCCCTCCCGGGCCAGCATGGTGTCGAGCCGCGCCCGGGCCGCGTGGAGGTGGAGGACGTCCGAGGCCGCGTAATCGAGCTGGGCCTGCGACAGACTCTCGGCCCCCCAGTCGGAGGATTGCTGCTGCTTCGACAGGTCGACGCCGACGAGTTCGCGGACAACGTCCTTCAGGCCGTGCCGATCGGTGTAGGTCCGCGCGAGCTTCGAGGCGATCTTGGTGCAGTAGACCGGGCTCGGCATCACCCCGAGCGCCTTGTACAGGACCGCCACGTCGAACCGCGCGAAGTGGAAGATCTTCAGGATCCCGGGATCGGCCAGGACCCGCTTGAGAACGACCGGCTCCGGCCCATCTTGCGGGATCTGGACCACGTCGGCCGTGCCGTCGCCGGTGGAGAGCTGCACGACACAGAGGCGGTCCCGGTGCGGGTTGAGCCCGAGGGTCTCGGTGTCGATGGCCACCGCCCGGCCCGCAGCGTAATCGGCGGGCAGCTCGCCGCGGTGGAGACGGACGGTGGGGCTCGGCATCGTTCTCGGACCTTGCGGGGTTTTTCGGCCGGTAGCATCGGGGCCAAGGGCCGGCAAGCCGCGGACGAGTCGCGCGGACGGGACGGACAGGGAGCTGGACATGACGGCAGCCGAGGTGATCGCGACCCTGGGGCTGGAGCCCCATCCCGAGGGCGGGCATTACCGCGAGACGTTCCGCGATCCCCGCAACGTCGACGGGCGCTCGGTCGGCACCGCAATCTACTTCCTGCTGGATCTCGGCGAGGTCTCCGCGTGGCACCGGGTCGACGCCACCGAGATCTGGCACTGGCACGCCGGCGCGCCGCTCGTGATCACCACGAGCCCGAACGGGCACGACGCCACCGCCCGGCATCTCGGGCCGGATCTCGCCGCCGGCCAGCGCCCGCAATGCGTCGTGCCGGCGGGCCATTGGCAGACGGCCACCAGCCTCGGGGCGTGGACGCTCGTCGGTTGCACGGTCTCACCGGGCTTCGAGTTCTCAGGGTTCGAGATGGCGCCGCCGGATTGGCGGCCGACGCCGCGGCGTTAGCCTCGCTTCGACCCCGTCCGCGAAGCCTGCACCGCCGTGAGCGCGCCTGCGACGATGAGCAGGCAGGCGACCGCCAGGGTGGGGCTCGGGCTGGCATAGCCCGATGCCACCAGGATCAGCGTCGAGAGGACCGGCGCCGCGTAGGCCGTGACACCGAGGAGTCGGACGTCGCCGCGCTTGCAGCCGATATCCCAGAGGTAGAAGGCCGCCCCCACGGGTCCGAGACCGAGCAGAAGCACCGCGCCCCATTGCACCGCATCGGCCGGCCAGACCGTCGCCTCGAAGGCCAGATGGCACGCGAGGCTGAGTGCCGCCGTGGCGAGGCAGAACCCCGCAACCGCGTCCGTCGGCACCTGCCCGACCCGGGCCGAGAGCACCGAATATCCGGCCCAGACGAAGGCCGCCGTCAGGGAGGCCGCGTAGCCCGGCAGCGCGCCCGCCTCGAAGGCGAGATCGCCCCGTCCGGCGAACAGGGCCGCGACGCCGGCGAGGCCCAGGACGGCCCCGGCGAGATGGCCCGGGCGCAGCCCGCCCGAGCCCGGCAGGCGGGCGGAGAGCAGGACGATCAGCAGCGGCCAGAGGTAGTTGATCAGCCCGGCCTCGGCGGGGGGCGCAAGGCGCAGGGCGCTGAAGTAGAGGGCGTGGTAGCCGAACAGGCCCCCGACCCCGAGCAGCCAGACCGGCCAGGGCTGGATCAGCGCGCGGGCACGGCCCGGCCGGGCGATCCACGTGACGCAGCCGCAGAGGCCACCGATCAGGAAGGTCAGGGCGGCAAGCTGAAACGGCGGCACCGTGCCGGAGGCGGCGGTGAACAGGGCGAGCAGCGACCACAGCAGAATCGCGCCGAAGCCCGCGACTGTGGCGCTCGCGCTCCGCGGGCGCAGGGTGAAGATCGATGCAGGCGCGCTCATGGCCTGCGGCTATCATGCGGCTTCCGAGTCGGCGAGACCGGGGTCATGGCCCTGTCATCGCCGCGCTCTACCGGCGACCTGGAACGGGAGGTTCGCGATGCGTGCGATCATGATCGGGCTGGCGCTGCTGCTGGGCACGGGCCCCGGCCTCGCCGGCGAGGCCGCCCAGCTCGGGCCCCGGCCCTTCTACCTCGTCGACCAGCTGAAGCCGGGGCCACTGAAGGACAAGCTCGCCGCCTGCGGGATCGACCGGACCTACACGCCCAGGACCTTCTCGATCTCGCACCGGGGCGCGCCGCTGATGTTCCCGGAGCATACGAGGGAGGGGCTGCGCGCCGCGGACCGGATGGGCGCCGGGATCATCGAGTGCGATGTCGCCTTCACCAAGGACCGCCAGCTCGTCTGCCGGCACAGCCAGTGCGACCTGCACACGACCACCGACATCCTGGCCCGGCCCGAACTTGCGGCAAAATGCACGCAGGGCTTCACGCCGGCCGACGCGGCCACCGGCCGCAAGGCCTCGGCCAAGTGCTGCACCAGCGACCTGACGCTCGACGAGTTCAAATCGCTGAACGGGAAGATGGACGCGGCCGATCCGGATGCGACAAGCGTCTCGGCCTACATGAACGCGACCCCGCGCTGGCGCACCGATCTCTACGCCGGCAGCGGCACGCTGATGTCCCACAAGGAGTATATCGCGCTGGTGAAGGAGATGGGGCGGAAGTTCACCCCCGAGCTGAAAGCACCGCAGGTCGCGATGCCGTTCCAGGGCACCTACACGCAGGACATGTACGCCCAGCAGCTGATCGACGAATACAAGGAGGCGGGGATCCCGGCCTCCGACGTCTATCCCCAGAGCTTCCAGCTGCGCGACATCCTCTACTGGCTCGAGAAGGACCCGGGTTTCGGCCGGCAGGCGATCTTCCTCGACGATCGCGACGAGACCGCGAAGGGCTTCGACCCGGAGAAGCCCGCCACCTGGCAGCCCGGCATGGCCGAGCTGGCGCAGAAGGGCGTGAAGATCCTGGCACCGCCGCTCTGGATGCTGGTCCGGCCGGGGGCGGACGGGACGATCGAGCCCTCGACCTACGCGCGGGAGGCGAAGAAGGCCGGGCTGGGGCTGATCGCGTGGTCCCTGGAGCGCTCGGGTCCCCTGAAGGGCGGCGGCGGATATTATTATCAGTCGATCAAGCCGGTGGTGACCGGCGACGGCGACATCCTGCGGCTGCTCGACGTGCTGCACGGTCAGGTCGGTGTGCTGGGCGTCTTCTCCGATTGGCCCGCAACCACGACCTTCTACGCCAATTGCGTCGGTGCGCCTTAGGAAGACGGCTCAGTCGGCCCACAGGGCCACGAGAGAGAAGATGCCCGCCATCATGAAATTGACGATGAGGAAGCCGGTGATGATCAGGGCAAGCGTCATGGTTGGTGTCTCGGCGTGATGGATCAGCAGGGCCGGCGGCCTCTCGGGGCGCCGCCGCTTTTGGGTGGCTCAGTACGGGAACAGCAGCAGGACGAGATAACCCAGATGGCCGAAATCGAGCGGCTTCCATCCGAACCGTCTCTGAAGCGGTAAGTAAACCACGCACTGAACGGCGGCGCTGCCAAGCATCGCGATGAAGAACCACCGCCAATCCTGCGTAACCATCCCGATCGTGGCCGCAAACATCGCCGTCGTGGCGAAGATGAATTTGCTCGCATTTCCCGGGACTTTCGTGGTGACGTCCGACATCGTCTTCTCTCCTGATCGGGGTCAGCGGGCGCGACAGTTCGGGCCGTACCAAGTCATGGTCCGGCGATCCATGCCGCCATCGGACGACGCGCCACACACGGGGAAGCGGGGATCGCCGCTCCGCTGCAGGCTGGCGATCTTGTAGAGATCCTGCCGCGCCTCGCGGCGACGGTTCTGCTCAGCGAGCTGCGCCTGCCAGTACAGATTGGTGTTGGCCTGGGCGACGGCGCGCTGCTGATGCAGGCCCATCATGCACTCGGCAAAGGCGTCGGTGCCGGGCTCGAAGCCGAAGGCGTAGCACTGGTTCTGATCGATCGCGTGCCGCTCCTGCGGCGTGACGCAGGCGGCGAGCCCCAGAACACAGGCCGCAGCGAGGCCAAGCTTGGCGACGGCGGACAGCCTGCGGCCGCGCGAATTCTCGACACGGCCATTCGGTACCGCCACATCGCGCGAAGAACAGATCTGGTTCTTGCCGATAAACTGAACGCCGAATTTACCGTGAAACCAGTTGTTCATGACGATCGGGGCCTCGGACTTCTATCGGCCGGACTATCCCTGCGCCGATGGAAGGAGACCTATACGAGGCCGCTCGAATTGTTCGTGTCTCAGAGCACGTGGCCAGTCAGGTCGATCACTGCCCGCAATGCCCGTTATCCCTGCATCCTCCGAGCTCACGGGCCGGGAAGGACTTCCGTCAGGCTTGCCGGGCTGGCGCGCTTGAGCCCGCGGACGCAGCCGGCCCGACAGACCCGCAGGATCTGCGCGGGGGCGTCCGGCGCTCCGTGGATCGGCGGGCGCGGCCGCCGGGGCAGCTCCACGCGGCCGGCATAGCCGGCATCGGGCGGGAGATCGGCCGGCCGCGCAGGGACCTCGGCCGTGTGGCGGGCACGCCGGCTGCGGCCGGCGTGCCCGACGGCGATCAGACGAAGTGCTGGCCGCCGTTGATGGTCAGCGTCGAGCCGTTCACGAAGCCGGCCTCGTCGCTGGCGAGATACTCGACCGCATGGGCAATCTCGTCGGCCTCACCGAGCCGGCCGGTCGGGATCGTCGAGATGATCTTGTTGCGGATCTCCTCAGGCACCGCCATCACCATCTCGGTGGCGATGTAGCCCGGCGCGATCACGTTGACGGTGATGCCCTTCGCGGCGCTCTCCTGAGCCAGAGCCTTGGCGAAGCCGATCACGCCGGCTTTGGCGGCCGAGTAGTTGGTCTGCCCGGCCTGGCCCTTCTGGCCATTGATCGACGAGATGATGATGATGCGCCCGAAGTTGCGGCTGCGCATGCCCTCGATCAGCGGCCGCGTGCAGGTGAACATCGAATCGAGATTGGTCTTGATGACCGCCTGCCACTTGTCGAAGGTCATCTTGTGGAAGGCGCCGTCGCGGGTGATGCCGGCATTGTTGACCAGCACCTCGATCGGGCCGAGTTCGGCCTCGATCGCCTTGATGCCGGCCTCGCAGCTCGCGAGATCACCCACGTCGAACTTGAAGACCGGGATGCCGGTCTCGGCCTTGAAGGCGTTGGCCGCCTCGTCGTTGCCGGCGTAATTGGCGGCGACCTTGTAGCCCTTGTCCTTGAGCCGCTTCGAGATCGCCGCGCCGATGCCGCGGGTGCCGCCCGTCACGAGGGCGACGCGTCCTTGAGCCATTGTTTCCTCCTGTTCGCATCACTTGATGCCGCGTGCGGATGGCGTCCGCACGCGATTTTTTCTGACTTCGGCCTTAAGTCTATGTTGTGAGCCGATACTGACGTGACAGACCGATCAGGTCCGTTCGACACACATCGCCACGCCCATGCCGCCGCCGATGCAGAGGGTGGCGAGGCCCTTCTTGGCATCGCGCCGCTTCATCTCGTGCAGCAGGGTAACGAGGACGCGCGCGCCCGAGGCACCGATCGGGTGGCCGATGGCGATGGCGCCGCCATTGACGTTCACCTTCGCGTCATCCCAGCCCATTTCCTTGTTCACCGCCAGCGCCTGGGCCGCGAAGGCCTCGTTGGCCTCGATCAGGTCGAGGTCGGACGGCTTCCAGCCAGCCTTCTCCAGGGCCTTGCGGGAGGCGGGAATCGGGCCGGTGCCCATCACCTTCGGATCGACGCCCGCGGTCGCCCAGGACTTGATCTTGGCGAGTGGGGTGAGGCCGCGGCGCTCGGCTTCCGAGGCCGACATCAGAACGAGAGCGGCGGCACCGTCGTTGAGGCCCGAGGCGTTGGCGGCCGTCACGGTGCCGTCCTTGGCGAAGGCCGGCTTCAGCTTGGCCATCGCCTCCATGGTGGCGCCGTCGCGGATGTACTCGTCGCTGTCGACGACCGTGTCGCCCTTCTTGCCGGGCACGGTGACGGGGACGATCTCGTCCTTGAACCGGCCCTCCTTGCGGGCGGCCTCGGCCTTGTTCTGCGAGCGGGTCGCGAACTGGTCCTGCTGCTCACGGGTGAGCTGGAAGGCCTGGGCGACGTTCTCGGCGGTCTGACCCATGTGGTAGCCGTTGAAGGCGTCCCAGAGCCCGTCCTTGATCATGGTGTCGACGAGCTTGACGTCGCCCATCTTCTGCCCGCCGCGCAGGTACTGCGCGTGCGGCGACAGGGACATCGACTCCTGACCGCCGGCCACGATGACCTTTGCGTCGCCGTTGGCGATCTGCTGCATGCCGATCGCGACCGTGCGCAGCCCCGAGCCGCAGACCTGGTTGAGGCCCCAGGCGGTCGCCTTCTCGGGGATGCCGGCCTTGATCGCGGCCTGACGGGCGGGGTTCTGGCCGGCGCCTGCGGTGAGGACCTGGCCGAAGATCACCTCGTCCACCTCATCGGGCGACACCTTGGCCCGCTCCAGGGCGGCCTTGATTGCGGTCGCGCCGAGTTCGTGGGCCGGCACCGCCCCGAAGGCGCCGCCGAACGAGCCGACCGGCGTGCGCGCGGCCCCGACGATGACGATCTCTTCGCTGCCTGCCATGTGAACGTTCTCCTCTCGCGAGCCGGCGCGCCTTCCACGTCCCGGGCGCGCTCTGTGCCGGCCCTGGGATGAAGGGCTTGAGGTGGGCGAAGTCAAGGTTGTGCATCCGGGCGCCAAAACGCGCCGATGACGCGAACGCGAGACTGAAATGGCGCAACCGCCCCGGCCACACTGCATTATTCTGCGTTGACGAGGTGCAGTTTGCTGTTTTCTGCGCCCGGGGAAGGCTTTAAGGATCGTGTTGCGGGCGCGAAGACAGCCTCCGTCAGGCAGCATCGCGCGCCTGCAACGCCCCCCGGTCCCGAGTCCAGAAAGGCCGTTCCCGATGGCGGATACCGTCAAGGCCACCCAGACCGTCATCAAGAAGTACGCCAACCGGCGCCTGTATCACACCGGCACCTCGACCTACGTGACGCTGGAGGACCTCGCCACGATGGTCCAGAACGGCGAGGACTTCGTGGTGTACGACGCGCGCACCGGCGACGACATCACCCGCTCGGTCCTGACGCAGATCATCTTCGAGCAGGAGAACAAGGCCGGCGCCGAGAATCTGCTGCCGGTGGCCTTTCTGCGCCAACTGATCCGCTTCTACGGCGACAGCATGCGCACGATGGTGCCGAGCTTCCTCGAATTCTCCATGGCGAATTTCGCCAAGGATCAGGACGGACTGCGCGAGAAATTCGCCCACAGCTTCGGTCCGTCGGCGTTCCAGAACGCGATCGAGCAGCAGGTGCGCACCAACATGAACTTCTTCGGCGACGCCATGAAGATGTTCACGGGGTTCGCGCCGCCCGCCCCCGGAGCGCAGCCGCCGGCGCCGACTCAGCCCACGCCCTATGCCGGCGGCGAGCTGGACGATCTCAAGCGCCAGATGCTGGAGATGCAGCAGCGCCTCGAGGCGCTTGCGAAAAAGTAATTTCCGGCCGGCACGGCTGGATAAAGGGTTGACGATTAGTAAACGCCGGCCCCACCTTTGCGACACAGGCACGGAAACGTGCGGAGAATGTGCGCATGGTGCGTATCGGAACAGTCAGCCGTCTCGGCCCGACACAGGTCCGCGCCACTCGGCGCGATCCGATCCCGGACACGGACGAATCGCCGGAGCCGGCGCAGGCGCTCGTCTTGATCGATGGGGGTCGGGCCGAAGGGCAATCAACGGGTCGGCCGGCGGCGCGCGCAGCCGCGGGAAAACCGCGCGCCGGCTTCATCGCACAGCTGCTGACGGCCGACGATCCGTCGCTGCTGCCGTCGCGCCTGACGCGGACCCAGATGGCCGCCGCGCGCTACGCGGAGGCCGCGCGACGCCTCGCCTGAGGCGCCGCCTTCGCGAGGCTCAGGCCTCGGCGGACTTCACCTTGAGGACCTGACGGCCGCGATACATGCCGGTCTTCAGGTCGATGTGGTGCGGACGGCGCAGCTCGCCGGAATCCTTGTCCTCGACATAGGTCGGCGCCTTGAGGGCGTCGGCCGAGCGGCGCATGCCGCGGCGGGAGGGGGAGGTCTTTCGCTTCGGAACGGCCATGGCTGGATCCTTCGTGACGCCGCGGACAAAGCGGCGCGCGGGCGGCTCCTCGATCGAGGATCGCCACGCACACCGCGGGATACGGATGAGGGCGGGCTTATAGACCCGGCGCCGGCCCGTGGCTAGGGGTGCGGGACCACAACCGTTAAGCGTGGGTTCAAGCGGGGCGGTGCAGGTCTGCGGAGACGGCACCGCGGATCGGGCCGCCCCTCACGGGAGAACGCCATGGCTTCCTCCACCAAGACCCTTGCCCTCCTCGCCCTGCTGTCCAGCCTCGTCGCGGCACCTGCCCTGGCGCAGGCGCCCCAGGCGCCGACGACCGCGGCGCCGACGGCCCCCGCGAGGCCCGCGGCCCCGAGCGCACCGGTTGCCGGATCGCCGAACGCCGCCAAGGGCGCGCTCATCGACCTCAACAGCGCGAGCGCCGAGGAACTCGACGCGCTGCCCGGCATCGGCGCGGCGCGGGCGGCCGCGATCATCAAGGGCCGGCCGTATCGCGGGAAGGACGACCTCGTCGCCAAGAAGATCATCCCGAAGACCGTCTATGACGGCATCAAGGACAAGGTCATCGCCAAGCAGAAGTAGCCGCTACTCTGAGATCGCCCCCTGAGGCATGGAGAAGCCCGGGGGCGTCTTCTCGGCCGCGGCCTTCGGGGCCGCGTGCCGGGGCGCCTTCTTGCGGGCCTCGGCCTTCGGCACCTTGGGCGCCTTCACGGCGGGCGGCGCCTCGCAGGCGCGGAAGGTGAGCTGCGCCAGGGGCATCCCGTCCTCGGTGACGATCGCGACCGGATCGGGGAAGGTCGGCAGCGTCGGCTGCCAGTGGATCGGGCCGCCCAGCATCGCCTCGATCCCCGCCGGGGCGCCGCCGCGCCGCAGGGTCGTGAAGTCCGGCCCGTAGGCGGTGGCGACCTTGCCGGCGATCACGACCTGGAGAACCTCGTTCACTTCGGGCGTCAGCGGCCTGAGCGGGTTCGTCGTGTTGATCTGCCCGGCTCGCGTGATCACCATCTTGAAGCCCTTGCCGCTCTCGAAACGGGCGGCCTGCGTCCCGCAGGGCTGCGCGAGGCTCGGGCCGGCCGCCGGCATGGGGCTCGTCGCCTGAGGGGCGCCCGGCTCCGGCGTCGGGACCGGTGCCGGTGCAGCGGGCACGGTCTGCGCCGGAACGGCCGGCGCGGGCGGCGTTCCGCCGGGCACGGCCGGAGCGCGCTGGACTATCGACAGGCAGAGCGGGCCGGCCAGCAGCAGACCGGCCGCCCCGCGCAGGCTCGGCTTCATCGGCCGGCTCCGGGCGGATCGCCGCGGAGCGGTTCGCTGCGCTGCGTCCGGTCGAGGGCACGGATCGGTTCCAATTCAATCGCTTCCAGATCGAGCACCCGCGGGTCGAGCACCTGCGCGCTGCGGTCGATCGGGCTCTTGCGCGGTCCGACCGAGCCGATGAACAGATCCTCGTCCTCGACGTCGAGTTCGGAGCCCATGCGCAGAGGCTCGCGCCGGCCGCGGGCCGCCATCCCGGCGACGGCGACGATGGCGACGGCGAAAACCAGGATAGCCAGGATGATGAACAGGCGCTCCATGAGGAGGCAAGCTCTAACCTGCGGTTCAGGCCGCCGCCACCCCATCGCGGCCCCGATCGGGCGCGGAACGCTCCTTGCGTGGGCCGCCGGACCGGGTAGATGCGGGCAGACCGGAGCCGGGACCGACCGATGCAGCACGAGCCGAGCCGTGAGCCCGAGGAGCTGGAGGCGCACCTCCTCGGACTGATCGAGGCCGCCCGGGACCAGGCCCGGGAGGACCCGTTCCGCAATCCCGTCCTGGCGGTGACCCTGGCGATCACCCGGCGATTCGACCGGAACGAGATCTCTGCCGGCGACCTGGACGGGCTGTTCGTGCGCCTGCGCGCCGCATCTCTCTCGGCCCGGGCGGAGCGGCTGCGGGCCTATGTCGGGCTCGAGTCCGGATCCGCGGATCGCGAGGCGGGGATCCCGGCCCGGCTCGTGGCGGCATTTCCCGACCGGTCGGACAGCGTCGAGGCCTTCGCGGCCCTGATCCACCGCACCGCCTTCGCGGTGGTGTTCACGGCCCACCCCACCTTCGGCATGCCCCGGGCCGTGGCCGCCCTCCTCGCCGAGGCGGCGAGCCTGCCCGACGCCGCGGACCGCGCCGGACTGATCGAACGGGCGGCGGCCCTGTCCACCCGGCCGGATGCGCCGATCACCCTGGATGTGGAGTTCGAGCAGGCCTGCGCGGCGGCCAATAACGGGCGGCTCGCCCTCGACGCGTTCAACGGCGCCCTGCTCGACGCGGCCCGCGCCCGCTGGCCCGAAAGCTGGACCGAGCTGACGCCCCGCCCCTTCGCCATCGCCAGCTGGGTCGGCTGCGACACGGACGGACGCACCGATATCGGCTGGTGGGACACCCTGCGCTACCGGCTGATCTCGAAGCGCATGCAGTTCGACCGGGTGATGCGCGACCTGCCCGAGATCCCCGCCTGCCGCGAGGTGCGCGCCCTCGCCGAGAACGCGCTCGCGGCCGTGAACCGCCAGCTCACCGTAGCGCCGCGGCTCGGCGACCAGCCTTCCCTTGAGGCAGTCCATCGCTTCGCCCTGGCTCTGATCATCGAGCGCGAGCGCGCCCAGACCGATGCGGGTGCGCTGATCGCCGCGCTGACCACGGCCCTCGAGACCGCAGACGACGCGGGCGACCAGCGGCGGATCGCCGTCCTGCGCGCGGGCGTCGCGACGCACGGCCTGTCGAACGCCCTGCCGCATTTCCGGCTGAACGCCAGCCAGATCCACAACGCGGTCCGCCGGGTGATCGACCTGGAGGGCGAGCCCACGGACGCGGCCCGGCGCCGCTCGCACCTCGCGACGATCCACACCCTGCTGAACGACGTCCGCCCGGTCGCCGTCGATTTCGGGGCGCTCGCCGCCGAGCGGGCCTCGGCCGCCCGGCTGATGATGACGATCGCCCAGATCCTCAAGCACGTGGACGGCACCCATCCGGTGCGCTTCCTTATCGCCGAGACCGAGACCGGCTACACCCTGCTCGCGGCCCTCTGGCTCGCGCGCCATTACGGCATCGCCGACAAGCTGGAGATCACGCCGCTCTTCGAGACGGCGAGCGCCCTCGAGCAGGGCATCCGGGTGCTCGACGACGCCCTGCGCAACCCGCACTGGCGCCAGTATCTCAAGCGCATCGGCCGGCTGACCGTGCAGTTCGGCTATTCCGATTCGGGCCGCTATGTCGGCCAGCTGGCGGCAACCTTCTGGATCGAGCGGCTGCGGCTGCGCATCACCGAGATGCTGGTCCAGAACGGCCTGTCCGACGTCGAGCTCGCGATCTTCGACACGCATGGCGAGTCGATCGGGCGCGGCGCCCATCCGACCTCCCTGCGCGACCGGCTCGCCTATCTCGCCCCCGAGGATGCACGGGATCGCGCCCGCAAGGCCGGCATCCGGGTCCGGCTCGAATCGAGCTTCCAGGGTACCGACGGCTACCTGCTCTACGGCACCGAGGCGCTGGCCCGGGCCAGCGTCGCCCGCATCGCCGAGCACGTCTACGCGCTCGACGTGACGGAGGAAGATTCCTTCCCGGACTACGCCCTGAACGATCGTCCCAAGGCAGCCGACGCCAAGGTCGATCCGATCTATGCCGAACCGGATTTCGCCCTCGAATTCTTCACCGCGGCCCGCCAGGACATGGAGGCGCTGGTCGACGACCCGGGTTACGCCGCCCTGCTCGGCACCTTCGGACCGAGCCTGATCGACCGGACCGGATCGCGCCCGGTGGCGCGCCAGACCGACAATGGCGGCCCGGCGCGGATCACCCATCCGCGCCAGATGCGGGCGATCCCCAACAACGCGATCCTGCACCAGCTCGGCTTCCTGGCGAATTCCCTGCACGGGATCGGCCGGGCCGCTCAGCGCGGACCGGACCTGTTCCGCGACATGCGCCGCGATTCGGTGCGCTTCTCGCGAGCCTTCCGGCTGGTGCAGCACGCCGCCTCGGTGGGCGACCTCGACGTGCTGCGCGCCTATATCGACACCCTCGACCCGGCCGTGTGGCTGGAGCGGGCGCGCCGCACGCAGAAGGATTTCCGTCGGGACGAGCTGGTGGTGATCTCGGGCGCGCTGGAGCGCCTCGATCTCGCCCCCGCGCTCCGGAACCTGTTCGGACGTCTGACCCGCGACTGGCTCGCCCTGACCGCGGCCGCCCCGGACCTCCCGACCATGTCGGCGCGGCTGACGCTGCTCCACGCCCTGCGCCTCGCGCTGATCCACCGGATCTGGTTCCTGGCGGTGCACATCCCGGGCTTCCGTCCGCAGGCGGGCATCTCCCGCGAACAGCTGCTGGAGCGGTTCCTGCGCCTGGACATCGAGGGCTGCCTGAAGCTCCTCGACGCGATCTTCCCGATCACGCCCGATCCGACGCTCGGCCTCAATTTCGGCGAGCCGGCAGGGCCGCGCGATGTCGGCACCTACGAGGCCGAGCACGCCAACCTGTTCCAGCCGATCCGGCGGATGTTCGATCAGGTCCGCGAGATTTCCGGAATGATCCAGCACGAGGTCGGGGCGTTCGGCTGACGGCGACGCCGTCCCGCAGGCCGGGTGCCGGGGCGCAATCTGGCCCGGCCTGTGGCGCGGCCTATATCGCCGGCCATGGAACAGGTCGTCGTCTGGTTCGATGGAGGCTGCCCTCTCTGCCGGCGCGAGATCGCGCTGATGCGCCGGCTCGACCGATGCGGCGCGATCACCTTCGTCGACGTGGCGGAGGATGCGAGCACTTGCCGGGCCTCGCGGGCGGACATGCTGGCGCGCTTCCATGCCCGCGAGGGCGGGCGCATCGTGACCGGCGCCGCGGCCTTCGCGGCGATGTGGCGCGCGATCCCGGTTCTACGACCGCTCGGGCTCCTCGCGCGGTCGGGCCTCGTCCTGAACGCCCTCGAGCGGCTTTACAGCGCTTTCCTGAGGGTCAGGCCTCGGCTGCAGCACCTCGCCCGGCGGCTCGAACGGCCCCGGGCTTCAGCCTGAGGGGCATCCGCCGAGACGCGCTCACGCGGCCTCGACCTGCAGGATCGTCCCGCCGACAGCAATCACCCGTACCCGTACGCCGGCCGGCAGGTCGGGTCCCTCGATCCGCCAGAGCGTGTCGTCGAAGCGGATACAGCCGGCCCCCTGCACGATCGGCGCGTCGAGCACGCCCTCGCGCCCGATGAGGCCCCTGTCGGCCCGGTTCAGCGCGGGTGCCGGCGGTCTGGCACCGCCCCGCTGAAGGCGCGCCGCGACGGCGACGAAGCCGACGGCCAGCCCCGCGAACAGCAGAGCCTGACCCTGCCAGGGCAAAGGCAGCGCGGCGGCGGCGAGGCCGGTGGCCAGGGCCGCCAGACCCAGCCAGATCAGGAACACGCCGGGCGCCAGGATCTCGGCCCCGGCCAAGACCAATCCGGCGATCACCCAGCTCCAGGCGGGCCCGAGCGCCGCCACGGCGTCGAGGACTTGGGTGATCATCGCCCGTCAGGCCCGCGGCTGGGCAACGTTGGGCGGCGTCCCCATGCGCCGGGGCGTTGCCGCGCCATCGCCGAACACCGTGCGGGTGAGTTCGCCGATCCCGCCGAGGGTGCCGGCAAGCGCCGCTGCCTCGATCGGTACCACGACGACCCGCTGGTTGGGCGCGGTGGCGATCGCCCGCACGGCATCGACGTACTTCTCGGCCACGAGGAAATTCGCCGCCGCGATGTCGCCTTCGGCGATCGCCCGGCTGACCATCCCGGTCGCCGCCGCCTCGGCCTCGGCGGAGCGCTCGCGCGCCTCCGCGTCGCGGAAGGCGGCCTCGCGCCGGCCCTCCGCCTCCAGGATCGCCGATTGCTTACGCCCCTCGGCCCGGAGGATTTCGGCGGCACGCTGCCCCTCCGCCTCCAGGATCGAGGCGCGCTTCTCGCGCTCGGCCTTCATCTGGCGGGCCATCGCCCCGGCGAGATCGGCCGGAAGCACGATGTCCTTGATCTCGATCCGGTTGATCTTGACGCCCCAGGGCGAGGCCGCCGCATCCATCACCCGGAGCAGGCGCTCGTTGATCTCGTCGCGGTGGGCGAGGAGCTGGTCGAGATCCATGCCGCCGACCACCGTGCGGATATTGGTCATGGTCAGGGTCGTAGCGGCGAGGTCGAGGTTCGAGACCTCGTAGGAGGCGCGCGCCGCATCGAGCACTTGATAGAACACCACGGCGTCGATGGTGACGCCGGCATTGTCGCGGGTGAAGGCCTGCTGGCTCGGCACGTCGATGACCTGCTCCATCACGTTGACCCGCCGGCCGACACGCTCGACGAAGGGCGTGATCAGACCGAGGCCGGCCTCAAGGCTGCGGGCGTAGCGGCCGAAGCGTTCCACCGTGTAGACGTAGCCCTGCGGGACGATCTTCACGCCCGCCGCCAGTGTAATGACGGCCAGCGCCGCCACGATCACCGCGAAGACGCTCAGCCCGAACGGAAGCCCCATCGACAACCCCCTCCCCTGCCGGCCGCCCGTGCGGCGCGGCCACGCGAGCCTAACAGGCCGGTGGAGGCGCCGCGACTGCGCGCCGGGGCCTGCAACCCGCCGGCCCGCCGCGCGCCGGCGTGAACGGCCTGCCACTCATCTCGATCATCATTGGTTCAGGCCGCGGCGCTTAGGAAGCCGGCAAGCGTCGCGTTTGTCGTCGCTCCAGACCTGACGTCGCAACGCTTGTTGAAGAAACATTCGGCATGATCCCCGCCACCCTCGCCGCGGAAAGAAGTCCTTTCGCGCCGCTGCGGGCGGCAGAAATCCCCACCCAACCGGACTCGGTGCGCGCGTGAAGATCGCTGTCCTCGCACATCTGAAATACCCGATCGGCCAGCCCTATGCCGGCGGCTTGGAGATGCACACGCATCTCCTCACCGTCGCGCTGAAGCGGCACGGCCACGATGTCACGCTGTTCGCCAGCCGCGGATCGGACCCGGCGCTCGATCCGGTGATGCTCTGCGATCCGACCGGGGACGCGCTCCTCGACCCGGAGCGCGAGGAGGCGATCGACCGAACTGAGGAGGACGCCTACCGGCGCATGATGGAGATGGTCGCGGCCGGAGGCTTCGATCTCGTCCACAACAACTCCTTGCATGCCCTGCCGCTGCGCGAGAGCGCCCGGCTGAGCCTGCCGTGGATCACGGTGCTCCACACGCCGCCCTTCGAATCCCTGGTCGGCGGCGTCGTTCAGGCCGATCCCGACATGGCCTTCCTCGCGGTCTCGCCGTCGCTGGCGCAGGAATGGGCGCATCTCGTGCCCGGCGCGCAGGTGGTCGATAACGGCGTGGACCTCTCGACCTTCGCGTTCTCGGAAGCTGCCGACGCACCGCCTTACGCCTTCTGGTCGGGCCGGATCGTGCCCGAGAAGGGGCTTCACCTCGCGATCGACGCGGCCCGCGCCGCAGGGCTGCCGCTGACCTTCGCCGGCCCCAAGCTCAATCCCGGCTACTGGGCCGCCGAGATCGCCCCGCGGCTGGGGCCGGACCTGACGCATCTCGGCCATCTCTCGCACCGCGATCTCGCCCATCATCTCGGCCGCGCCCGGGTGGCGATCGTCTCGCCCCGCTGGGAGGAGCCCTTCGGCCTCGTCGTGGCGGAGGCGCTCGCCTGCGGCACGCCGGTCGCCGCCTTCCGCCGCGGCGCTATGCCGGACATCCTGGACGCGTCCTGCGGCCGCCTTGCCCGCCCGGACGATGCGCAGGATCTCGCGGTGGCGATTCGTCAGGCCGCCGGCCTGTCGCGCCGGGCCTGTCGCGACCGGGCCGAGGCGCTGTACGACGCCACCGCCATGACCGGACGCTATCTGGAAGCCTACGACGCCGTGATCGCGCGCTGCGCCGAGCGGGCGCGACCGACCCTGCGGGTCGCCGGAGGACGCGGCTGAACGGCGCGGATCCGCGCCGCAATTCCGCACCCGAGCCCGGAGCTTGGCGGCGTGACGCCCCGCCCTGACCTCCGCGGCGCATGCGGGTGCCACGGGAGACCTGCCATGAGTACGGACGCCGACCATCCGGCCCCATTACCCTGCGTCGTCTGCATCCCCGCCCGCAACGAGGCCGAGCGCCTGCCCCGCCTGCTCGCCTCCCTGGCGGCGCAGAACGGCGTCTCGGCACGGGCGCCCCTGCGAGTCGTGGTGCTCGCCAACAACTGTACGGACGGGACCGTCCAGGCGGTGCGGGAGGTCGAAGCCTCGGGCATCCTCGCGACCCTCTCCCTCCGCTTGATCGAGGCCGAACTCGTCGGCGCGGAGGCCCATGTCGGCACCGCCCGGCGCATGGCGCTCGATGCCGGTGCCGACTGGCTCGCGGCCGAGGAACAGCCGGACGGAATCCTTCTCACCACCGACGCCGATGCCCGCCTGCCGGCCGATTGGGTCGGGGCGAACCTGCGTGCCCTCGAGGCCGCGGACGTCGTCGGTGGCCGGCTGGTGATCGACGATGACGGTGCTGCGGATCCGGACCTCGCCGACCTGCACGCGCGCATCGAGCGCTACTGGTCCGGCGTCCGCCGCCTGGAGGACCTCCTCGACCCGCCGCCGCACGATCCCGCGCCCCGCCACGGGGACCATACCGGAGCGAGCCTGGCCGTTCCGGCCGTCCTGTACCGGGCGGTCGGGGGCCTGCCGGCGCTGCCCTGCGGCGAGGACAATGCCCTTGTCGGGCTGCTGCGCGCCAACGGCGCACGCCTGCGCCATTGCCCGGAGGTGCACGTGCTGGTCTCGTCCCGGCACCAGGGCCGGGTCTCGGGCGGCATGGCCACGGAGATGCTGCGCCGCACCCGCGTCCTCGACGGGGAAGCCTACCTGCTGCCGGTGGCCGCCCATTGGCAGGCGCTGATCCTACGCCGGGCGGCGTTGCGGCGGGCTTTCCATCTGGGGCCGGAGGCTCGCGCCGCTTCCTGCGCGAAGCTCGGGCTCGACGCGGAGGATCTCGCCTCCATCGGCGCCTGCCCCAACGACATCGCCTTCGTGGAGCGGGCCGACCGGATCCTCGAATCGCGCAGCCCGCCGGCGCGGGAATGCGCCCTCGATCAAGCGGTCGCCGATCTCGACGCCCTCGCGCGCGCGCTGAGGGACGCCGCGTGACCCGCGGCATCGGCTGGTACGTCCACCACCAGGGCGCCGGCCATCTTCAGCGGGCGCGGGCGGTCGCTTCCGCCCTGCCCCGCCCCTGCACGATCCTCGGAACGCTCACCGGCCTCGACACCGCAGGACTCGACATCGTCGACCTGCCCGATGACCGCCCCCTCGGCACGGCAGCCTTCGACGGCCGGGACGGCGCGGCCGAGCGGCCCGAGGCGCTGCACTACGCCCCCCTGAACCATCCGGGAATTCGGGCGCGGATGGCGCGCATCGCCGCCTGGGCGGAACGGACCGATCCGGCCCTGATGGTCGTCGACGTCTCGGTGGAGGTGGCGCTCCTGGCGCGCCTCCTGTCGGTGCCGACCCTGGTGGTGCGGCTCGCCGGCACCCGGACCGACCGGCCGCATCTGGAAGCCTTCCGCAGTGCGACGCGGCTGCTGGCCCCCTTTCCCGCCGCCCTCGACGGGGTGGGCGTGCCGGACTGGGTCCGGAGCAAGACGCTCTACGCGGGCTTCCTCGGCACACCGGCGCAGGGCCCGACCGCGGCGAGCCGCGACATCGTAGTGGTGTTCGGCCGCGGCGGGGCGGGCGGCAGCCTCGCGGATCTCGCGGCGGCGGCGCGGGCGGTCCCCGACAGGCCCTGGCACGTCCTGGGGCCGGTCTCAGGATCAGGATCCAAGCCCGACAATCTGCATCTGCACGGCTGGGTCCCCGACGTCGAGGCACGGGTCGCGCGGGCGGCGCTGCTGGTGGGCGGCGGCGGCGATGGTGTGGTCGCGCTGGCGGCTGCGCAGGGGAAGCGCTTCCTCTGCCTGCCAGAGGCGCGGGCCTACGGTGAGCAGAGCGAGAAAGCCGAGGCGCTGGCGCAGCTCGGTGCCGCCATCGCACACCCGGGCTGGCCCGCGGCCTCCGACTGGCCCGGCCTGATTCGAGCGGGTCTCGCCCTCGATCCGACCGTGATCGGCGGGCTGCACGATCCGGACGCGGTCTGCCGATGCGCGGAGGAGATCGAGGCGCTCGTCAGGCGATCCTGACGATTGGCGTCCGGCTGCCCGACCCTACCGGCCGAGCAACCGGCCAAAGTCTTACCCTCGAACGCAAGTCCGCCGTAGCGAAGCCCGCTCCGGCAGCCTCCCTAGCGGCCGAGCCTCAGGAGATCAGGTCGAGCTTGGCCGCCTCGATCCCGTCGCCCCGGATCGCGTCTGGAATCGCGGAGAAATCCCGGTACCCGGCCTCTCGCGCCATGGCGTCGAGGGCCGTCTGTTCGTCATCGGCCGCTCCGGTCCAGAGAACGGCGCCGCTCTTCTTTTGTCTGATCTGGAAAATACTCATCGATCCCTCCCCGGTCGCGACAAGACCATCGCGGAGCTAACGTCGCTATACCCGGGTGGTTGCAGGTTGATCGCTGGAAACGGCCGCGCTCCGGCAGCCGCGACGCCATGCGGCGCCAGACCCGGCGACGGCCTCGCCCGATGGCGCTATGCTCATCCGATCCGGGATGGCTCGCCATGAAAACGCCGACCTGCGCAGCGAGAGAGAGGCAATACCAGCTTAGCGCCGATTGCGAGGCCCCCACCGTGAAATACGTCCGTTGGCGCGCCTCCCGCCTCAGCGTCCTGTGCGGGCTCGCGATCCTCGTCGCGTCACCGGCCCGGGCCGTCGAGACTGCCGCGGTCCCCGACGCCGCCGCCATCGCACCCGCGGTCACCGTCGTGCCGGCCGAGAGCCGCGAGATCGTCGAGCGGGCCGTCGTCACCGGCACGCTGGTGCCCCGGGACGAGATCCTCGTCTCCCCCGAGGTCGAGGGCCTGCGGATCACCGATCTCCTCGTCGAGGAGGGCGACCGCGTAACCAAGGGTCAGGTGCTCGCCAAGCTGTCGCTGGAAATGATCGTGACCCAGGAAGCCTCCAACGCGGCGGCGATCGCCCGGGCCGAGGCGGCCATCGTGCAGGCCCAGAGCCAGATCGTTCAGGCGGAGGCCGCCAACGTCGAGGCACGCCAATCCCTGGAACGCGCCCAGGCGCTGTCGAAGACCGGCAACGCCACCGCGGCCGTGCTGGAGCAGCGCGTCTCGGCGGCGCAGGGTGCCGAGGGGCGCCTCGCCGCCGCCAAGGGCGGCCTGCAATCCGCCCAGGCCGACCTCGCCACGGCGCGCGCCGCCGGCGCCGAGATCGCCCTGCGGCGCGCCCGCACCGACATCCGGGCGCCCGAGGCCGGGATCATCAACCGCCGCACCGCCCGGATCGGCGCCGCCGCCACCGCGGCGGGCGAGCCCCTGTTCCGGCTGATCGCCCGGGGCGAGATCGAGCTGGAAGGCGAGGTGCCCGAGACCTCCCTGGCGCGCATCCAGGTCGGCAACCCGGCGAGCCTCGACCTCGATGACTGCCGCCGCCTCGTCGGCAAGGTGCGCCGGGTCTACCCGGAGGTCGACCGGGCGACGCGGCTCGGCAAGGTCCGCATCCGCCTCGGCGACGATCCGGTCCTGCGCATCGGCGCCTTCGCGCGCGGCAACGTGGAGGTCGCGCGCCGCACGGGCGTTGCCGTGCCGGTCTCCAGCCTGCTCTATGCCGCCGACGGCCGCGCCAGCGTCCTCGTGGCGAAGGATGGGCGCGTCGAAGCGCGGCCCGTGACCACGGGCCTCTCCGCGGAGGGCTTCACGGAGATCCGCGCAGGCGTCGCCGCCGGCGAGAGCGTCGTGGCCCGCGCGGGCAGCTTCCTGCGCGACGGAGACCGGGTGCGCCCGGTGCCGGCGAACACCGGCACGCCGATCGCCGACGCGGCCCCGCGGTAGGACCGAGCCATGCGCCTCAACGTCTCCGCCTGGGCGATCCGCAAGCCGCTGCCGTCGGTGGTGCTGTTCCTGGTCCTGATGATCCTGGGGCTGGTGAGCTTCCGCGCCCTGCCGATCACCCGGTTCCCCAACATCGACATCCCGATCGTCTCGGTGACGATCACCCAGTCGGGCGCCGCGCCCGCGGAGCTTCAGACCCAGGTTACCAAATGGGTCGAGGATTCGGTCGCCGGCGTGAAGGGCGTCAAGCACATCCTCTCCACGATCACCGAAGGCACCTCGACGACGACGATCGAGTTCCGCCTGGAGGTGAACCAGGATCGGGCGACCAACGACGTCAAGGACGCCATCGCCAAGATCCGGCAGAACCTGCCGCGCACCATCGACGAGCCAATCGTCTCCCGCGTCGAGATCGCCGGCCTGCCGATCATGGTCTACGGCGCCTCCGCGCCCGCCATGACGCCCGAGGACCTGTCGTGGTTCGTGGACGACGTCGTCGCCCGGGGCCTGCAGAGCGTGAAGGGCGTCGGCGGCGTCGAGCGCCTCGGCGGCGTCGCCCGCGAGATCCGCGTCACCCTGAAGCCCGACCGCCTGCTGGCGCTGGGCATCACCGCCGCCGACGTGAACCGGCAGCTGCGCCTGACCTCGGCCGACATGGCCGGCGGCCGGGCCGAGGTCGGCGGCCAGGAGCAGTCGATCCGGGCGCTTGCCGCCTCGGCGAGCCTGGAAACCCTGGCCAAGACGTCGATCGTGGTGCCGGGCAACCGCAAGGTCCGCCTCGACGAGCTGGCGACCCTGTCGGACACCGCCGAGGAGCCCCGCACCTTCGCGCGCTTCAATGGCGAACCGGTGGTCGCCTTCGCGATCTCCCGGGCGAATGGCGCCAGCGACGCCGACGTGTCGGTGGGTGTCGCCAAGAAGATCGCGGCGCTGCACTCGGCGAATCCCGACGTGCGCTTCGACCTGATCGACACCAGCGTCGAGAACACGATCGGCAACTACCACTCGGCCATGATGGGCCTGATCGAGGGCGCGGCGCTGGCGGTCGTGGTGGTGCTGCTGTTCCTGCGCGACTGGCGCGCGACGCTGATCGCCGCCGTGGCGCTGCCGCTCTCGGTGCTGCCGACCTTCTGGGTGATGAGCGCGCTGGGCTTCTCACTCAACGCGGTCAGCCTGCTGGCGATCACGCTGGTCACCGGCATCCTGGTGGACGACGCGATCGTGGAGATCGAGAATATCGTCCGGCACATGCGGATGGGGAAGTCGCCCTACCGCGCGTCGCTCGAGGCCGCCGACGAGATCGGGCTCGCGGTCATCGCCATCACGGCGACGATCATCGCGATCTTCTCGCCCGTCTCGTTCATGGGCGGGATCGCCGGCCAGTATTTCAAGCAATTCGGCCTCACCATCGCGGCGGCCGTGTTCATGTCGCTGCTGGTGGCGCGGTTGATCACGCCGCTGCTCGCCGCCTATTTCCTGCGCGACCACGGGCCGGACCACGAGCGCGACGGGTTCGTGATGCGGGGCTACACCCGCCTCGTGGCGTGGTCGGTGCGCCACAAGTTCATCACGCTCGTGCTCGGCATCGCGTGCTTTGCCGCGTCGATCGCCTCCACGGGCCTGCTGCCCGCGGGCTTCCTCCCGGCGGAGGATCAGGCTCGCACCCTGTTCGTGGTCGAGCTGCCGCCGGGCGCCCGCCTGCCCGACACCGTCCGGGTGGCGGACCGGATCGTCGACAAGATCCGCGCGCTGCCCGAAGTGAAGAGCGTGTTCGTGGATGGCGGCCGCCAGTTGCCGGCCAAGAAGGAGGTGCGGCTCGCGAGCCTCACCATCAACCTGACCCCGAAGAACACCCGCCACAAAACCCAGAAGCAGGTCGACGCGGAGGTCGCGGCGATCCTGCGGGAGGAGCCGGACCTGCGCTTCTGGGCCCTGCGCGAGGGCGGCCAGCGCGATCTCGCGCTGATCATCGCCGGCCCCGACAAGGCCGTGGTGGCCGAGACAGCCGCCAAGCTCCAGCGCGAAGCCCAGCAGGTCCCGCACCTCGTCAACGTCATGTCGACGGCGCCGCTCGACCGGACCGAGGTCCGGATCCGGCCGAAGCCCGGCGTGGCGGCCGATCTCGGCGTCACCACCGACACCATCGCCGAGACCGTGCGGGTCGGCACGATCGGCGACATCGGCATGAACCTCGCCAAGTTCAACGCCACCGACCGGCAGGTGCCGATCCGCGTGCAGCTCCCCGAGAGCCTGCGCGGCCGGCTCTCCGAACTCGAGACCCTGAAGGTGCCGGTGAAGGGCGGGGCCGCCGTGCCGCTCGCCACCGTCGCCGACATCAGCCTCGGCCAGGGGCCGACCGGCATCGACCGCTACGACCGCGCCGTGCGCGTCGCCCTCGAGGGCGACATGCAGGGCACCGACGCCCTGGCGGAGCTGATCTCCCAGGTGATGAACCTGCCGACCGCCAAGAACCTTCCGCCCGGGGTGACGATCAGCCAGACCGGCGACGCCGAGGTGATGGGCGAGGTCTTCGAGGGCTTCGCCCTGGCCATGGGCGCCGGCCTGATGATGGTGTTCGGCGTCCTGATCCTGCTGTTCGGCAACTTCCTGCAGCCGCTGACCATCCTGTTCTCGCTGCCGCTCTCCATCGGCGGCGCGATCCTGGCGCTGCTGATCTGCCACATGCCGATCTCGATGCCGGTGGTGATCGGCATCCTGATGCTCATGGGCGTCGTGACCAAGAACGCCATCATGCTGGTGGATTTCGCCGTCGAGCAGATCCGCGCCGGCGTCGACCGCAACACCGCGATCGTCGATGCCGGCCGCAAGCGCGCGCGACCGATCGTGATGACCACCATCGCGATGGCTGCCGGTATGGTACCCTCCGCGCTGGCCTACGGGATCGGCGGCGAGTTCCGCGCGCCGATGGCGGTGGCGGTGATCGGCGGCCTGATCGTCTCGACCGTGCTGTCGCTGGTCTTCGTGCCCGCGATCTTCGTGCTGATGGACGATCTGTCCCGGTTTCTCGGGCGGCTGCTCGGCCGCTTCGTGGGCCAGCGGGACGATCCGGAGGATGAACCCGCGTACGCGCCCGGGGATCCGGCCAATGACGGGCGGCCCGCGCCGCCGCGGATCGCCGCGGAATAGAGCGGATCAGCGGGGGCCACGCAGGCGGGGGCCGCAGGCCGTCGGTCAGTCTCATCCACACCGTCATCCCAGGGCCGCGAAGCAGGGCCCGGACTGACGTCGATACGCCAATCGAGGAGGTTGAGCGGGCAGATCGGCGTTCTTGGCCCTTGAGTCGGCGGCGCGCATTGCGCGCAGCGCCGCAATAGGCTGTGACTCGCCCCCGTCGAATCAACGGAGACGCGCGAAACGATGTCGGGTGGTCACGGGGCGATCGAGGGGTCGAACAAGCGCGTGGCGCTGTTGATCTCGGTGCTGGCGTTGTTCCTCGCGTTCAGCGAGACGCTGGGCAAGGCGTCGCAGACGGATTCGATCGGGGCCAATGTCGAGGCCGCGAACCAATGGGCCTATTTCCAGGCCCGCACGATCCGCTCGACGGTGCTCAAGACCGCCGACGAAGCCCTGGCGCTCGTTCCGCCCGGGCCCAACCAGGACGCGATCGCGGCCAAGCGCGCCGAGTGGGCCAAGACCCTGGCACGGTGGGAGTCGGAGCCCGCCACGGGCGAGGGCCGCAAGGAGCTGACCGCGAAGGCGCGGGCCTCCGAGGAGCGGCGCGACCTCGCGCTGCTGCGCTACCACCATTACGAGCTGGCCTCGGCGGCCTTCCAGATCGGCATCGTGCTGGCCTCGGCTGAGGTCATCACCGGCATCACCCTGCTGGTCTTCGCCGGTGGCTTCCTGGGTCTCGCCGGGGCGGCCCTCCTCGGCTTCGGCTATCTCGCACCGCACGCGCTGCCGTTCTTCCACTAAGCGACGTCCCGGGCCGGGAGCGGTGTAACGCCAGCCCCGATCGATCGAACCTGCGCGCCGCCGGACTGGACGCGCACGCCGGAAGCTGATCGTCTCGGCCCGTTCCAGGGGGGAATGATGTCGGACCCATCAGAAGAACAGGGACGCCTGACCAAGATCGCCAGCGCGATCTTCCTGCACACCGAACACGCGATCTACGCGGCCCTCGGCCTCCTGCTGGCGCTCACCGCCCTCATCGCGCTGGTCGATGCCGCGGGGCTGACCTGGGCGGCGATGCGGGCGCTCGGCGGCGCCGCACAGATCCTGGAGGTGATCGACCGGCTGCTGTTCCTGCTGATGCTGATCGAGATCCTGCACACGGTGCGGGTCTCGATGCGGTCCGGGGCGCTGACCTGCGAACCGTTCCTGATCGTCGGATTGATTGCCTCAATCCGGCGGGTCCTGGTCATCACCCTGCAATCCTCGGAGATCACCCACGCCAAGGACTGGTCGCCCGAGAAGCAGGCGCTGTTTCAGGCCTCGATGATCGAACTCGGCGTCCTGGCGGGCCTGATCGTCACGATGGTCTTCGCGATCTTCCTCCTCCACCGGGCCCGCGACGACGGCAGACCGGCCGGCGAGGAGAAGCCGGCCGGCGAGGCCTGATGCCCGGATGCGGGATCAGTTCATCCGCAGGATCGCAGCGTTGAGGAGCGTCGCGAAGGCGACCCAGGCGGCGTAGGGCACGAGGAGCCAGGCCGCGATCCTATCGAAACGCCAAGTCAGGCGGATGGTCCAGAGCACCATCACCAGCAGCATCGCCACGACGATCAGCCCCGCGCCGATTGCGTGGGCGGTGAAGAAAACCGGCGTCCAGGCGGCATTGAGAATGAGTTGCACCAGGAAGGCGGCCAGCGCGAGCCACCAGCCCTGGCGGCTCGGCCCGGTGCGCGGCATGGCGCCGAGGAGCCGCCAGAGCGCGACCGCGATCATCGTGTAGAGGATCGTCCAGGCGACCGGGAACACCCAGTTCGGCGGGTTGAAGACCGGCTTGTTCAGGCTCGCGTACCAGCCCGGGATCTCGGCCTGGGTCGCCAGCGAGCCGATGGCCGCGGTGGCCGCCACCGGCAGGATCGCGGCCGCGAGGCGCAGCCAGGGCGGCAGGGGCGGTCGCTCGGGGACGCGTGTGGCGGCAGTCATGGTCGATGGTCTCCACGGGCATGGCTTCGGAGAGGGCTCGGGCGCGCGGCTTGCCGGGGCCCACGCGCCGTGGCACGCGCCCGTCTCCATCCGCCGAGAATCGCCAGATGTCACAGCCTACCGCGCCGCAGGGGCCGACGGATACCCGGACCGACGAAGCGCCGGATTTCACCCGGCGGAGCCTCGCCGCCCAGGCGATGGGCCGGATCGAGCCCGAGACGCGGGCGGTGGTGATGCCGCTGCACGTCTCCACCACCTTCATCCGCGATCCCGACAACGGCTACAGCTCGGGCTACAGCTACGCGCGGCCCGACAATGCCACGGTGCGCGAGGCGGAGGCGGTCCTGGCGATGCTGGAGGGCGCCGGCGCCGGCGCGCTGCTGTTCGGCTCCGGGATGGCGGCGGCGACCGCGGTGTTCGGCGCCCTGGAGCCCGGCGACCACGTCGTCGCCGGAACGGTCATGTACTGGGCGCTGAAGCGATGGCTGCGCGAGGAGGCGCCCCGGCGAGGCCTCACCCTGACCTTCGTGGACACGGACGACCTCGACGTCCTGCGCGCCGCGGTGGAGCCCGGCCGGACGAAGCTCGTCTGGATCGAGACCCCCGGCAACCCGCTCTGGACGGTCACCGACATCGCCGCCGCGGCGGAGATCGCCCACGCGGCGGGCGCACGTCTGGCCGTCGATTCCACCGCCGCCTCGCCGGTCCACACGCGCCCCCTGGAACTCGGCGCCGACATCGTGATGCACTCGGCCACCAAGATCCTGAACGGCCATTCCGACGTGGTGGCGGGCGTGCTGGCGGGCGCGACGCCCGACACGTTCTGGGGGCGGATCCAGGGTATCCGGGCCGGCAGCGGCGGCATCCTCGGGCCGTTCGAGGCCTATCTGCTGATGCGCTCGCTGCGGACCCTGCACCTGCGGGCGGCGGCGCAGGCGGCAGGCGCCCTGCGCCTTGCCGAGCGCCTCACCGGGCACCCGCATGTGAGCCACGTCCTCTATCCGGGGCTGCGGGACGATCCCGGGCACGCGGTCGCCCGCCGGCAGATGCGGGGCGGGTTCGGCTTCATGCTGTCGATCCGAGTGGTAGGCGGCGAGGCCGGCGCCGTCGCCACCGCGGCGCGGGTGCGGCTCTGGAAGCGGGCGACCTCGCTCGGCGGCGTCGAGAGCCTCATCGAGCACCGCGCCTCGGTGGAGGGTCCCGGCAGCCCCTGCCCGCCGGATCTCCTGCGCCTCTCCACGGGCATCGAGGACACGGACGACCTATACGGCGACCTGGATCAGGCGCTGCGCGCCGCACACGGGGGCTGATTGACGCCCCCGCATGGTGCCGAGGGCGGTCCTGGCGCGTTGTGCCGCCAGATCCAGCGGCGCTTGGGCGCCACAGATGACGAGCCTGACGACATGACGACCCGTATCCGCACGATGGTTCCCGGCACCTTCGTGCTGCTCACCCTGGCGCTCGCGCCGGTCTCCGCCCGCGCCGACGCGGTGCCCGATCTCGACGTCGAGCGGACCTGCCAGTCGGCGCAGGTCGCCAACACGACGATCAGCGACAAGGCGAATTACGACGGCTGCCTCCGCTCCGAGCGCGATGCCAAGAAGGAGGCCGAGCGGCATTGGAGCAGCTACACCCCCGCCGCCAAGCGCCAGTGCGAGAGCCAGTTCAAGGCGGGCGGCTATCCGTCCTACGTCGAGATGGTGAC
This sequence comes from Methylobacterium sp. P1-11, assembly GCF_008329595.1. Classification (NCBI taxonomy): domain Bacteria; kingdom Pseudomonadati; phylum Pseudomonadota; class Alphaproteobacteria; order Hyphomicrobiales; family Methylobacteriaceae; genus Methylobacterium; species Methylobacterium sp. P1-11. The sequence continues at coordinate 44,847 of NZ_NPKS01000002.1, forward strand.
GTGCCTGGAACTCGCCTCCGGCACCGTGCCGACGCAGAACAGCGACGGCGGCCGCGCGGTGGGCGGTCCGGGCTCGCCGCGGGACGTCAAGGTGCAGCGGGAGGGCGGCGCCAATCTCACCAAGGAGCCGCCAGCGAGCCAGCGCACGGATCCGATCAAGGTGCTGGAGAACAAGTAGGGCAAGCCTCGGGGCGCACCGCCGCGGCGCGCCGCCGACCCATTCACCGGGCGCCGACGCTTGAGAGTGCGGCGGCATGCTATGGGCGGACCTCCCGCCGCCCCGCACGCCGCCAGGACCCGTGAACGCCCTCGCCATCATCGCCCCGATCTTCGGGATCGTCCTGATCGGCTGGGCGGCGGCCCTCGCTGGCCTCCTCTCCGACAAGGTGAGCGACGGCCTGTCGGAATACGTCTTCGCCGTCGCGGTGCCGGCGCTGATCATCGCCACCCTGACCAAGCCCGGCATGAGCGGGACCGTCGCGTGGTCCTACTGGGTCGCGTATTTCGGCGGTGCCGGCATCTCCTGGTTCGTCGGCACGCTGATCGCGCGGCGTCGCGCCGGGATCGACCGGCGGGGCGCGATCCTGCACGGCTTCGCGGCGAGCCAGTCGAACACCGTGTTCGTGGGCGTGCCGATGATCCTCCAGGCCTATGGCGAGGAGGGCGCCTTCCCGCTGTTCATGCTGCTCGCCGTCCACCTGCCGCTGATGATGGGCAGCGCCACCTTCCTGATCGAGTCCGATTCCGGCCTGCCGGTCCTGGCGCGGATCCGTGGGCTCGTCCTCGTGCTGCTCCGCAACCCGATCTTCGTGGCGCTGCTCATCGGCATGGCCATGAAGGGGTTCGGACTCGCGCCGGCCGGCATCGTGCGGTCTCTGATCGACGCCTTCGCGGGGACTGCCTCCACCTGCGCGCTGGTGGCTCTGGGCGCGGGCCTGAAGCGCTACCGGGTGCTGTTCGACCTGAAGGGCGCGCTGGTGATCGCGCTCCTGAAGAATCTCCTGCACCCGCTGGCGGTCTGGATCCTGGCCTTCCACGTCTTCGCGATGCCGCCCGCCTATGCGGGTGTCGCCACCCTGTTCGCCGCCATGCCGGTGGGGATCAACGCCTACCTGCTGGCGGCGCGCTACAAGACCGAGACCGGGATGGTGGCCGCCTCGGTGCTGGTCTCGACCCTGCTGGCGCCGCTCACCACCCTGGCGTGGCTGATGCTCCTCGGCCGGGCGTGACGGCGGAGCCCCGGCGTCACCGAGCGCGTTGGACCGGGCGCCGCGCGGGTCTAGGGTAGGCCCAACCGCGCGGGCTTCGAAGACTGCGCTCACCTGCAGGCGAGGAATTTCGATGAACGCTCCGATGCGCCCTCCGGGCAGCGCCTCCCCGTCGGCCCCGGCCTCGGCTCGCTTCGTCTGGGACGATCCCTTCCTGCTTGAGGATCAGCTCACCGAGGACGAGCGGGCGATCCGCGATGTCGCCCAGAGCTTCGCGCAGGAGCAGCTTCTCCCCGGAATCGTCGAGGCCTACGCCACCGAGAAGACCGATCCCGGCCTGTTCCGGAAGATGGGCGAGCTCGGCCTCCTCGGCGTGACGCTCCCGGAGGAGTACGGCTGCGCCGGCGCCTCCTACGTGGCCTACGGGCTGGTGGCGCGGGCGGTCGAGGCGGTGGATTCCGGCTACCGCTCGATGATGAGCGTGCAATCCTCCCTCGTGATGTATCCGATCCACGCCTACGGCTCGGAGGCGCAGCGCCAGAAATTCCTGCCGAAGCTCGCCTCGGGGGAGTGGATCGGCTGCTTCGGCCTCACCGAGCCCGATGCCGGCTCGGACCCGGCCGGAATGAAGACCAAGGCCGAGAAGATCGACGGCGGCTACCGGATCTCCGGTGCCAAGATGTGGATCTCGAACGCGCCCTTCGCGGACGTGTTCGTGGTCTGGGCGAAGTCCGACGCGCACGAGGGCGCGATCCGCGGCTTCGTCCTCGAGAAGGGCATGAAGGGCCTGTCCGCCCCCACGCTCAAGGGCAAGCTCTCCTTGCGGGCCTCCACCACCGGCGAGATCGTCATGGAGGGCGTCGAGGTCGGCGAGGACGCGCTGCTGCCGAACGTCTCGGGGCTGAAGGGGCCGTTCGGCTGCCTCAACCGGGCGCGCTACGGCATCTCGTGGGGCGCGATGGGCGCCGCAGAGGATTGCTGGCACCGCGCCCGCAGCTACACGCTGGAGCGCAAGCAGTTCGGCCGCCCCCTGGCGCAGACCCAGCTCGTCCAGAAGAAGCTCGCCGACATGCAGACCGAGATCGCGCTCGGCCTCCAGGCCTCGCTCCGGGTTGGGCGGCTGATGGACGAGGGCCGGATGGCGCCCGAGATGATCTCGCTCGTCAAGCGCAACAATTGCGGCAAGGCGCTCGACATCGCCCGCACCGCCCGGGACATGCACGGCGGCAACGGCATCATGGGCGAGTACCATGTGATGCGCCACGCCCAGAACCTCGAGACCGTGAACACCTACGAGGGCACCCACGACGTCCACGCGCTGATCCTGGGCCGGGCGCAGACGGGTCTGCAGGCGTTCTTCTGAGGTTTGACGGGCCCTTCTTGCGTGTGGGCTTGTTATTCACACATCGCTGGCTGCCGAGCTCTCTCCCCCCTTGTGGGGAGGAGTTGGAGATGGGGGTGATGCAGGATGGATCGTTCCGGTGCCTTCTGCCCCCCCACCCCTGGCCCCTTCCCACAAGGGGAAGAGAAAATGGCTGGCCGGATCCGCCGGCGCGAACGCCTTAACCCCCTGCCGGAGCGCGGACTCCCAAGTCCTCCGCGAGGCGGACGAGGTAGCCATCAGGATCCTGCACAAGGCATTCCCGCTGGCCGTGTTCCGCGTCTCCGACTCTGTACCAAGCTTCAGTCGGCGCCTCGAACAGCGGCCAGCCTGCCGCTTCGAGCGCAGCGAGGACTGGATTTAGCGGCTCGATCATCGTCTGCAGATTCATGCCCCGGCCGAACGGATAGTCCAGCGCGGCGGTTTCCCAGGTGCCGTTGCGTTGGCACAGCATGACCTGCGCTGCGCCGCGCGTCAGGAAGGCGAAGCGCGCGGCCGGGCGATCGTAGGCGATCGCGAAGCCGAGCAATTCGCACCAGAAGCGCAGGCTCGCATCAAGGTTCGTCACGTACAGTTCCGGGACGAGCGCTCCGATGCCACCCTGAGGCGCGGTACCCGTACCGAGGGATCGCGCCCGGGCGGCGGGATCGGTCAGGAGCTTCACCTCGTCGGTCATCGAAACGCTCCGGCATGCATCGGGTGGCCAGGAGCGGCGCAAGGCTGGCATTCCCGCAACCGCAGCCCGGGCCGACCCTGATCCTACCGCGATTCGCGAGAACCCTGGCTCATTCCCCGCCTTCCTCCCCGGCCAATGACCATTCCAGCACCCGGGCGAGGTGGTCGTAGGCCCCATACTTGCTCGCGAATTGCGGATAGGGCCGCGCCGTGTAGGCCGCCTCTCCGGTCATGAACCGGGCCACAAGCCCCCGCAGCCGCTCGGCATGCTCGGCCACGATCGTCGCGACGTCGCGCGCCTCGCCCCGGGGCGGCTTCACGGGGATCGGCAGGAATGGCTTCCGGCCGCCCGAGGCGTGGACGTAGAGCAGGTCCGGCGTCGCCTTCACGGCCGGCAGATCCGCGAAGGCGCCGTGCATCAGCATCGTCGCCTCCAGGGTCAGCTGGGGCGAGAATCCGGAGAAGATCATCTTCGCCGAGGGCGGCGCGCCGGTCTTGTAATCGACGATGCAGGCGGTGCCGTCCGGTCGCAGCTCGATCCGGTCGGCCCTGGCGCGCAGCGTGAAGGTCTCGCGACCCATCGGGATCACCCAGCGCCCGGAGACCTCCGGGTAGACCCGGGTCAGGCCGGGCCGGCGCTGCGCCTCCCATTCGAGATAGGACGAGGCCATGCGCTCGTAGCGCGGCCACCACTCGGCGTAGAGGTTCGGGTACTCCGCCTCGATATCGGCGAAGGCGTTCACGGCCAGGTTCAGCAGCCGCTCCGCCGAATCCGGCGGCAGGTCCTTGGGATGGCGGCTGGCAAATTCCGCGAAGACGTCGTGCACCAGCGAGCCGCGTGTGGCGACGCCCGGCGCCGCAGCCAGCGGATCGAGCGGGTCGAGCCCGAGCACGTGGCGGGCGAAGATGCTGTAGGGATCGCGCACCAGCGTCTCGATCTCGGTGACGCTGAGCGAGCGCGGGAACAGGGCCGGGTCCGGCTTCGGTGCCGGCCGCTTCAGTCGCGGCTCCGGCGGCGCCGCGTCGAGGCGGGCAGCGAGGCCGGTGAACCGGCGTCCCGCCTCCAGGACCGTCTCCCAACGGGAATCGCCCGAGAGTGCGCGCAGGCGCTGGATCAGGCGCGACGGCACGGTCGGCGCGCCCTCGCGCTTCAGCGCCCGGGTGATCACCGCGTCCCGGCTGCCGAGCGCCTGCACGAAGTCGTGGGCCATCTGGCCGATGCGGCGCTCGGGCGGGTTGAGGCCAACCCGCTCGCGCATCGGCCGGTTGAGGAACGAGTCGGTCAGCGTGCGCATCGGCCAGACGCCCTCGTCCAGCCCGCCGAGCACCACGCGGTCGACCGACAGGAGTCGCGCCTCCAGAAGGCCGAGGATGCGCAGCCGAGGATGCGGCGCCTCGCCGGTGCAGGCGACAGTGCGCTCCCGGGCGAGCGACGTGAAGAAGGTGGCGTAATCGTCGAAGCGCCCCGGCATGAGGCCCGGCTCGGCCATCTCCAGGTCGTCGAACAGGGCGTCGAGGCAGGACAGTGACCCGTCCATCTCCGTCTCGGGCGCGTCCTCCGGCCCGGCGATCAGCCGGTCGCAGGCCTCCCGGTGGCGTGTGGCCGTGGTGACGAGGTCGCACTCGCCCGCCCCGTCCGGGCCCGGGAAATCCCGGAACACCAGATCCAGGCGGTCGAGCAGATCCGCGGCCAGCGCCCAGTCGATATCCTTCAGGCGGCGCTTGGCTCGAGGCCGATGCTCGGGCGGTCCGGCGCGCTCGGCCGCGAGGGCGTTGCGCAGGCCGTCGAAGCCGGGGGCCGGGACCGGGCCGCGCAGCAGCCCGATCTCCAGGGCCGCGGCGCCCCGGACCACGTCCGGACGCGTCAGGCCGAGATGGACCATCGGGTGCGACAGCAGTGCGATCAGCCGCGCCGGGATCGCGTCCGCCTGGTTGCGGGCGAGGTCGGCGGCGAGTTCCGCCGTGAGCCGGGCGAGCCGCCCGGCCGGGCTGCCGGCGAGCGGCAGCCCGGCGGAATCCTCGGCCACGATGCCCCAGCGCAGCAGTTCGACGGCGACCCGGCCGGCAAGGCCCCGGTCGGGCGTGACCAGGGCCGCGGTGGCGCCGGGATTCTGCAGGGTCTCGCGCAAAGCCAGCGCCGCGACCAGGGCCTCCTCGCGCTCGTCGGCGGCCTCGGCAAGCGCCAAGCCGTCGAGACCGCACCGCGCGATCGTGTCGCGCTCGACCGGGTCGAGGGCGGCCCAGGCGTCGGTGGTGTCGGCCGGCCGCAGGGCCTGCGACAGGAGCGTGGCCCGCGCGGCCTGCCCGGAATCGGGCTCGCCGAGGGCGGCGATCTCCGTGCGGCTCAGGTTGAGATTCTCCGGGCCCAGCAGCCGGTGCAGCACCGCCTGCGGATGGCCGTGGGCGATGACGCGGGAAAAGCCCTCGCCGGTGTCGATGCCGTCCCAGCCGGCGGCGTCGAGATCGAGGTCGAGTCCGGGTAGCACCACGGCGCCCCGCGACAGCTTGGCCACGGCGGCGATGAGGCGGGCGGTGGCGGGCACGGAGCCCAGCGAGCCGGCGACAATCACCGGGTCCGGGGTCGCGCCGCGCGACAGGCGCCGCTCCTCGGCGAGGATGAGGCCGCGGGCGCGGGCGACGGGATCGGCGAGGCCTCGCTCGGCCAGGAGCTTCGGCCAGTTCTCGGCGGCGATCTTCACGAAGTCGAGGGTCAAGCCGAAATAGCGGGAATACTCGGCCTCGACGGCAGCGCCGATCTCCGACCAGGGCAGGCCCTCGACGGTCAGCGCATCCATCAGCCGTTCGAGATCGCCGGCGAGCCCGACCGCGTCGGCGGGGGAGGACGGCACGAGGAACGGCACCTCGGCATCCAGCGGCAGCAGGGTCCGGTCGACGCTCTTGGCCCAGGCCTGGACGAGTCGGGCCAGGATCAGCCGGCGCTCCAGCGGCGGCATCGGGACGCTCAGGGGGTCGGCATTCTCCTCCAGCAGAGGCTCGGCGGCGAGGTCGAGTTCCGCCTCGTCGGCCTCGCCGAGGGGGATCATCCGCGGCAGCAGGGTGGCTTGCCCGGGCGCGTCCCGGCCGAGCCTCTCGGCCAGGATCGCACCGAGCGCCCGGGCCGCGCGGCGGGTCGGCAGGTAGATGGTCACGGCGGCGAGCGCCAGCGGGTCGTCCGCCACCGGCCCGACGAGCCGGCCGGAGAGCAGCGCCTCGGCGAGCGTCGGCAAAAACGGGGCGCCGCGGGAGATGGTGAAGACGGCCTGTCGGGGGGGCATGGTCGGGCTTCTACGCCCGCGCGTGGGTTCCGGACAGGGGGCGATGGGCCGCTGGCGCGATCCGGATGCCTCATCACGCGCTGCCCTCCCGTCTGTGCGGGAAAGAGAGCGGCGCGCTCAGGCGATGCCTTTACCCGCGCGCCCCCGCGGCGGCGCCGTAGCCGGCGCGGCGGCCGAAAACGACGCCGGAGGTCAGCCCCGAGCCGCCCGGATAGCCGTTGAAGAACACGCCGCCCACCATCTCACCGCAGGCATACAGGCCGGTGATCGTGCTGCCGTCCGCGCGCTTCACGCCACCGTCGTCGCCGACCTCGACGCCCCCGTAGGTGAACGTGATGCCGCCGGTGACCGGATAGGCCTTGAACGGCCCGGTCTCGATCTTCTGCGCCCAGTTCGACTTCGGCAGAGCGAGACCCTTCGTGCCGCGCCCGTCCTTCACGGTCGGGTCGAAGGGCACGCTTTCGTCCACGGCGGCATTGAAATCCGCGATGGTGCGCTTGGCCGCCGCGCGGTCGATGCCCTCGAGCCTGTCGAGGAGCCCGTCCAGGGTGTCGGCCTCGATGAAATGCGCGTCGTGGAACCGGTACTCGCTGTAGAGCAGGTGATCGACCTTCGCATCGAAGACCTGCCACGCCACGTGCCCGGGCTGCTCCATGATCGAGCGGCCGAACTGGGCGTAGGTGTAGTTGCGGAAATTCTTGCCCTCATCGACGAAGCGCGCGCCGTTCGCGTTCAGCATCAGGCCCAGGAAGTAGCAGATCTTCCGGTAGTGCTTGCGCTCGCCGTGCGGCAGGTCGAGGTTGCCATAATCGGGGGTGTGAAGGTCCATCGGCGTCGCGTGGCAGCCGCCGTAGAAGCCGTGGGCCTTCGCGCCGAGATCCAGAGCCATCTGGAGCCCGTCACCCTGGTTGTGGGGCGTGCCGCGGACCCGGGCCTTGTCCCAGCCTTCGCCGATGAAGCGCGTGCGCAGGGCGGCGTTCGACTCGAAGCCGCCGCAGGCGAGCACGACGGCCTTGGCGCGGAACGCGCTCTGCGGCGTCTCCACGCCGACGACGTGTCCGTCCTCCACGATTAGGCCGGTGGCCGGACAGCCGTAGCGGATCTCACCGCCGGCCCTGGTGAAGGCTTCCAGCTCCGCCCGGGCGAGGCCGAAGCCCTCGTCGTGCGTGGCGAGCGTCAGGCCGCCCCAGAACACGAAGCGGCCGTCCTTCTCGAACGATTGCCGGGAATAGATCGGCTCGAACTTCACCCCTTGCGTCGCGAGCCAGCGCAGGGCCGCGCCGCTCTCGTCGATCAGGATGCGCTGCTCGCGCGACAGCGGCCGCCCATCGTTGAAGCCGAGCAGGTCCTCCTCGAACTGCTGCGCTGTGTAGGCGCCGAAATCGGTGCGGGACAGGCGCGGATCCTCAGGGTCGACCAGCAACGGGACCAGGTCGTCGTTGCCCGCGTAGACGAAGCGCATGGCGCCGGCCGTGTAGGCGGTGTTGCCGCCGGCCAGATCCCGCCCGGCCTTCTCGACCATCAGCACCGAGGCGCCGCACTCCAGGGCGGCGAGGCCGGCGCTCATGGCCGCATTGCCGGACCCGACCACCACGACATCCCAACGCGCATCGTCCGGACGCTGCATGCCTGCCTCCCCTTTGCCGATCGATCTCGCCGCATTGTATACGAGTGCATGCAATCTACGGCAAGCGTTTCGGCGTCCCCGGTTTCGCGCTATGGCCGAGCCGAGGAGAGCCGGGAATGAAGGCCACTGACGCGGAGCGCTCCAGCGGCGCCGGCGCCTATGAACGGCTGCTGCGGGCAATCGAGGAGGGCGAGCTGGTGCCCGGCAGTCGCTTACGCGAGGCCGAACTCGCCGAGCGATTCCAGATCAGCCGCACCCCGGTGCGCGAGGCGCTCGGGCGGCTGGAGGCGCAGGGCCTCGTCGCGCACGAGCCGCACCGCGGCGCCAGCGTGGCGCAGCTCGATTACGGGCAGGTGAGCGAACTCTACGACCTGCGCGAGGTGCTGGAGGGGACGGCCGCGCGCCTCGCGGCGATCCACGCCAGCGCGGTCGAGACCGAGATCCTGGAGGAGATGGTCGCCCGCGACCGGACGCTGCTGGGCGACGCGCCGGCGTTGGCGCGGACCAATCGCCTGTTCCACCGGCAGATCCACGGGGCGGCACGCAACCGCTTCCTGCAGAGCACGCTGGAGACGATGCGCCTGTCGCTGGTGCTGCTGCCGGGCGCCACGACCCTGGCGGCGCCGGATCGCGCCGCCGAATCCCTGGCGGAGCACGCGACGATCGTGGCGGCGATCCGCGCACATGACGGGGACGGCGCCGAGGCCGCGGCCCGGACGCATATCCGGGCCGCCTTCAAGGCCCGGATCCGGATCTGGCAGGAGGCGTGAGCGGCGCCGGCACTCAGGCGTGGGCCGGAACGCGCTGCACGCCCGGGCGGCCCCGGAACAGGGCGAGCGTCGCGACGATGCCGCAGGCCGCCGCCGCCATGAGCCAGTAGCTCGGCGCCGCCCGGTCGCCGGTTCTCTCGATCAGGTAGGTCGAGACCATCGGTGTGGCGGTGCCGAACAGCGCGGTGGCGAGGCTGTAGGCCAGGGAGAAGCCGCTGGCCCGCACATGGGCCGGCACCACCTCGGAGAGCGAGACGACCATCGCGCCGTTATAGACGCCGAAGAAGAACGAGAACCACAGCTCGACGGCGAGCATCTTGCCGAAGGTCGGGTCGGCCACCAGCCAATGCAGGGCCGGGTAGGTCGTCAGCAGCGACAGGGTCGAGATCGTCAGCAGCACCGGCTTGCGCCCGATCGCGTCCGACAGGGCCCCGCCCACGGGCAGCCAGATGAAGTTGGTGATCGCCACGAAGAGCGTCACGATTAGGCTGTCGGTCTCGGTAAGCTTGAGGACGTTCTTGCCGAAGGTCGGAGTGTAGACGGTGATCATGTAGAAGGTCACCGTCGTCATCGTGGTCAGCATCATGCCGAGCAGCACGATCCGCCAATTGGCGGCCACCGTGGTCAGGATCTCGCGCGTGGTCGGATGGCGGGTCCGCTTGACGAAGTCCTGCGTCTCCTGGAGCGAGCGCCGGATGAAGAAGATGAACGGCACGATCAGGCATCCGATGAGGAACGGGATACGCCAGCCGAAATCGCCGATCTGCTGCTTGGTCAGGTACGCGTTCAGCCCGTAGCCGATCAGGGCGGCGAACATGATCGCTACCTGCTGGCTCGCCGACTGGAACGACGTGTAGAAGCCGCGCCGCCCGGGCGTGGCGATCTCGAACAGGTAAATCGAGACGCCGCCGATCTCGACGCCGGCCGAGAAGCCCTGCAGCAGGCGACCCGCGAGGACGATCAGCGGCGCCGCAAGGCCGATGGTGTCGTAGCTTGGGCAGAAGGCGATCAGCACCGTGCCGCTCGCCATGATCGCCAGGGTGATGATCAGGCCCTTCCGACGCCCGATCCGGTCGATATAGGCGCCCAGCACGATCGCCCCGAGCGGCCGCATCAGCGCCCCGAGCCAGAACGTGCCGAAGGTCAGGAGCAGCTCAGTGGTCTCGTTGCCCGCGGGGAAGAACGCCCGCGCGATGTAGGTGGCGTAGAACCCGAACAGGAAGAAGTCGAACATCTCCAGGAAGTTGCCGCTTGTCGAGCGGAGGATCGCCCCGATCCTGGACTTCAGCGTGGCCCCGACGGCCCCCGGATCACCGGCCATGACCAACTTCTCCCTGGGTGCCCGTCAGGCACCGATCCACTTCATGGCGACGATGGTTCCGGTCACGGTGAGGGCACCGCCGATCCGGGTGGCGATCTGCGCGAAGGGCATCAACGCCATGCGGTTGGCCGCGGTGAGGATCGCCACGTCGCCAGTGCCGCCCTGACCGCTGTGGCAGGCGTTCACGATCGCGGTCTCGATCGGATACATGCCGAGCCAGCGCCCGACGAAGAAGCCCGTCACCATCAGCGTCGCCACGGTCGACACGATGGTGATCAGGTTCACCAGGGTGAAGGCGGCCATCAGCTCGTGCCAGGGCGTCAGCGCGACGCCGATGGCGAAGAGCAGCGGGTAGGTCATCGAGACCTGCACGAACTTGTAGACCACGAATCCGCCGGCCTGGAGATGGGGCGATACCGCGCTGGCGAGCTTGGCGAAGACCGCCAGGAACAGCATCGCCACGGGCGCCGGCAGGCCGACGAGGTGGTGGGCCATGACGCCGAGCAGGTAGAGGGTGATCGCCGTGAGCCCGGCCGCCCCGATCGTGGCGGGGTCGATCTGACCCTTCGCCGCCTCGGCCCTGGCCTGCGCGTCGCTCGACGTGATGCCGTCCGAATCGGGCTGGAGCCGGCCCTCGCCGGTGAGGTGGGGATAGCGCTTGCCGACGGAGTTGAGGGTGCCGGAGAAGATGATGGCGGTGAGAGACCCCAGCATCACCGGCGGCAGCACCTGCGCGAAGACCACGCCCTGCTGCAGGCCGAGGATCGCCGCGTAGCCGATGGAGAGCGGGATCGCCCCCTCGCCGACGCCGCCGGCCATGATCGGCACGACGATGAAGAAGAACGTCTTGTAGGGGCCGAGGCCGAGGAGCGTGCCGACCAGCGTGCCGACCAGGGCCGCCGCCACCGATCCGAGCGCCAACGGCGCGAAGATCTTGAGGAAGCCCTTGATCAGGACCTCGCGGTCCATCCCGAGGATCGAGCCGACGATGATGGTGGCGATGTAGATGTAGAGGAAGTTGGTGAACTTGGTGAAATCGGTGATCGCCTTCACCATCTGCGGCGGCACCAGCGCGTAGTAGACGAGCGCCGAGGGGATGAAGGTCGCGAAGATCGCGCCGGCGCCGATATTCCTCAGGATCGGGATCCGCTTGCCGATCTCCGCGCAGGTGAAGCCGCCCATCACCAGCACGGCGATCATGGTCGGCCCGTCGGGCTTGATCTCGCCCTCCTGAACCAGGACGGTGAGGAGGATCGCCAGCACGACGAAGATCGGCAGCGGTATGATGCCGATCTTGAAGTCGATGAGGCGCCACCAGACATCCGGCCAGAATCGGATTGCGCGCGCTTCATCCGCCCGACGGTCCGCCGGTGACGGAAGGGGGCTCGGCGAAGCGGTGCTGGTCATGGCGTCCCCCGATATCTGACCGCATGCGGGCCGTTGCCGCCCTTCGCCGCGGCCACGCGATGGGCCGCGGTTCGTCGAGTTCCGCACGATCAGCGGAGATAAAGTGACATTCGGCGTATCAGCGGGAACAGGAGGCGGCAACGCGATCCAGGGAACAAAGGGCCCGACCTGTTCCGCGAGCCCGGATTAAAGACCGGCCTCCATCGTTGTCACGGGGCATGAAAAAGAGCCCGGCGCGGTGCCGGGCCTTGAGGGCGTGGCGCACGGAGACAGGCGGCGGGACCGAGGCCCCGCTACCGGCATTGCCGATCAGAAGTCGCGCTGGACGCGGACGCGGACCATCGAGGCCGAGTCCTGGGTCGCGGTGCGCGGCACGAAGGTGCCGTTGTTGATGCCGGCGACGTTGGAATAGGCCGTCGGGCTCTTGTCGGTGTCGATCGCCCGGCCGTTCTTCAGGCCGATCTGCGTGTAGAAAGCCTCCACGCCGATATCGAGATCCTTGACCGGCGACCAGATCACGCTGCCGCCCGCCACGAACTGGTAGGTGTCGCGCAGGGCCTGGCTGAGCTGGTAGAACCGCGTGCCGGGTACGCCGACGGCGTTGGAGCCGAAGGCGTTGGCGCCGTTCGGGTTCACGAGATTGAAGATCGCGCCCTGGGCCCGGCGCGCGCCCTGCGAGAAGCTCTGCTCGCCGTAGGAGCCGAAGAAGGCCGAGCGCCATTCCGGCGACCAGTAGTGCAGGTACGCCGCCGTAGCGGTGAAGCTCTGCGAGGTCTGCAGCTGGCCGGTGAACGGATTGATCGTCGCATCCGCGAAGTACTGGGCGAATTTCTGCCCCTGGATGGTCGCCGTGCTCTGCGTGTACGAGCCGCTGTAGGCGGAGTAGCCGGTAAAGAGCTGCGCGCCTTCGCCGTAGGCCCCCTGGAGGTAGAGGGCATCGCCCGGCGCGACGAAGGGCGCGTTGACCTTCAGGCCGCCCTGAACGGCCCAGCCCAGCACGCTGTTGGTGTGCGGGAGGCTGAGGTTCGAGCCGCTGCCGGTCCCGGCGCCGTTGCCGACATTGCCGACGTTCAGCTCGTGCGAGGCGGCCGACAGCTGGGCGGAGCCCCAGGCCTGGTCGAGACGCAGGGCGCCGACGAAGTCGGGCAGGCGCTCCCGCTGGATCGCGTCCACGAAGCCGTACCGCGACGGGACGCCGTTGGTGTATCCGATGAAGACCGGCACCGGCGCGTTCGATTGGGCGAAGTTCGCGAGGTTGGTGTTGACCGTGACACCCGCCGGGTTGACCGTCGGGGAGAAGATCGGCGTGCGGCGGAAGACCGGGTCCTCGATCGAGAGCGTCGCCGACAGGCCGTTTCCGGCCGTCACCGTGTAGGCGAGCAGGTTGGTCGACGCGATGTCCGACCCGAGCGTGCCGCCGCCCAACTCGAAGTCGTGGGCGTAGAAATCGAAGAACGAGGAGGCGCGACCGGCGGTCAGGCCCGCGAACTGGATGAACGCCTTGTCGACGTTGGCGAATTGCTGGTCGCGGCCGTAGCTGTCGATGCCGAGGCCCGGATAGGCTTGGCCGATGCGCTGCTGGGTGCCGGATTGGCCGATGCCGGCGTAGCCGGTGCGGGCGCCGGCGTCGAGGCGCACGAAGGCGCGCAGCGTGCCGTAGCCGGTCTGGGTGCGGGCATCGAGGTTGATGCGCATCCGGCCCTGGTAGCCCGACGTGTCGCCGTTGCCCGTGCCGTTCTGGCGCGAATAGCTGGCCTGGTAACCGCCCTCGAAGCGCGCACGTCCCGAGATCCGCAGGCAAGTATCTGTGCCAGGAATGTAGAAGAAGCCAGCGCCGTACGCACCGCAGACGCGGACGTATTCGATCGGAACCGCCTTCTTGACTGGCAGATCGGCGGCGTGCGCAGCGCCCATGACCGCGAACGCGGCTGCGGACCCCAGCAACGATGATCTCAGCAATGTCATCGATGTCTCCGGAACTGAAAGCTCAAAAGTCGCAAACGGCAGACGCAATCTGGTCTTGCCAAGAACAACTTGCGTTTTATACGCATAATTTTTGCATGCTCTGGCTTGCTTCAGCGATCTTGATGCCCATTCGCCAGACGACACTGTGCTTCATCTTCGATGCAGGCAACATGGATCTATATTTTTGCAAGACGTTCCATATCTATGTTGCAGTGACACAACACTTTCAGTGAAGATTATGGACAACAACGAATCGCATACTGTTTTTGTAGATCGATCTCGAATATTTAATGAGTCATAAGCTTAGTTTTATCTCATGACATCAAGATCGATCTTCATGAAGCAAAGACGGCCGATCGGGGGCGGCCCTGGAATCCCCTCGGAGAGGCCGCGTCCGGCCCGTGAGGCATGGATAGCCGCGACCAAAGCCGGCGCGTGGCAGCGTAGGGGATCCCGGCAGCCGGATGACGATTCGGGGCACCAGCGGCGTGCGTCCGGTTCGCAGACCGGAATGCGGGACTCGATGGCCGGGTCAGGTTCGCGCAGGCTCGGCCCGGATCAATGACCCCGACCGGATCCGGAGGTCGGGGCCGTGCGGCACGGCGCTGTGCCCCTCATGCGACGACTCCGGAGGCACGGCGCGTCCCAGGCACCGGCTCAATCACCGACCAGCCGACAGGCCGGCCCGCTCACGGTCGGCCGCAGCGCCCCCTGCCGGGCCGCCTTCGGCCGCGCCCCCACGAGAGCAGTCGGGCGCGGGGCTCTCCCGCGTCACGCTCCGCATCGCGGCAGCGCAGCGGCATCCCCAGCCGGAGGCCCGCTCGATCCGGAGGCGGGCAGCGCGATGCCTCAGGCGTCCAGGCCCACCGACAACAACGAAAAAGGCCCGGCCGAAGCCGAGCCTTGAGGTCTCTGAAGCACGGGGACCGGCGCTGAGGCCGAAGCCCCGGCGCCGGTGGTTTGGCTTAGAAGTCGCGCTGGACGCGGAAGCGGAAGGTGGACACGCTGTCCGCCGTCGTGGTCCGCGGCACGAAGGTGCCGTTGTTGATGCCGGCGACGTTCGCGTAGGCGGTCGGGCTCTTGTCCTTGTCGATCACGCGGCCGTTCTTGACGCCGATCTGGGTGTAGAAGCCCTCGACACCGATATCGAGATCCTTGACCGGCGACCAGATGATGCTGCCGCCCGCCACGAACTGGTAGGTGTCGCGCAGCGCCTCGCTGAGCTGGAAGAACCGGGTCCCCGGCGCGCCGACGGCGTTGGTGCCGAAGGAGTTGGCGCCGGCCGGGTTGGCCAGTGCGAAGGCTGCGCCCTGAGCCAGACGGGCACCGCTGCGGAAATCCATCTCGCCGTACGACCCGAAGAAGGCCGAACGCCATTCCGGCGACCAGTAGTGCAGGTAGGAGGCCGTCACGGTGAAGCTGGTGGACTGCTCCAGCTGGCCCGTGAACGGGTTCACCGTCGCGTCGTTGAAGAACTGGTTGAACTTCTGGCCCTGGATCGTGGCCGCGTTCTGCGAGTAGGAGCCGCTGAACGCGGAGTAGCCGGTGTAGAGCTGCGAGCCGGAGCCGTAGGCGCCCTGCAGGTAGAGCGCGTCGCCCGGGGCGATGAACGGCGTGTTGATCTTCAGGCCGCCCTGAACAGCCCAACCGTAGGAGTTGTTCGTGTGCGGGATGCTGATGTTCGAGCCGGTGCCGGTGCCCGCGCCGTTGGCGACGTTGCCGACGTTCAGCTCGTGCATCGCAGCCGAGACCTGAGCCGAGCCCCAGGCCTGATCGAGGCGCAGCACGCCGACGACGTCCGGGATGCGCGAGCGCTGGATCACGTCGACGAAGCTGTACCGGGTCGGCACGCCATTGGTGTAGCCGATGAACACCTCGGCCGGCGAGTTCGTCTGGGCGAAGTTCGCAATCGACGCGTTGTTGGTGACGCCCCCTGGATTGTTGGTGGGCGAGAAGATCGGGCTGCGGCGGAAGACCGGGTCTTCGGCCGAGATCGTGGCGGAGAAGCCGTTGCCCAACGTCGCCGTGTAGGCGAGCAGGTTGGTGGAGGCGTTGTCCGAGCCGAGCGTGGCGCCGGCGAACTCGAAATCGTGGGCGTAGAAGTCGAAGAACGAGGAGGCGCGACCGGCGGTCATGCCGGCGAACTGGATGAACGCCTTGTCGACGTTCACGAATTGCTGGTCACGGCCGAAGCTGTCGATGCCGAGGCCCGGGAAGGCCTGACCGATGCGCTGCTGGGTGCCGGAGGTGCCGACGCCGGAATAGCCGGTGCGGGCGCCGGCATCGAGGCGGACGAAGGCCCGCAGCGTGCCGTAGGCGGTCTGGGTGCGGGCATCAAGGTTGATGCGCAGGCGACCCTGGTAGCCCGACGTGTCGCCGACGTTCGTGCCGTTCTGGCGCGAGTAGCTGGTCATGTAGCCGCCCTCGAACCGGGCGCGGCCGGAGAGACGCAGGCAGGTGTCGGTGCCGGGAATGTAGAAGAAGCCGGCGCCGTACGCGCCGCAGACGCGGACGTATTCGATCGGGACCGCCTTCTTGACCGGGAGGTCGGCGGCATGAGCAGCACCCACCGCCGCGAACGCAGCAGCAGACCCGAGCAATGAGCTCTTCAAGAGCTTCATAGACATCTCCAAAGCTTCGAGACCCAATGATGCGGACGTGCCCGGTTATCCGGGTCTAGCCGCACGTTCTGTAGGTTTGGCCCGCGTCTTAAGTGGCAGGCTCCTGCGGGCTCTCGCTTGGCGATGCCCCCGTGCACGATCACCATGTGCGAACGGGTTTCCGCGAGCAACGAGGATTCGCGGCCGCCTTGGCAGTTCCAGCCTGATGTTGCGGCCTGGCAACATTCTGAGGACGATTTAGTCGGCAAGGGTTCGCCGAATGCGCACGAATGCTGTCCTGAGCGGCGGATGTGCCGCTTCGACGGGCAGCGCCTCGCCGAGTCCGATTCCGGCGGGCGCGGCACACGAGCCTTCCGGCGATTCGTCCGCGGGGCGGCGCCGGTCGGCCGCTCCGCGGACAGGGCGTGAGAGCCGTCTCACATGGGCGGCGTCAGGCCATCCTTGCCGACGGCGACGCGCCGGGCGGTGAAGCGGCCGTCATTCCCGCGCGCGGCGAGCACGAAGACCTTGGCGCCGGGCGCGAGGGCCGCGGCGCTGGCGGGCTCGAAGCTGACGACCGGCGCCTGCGGTGGCACCAGGATCTGCAGGGACTGGCCCTTGCCGTAATCGACCGTGAGGGTCCGCTCCGCCCCGCCGCTGCTGGCCTTCACGGTCCCGTTGGTCATCGCGCTCTTCACACGGGGCGCGTCCGCCGCGGTCGAGCGCATGTCCGTCTTCACGGTGCCGTTGGTCATGGCGCTCTTCACCGGTGCGCCGCCCGCCGTGTGGTCGGGGATCATATCCCAGTCGTAGTGCCCCTCGCCGGTGCCGCGCATCGCCTCGGGGAACAGCAACACTTCCAGCGCCACCGGCGGCTCGCCCTTCGTGGCGGTGCCGATGAAGACGCCGTCCTTGATCGCGTCGAGGCTCGACGGGACGACCCAGGAGACCTTCGCGTCGGGGGCAAGCGCCAGGAATTCCGCTGCGCCGTCGCGCGTCTTCAGGGTGAAGCCGCCGCCCGCCACCGCCTCGACGGTCCCGCGCAGGCGCTCGACCTGCGGAGCCGCCTGCGCACCGGTGGTGACGGCCAGCAGGCTCATCAGGGCGAGCGTCGTGAACTTTGCCATGGGGGGTCCTCTTCTTGCCGCCGGGATTGCTGCGACCGGCGGGACGTGGGTCGGGATGCGGCGCGGTCAGCCCCGGGGGCTGGGACATCGCAACCGGATATCGCGCCCGGCCCCCGGCCGGTTACGCGTCCCCGGCCTGCCCCAGCCGGCCGAGGAACGGGGCCGCCGCCGCTTCCGCGGCCGCCTCGACGGCCCAGTACCGGGCGACCACGTCGGCCCCGAAGGCCGAGAGACGGGCGCCGCCTCCGGCCCGTCCGCCGGTCTGCGCCTCGACCACCGGCCGGCCGAAGCCGGTATTCATCGCCTCGACCAGCAGCCACGCGCGCCGATACGACATGCCGAGCGCGCGGCCGGCGCCCGCGATGGAACCGTGCTCGGCGATCATCTCCAGAAGCCGCACCTTCCCGGGACCGAGGCGATGCCCCGGCCCGAGATCGATGCGGATACTCAGGCGCGGTCCCGCTCCGGCGGCGGAGGCCCGCCCCCGGAGCGGGTCGGCGGAAGCGCTCAGGCCGGAAGCGCCAGCAGGGCGAGACCGGCCGCGGCGAGGCAGGCACCGAGGGCCGGCGCCGCCCGTGTCGCTCCGATCCGCGTCGTCGCGAGGCCGAGGCCGATCCCGGCGGCGTGCAGGAGCGCGGTGGCCGCGAGGAACCCGAAGCCGAAGGACAGGCCGGAGGCGGTCTCCGGCATCTCGGCCCCGTGGGCGAAGCCGTGGAACACCGCGAAGACGCCGACCAGGGCGGCCAGCAGGGCGACCGGTGCGCGCAGACCGACGATGGCGGCGAGGCCGAACGCGACGATCGACAGGGCGATCCCGACCTCGACATGGGGCAGCGCGACACCGGCCATGCCGACGCCGGCCCCGACACCCATCAGCGCCAGGAAGGACAGGGGCAGAGCCCAGAGCGCCCGTCCGCCGCGGAGGCTCGCGAGGAGGCCGACCGCCACCATCGCGAGCACGTGGTCCGTGCCCAGCAGCGGATGGAGAAAGCCCGCCTCCGCGCCCATCGCCGGACCGTGGCCCGGATGGGCGAGCGCCGCCTGAGGAAGGAGGATGAGCGCGGCCGGCAGGAGCGCCAGAGGCGCGGCGGTGCGGAAGGAGAGCAGACGCTTCATCGGAGATCCTTGGCTGGGTCTGCGAAGATGTAGCGCCGTTCCGCCTCTGCCGCGAGGGGCTGGCGGCGGATGAGCGCCGGCTGCCCCTCGCGGCAGAGGCGCGGCCCTCCTGCTCAGGGCTGCTCGGGCCGATGCGTCAGAACGCCATCGCCTCGTGGACCGCGCTCGGCGCGAACGGCTCCGCGAAGGCGGCTCCGACGCCGTGGGTGAAGTGGCGCATCACCGTCGCGGATTTCTGCCCGACCTGGATCATCGCGCCGATCTCCAGCTCGTGGTCTACGAGCAGGGCAATGCCGGAGGCCGAGACGTTGAGGACATGCCCGAGGAAGGCCTGGCCCGACGCCGTCGTGATCTGGACGATCTTCTGCCTCGGCACGATCCGCCGGTGTGCCCGGACCGGCTCAGGCTGCAGGTCCTGGGCCCGCGCCAGCGTGACAAACTGGCGGGCGAGTTCGGCGAGGGTCGCGCGGCCGCCCCGGACGCTGACGATGAATTCCTGGCCGGCCGCGCGGGCGATGCGTGCTTCGAGCGTCCCGACATGGCGGATGCTGCAGGTGAGATCCTCACCCGCTGCCAGCAGGGAGGAGGAGCGGAAGCGGATGCCCTCGGTCGAGACATCGGCGGTCACGGCGTAGAAGTCGCGGCGCCGTTGGTTCCAGCACAACGCAGGCAACATGACGACGTGCCGCCGGACCATCACACCTGCATCATCGTGAGGAATACCTCAGCCATCTTGTGCGGCCGAAGAATTTTCCGGGCTGTTCAGGCGATTTGTAAAATTGACCTTATCCCGGCCCGTGTCGATCGCCCTCCGCCGCCCGAGCCGCCGAACCTGATCGGCCCGTGGCAGAAAACTGGATACAAGATGCATCCTGACCGAATGGCATGGATGCTGCCTGGGATTGTGCATGCCACGCGGCCGCGCGACAGTGTCGGGCGCCCGGTGGATCGGCCACGGCCTATCCCTCCCGTCCCTCTCGCCTGCATCCGGACCGGTCTGATGTTGCGTTTCGCCGCCTGTCTCCTCGCCGGAATCGCCCTCACGGCGCCGGCCGCTGCGCAGACCGTGCGCTACGGCATGATGGAGGATCCGGACGCCCTCGACCCGACGCTCGCCCGCACCTTCGCGAGCCGAATGGTCTTCGCCGCGCTCTGCGACAAGCTCGTGGATATCGGGCCCGACCTGAAACCGGTCCCGCAGCTCGCCACGTCCTGGGAGCTGTCGCCCGACGAGAAGGCGCTGACCCTGCACCTGCGCCCGAACGTGCTGTTCCAGGACGGCGAGAAGCTCGACGCCGCGGCGGCCAAATACTCGATCGAGCGCCACATGAAGATGCCGGGCTCGCAGCGCCGCTCGGAGATCGCGCCGATCGATTCGGTGGACGTGGTCGACGACCTCACCGTCCGCATCAACCTGAAGCAGCCCTTCGCGCCGCTGATAGCGCAATTCACCGACCGGGCCGGCATGATGGTCTCGCCGAAAGCCGCCGAGCGCCTCGGCGACAAGTTCGCCTCCGCGCCGGTCTGCGCGGGCCCGTACCGGTTCGTCGAGCGGGTGCCGCAGGACCGGATCGTGGTCGAGCGCTTCCCCGAATACTGGAACAAGGACGCGATCCACATCCAGCGGATCGAGTTCCGGCCGATCCCCGACGCCACCGTGCGCCTGACCAACCTGCGCGCCGGACAGCTCGATTTGCTGGAGCGGCTCGCCCCCACCGACGTGGCGCAGGTGAAGCGCGACGCCAAGCTGAAGCTCGAATCCACCTACGAACTCGGCTTCCAAGAGATCCTGTTCAATCCCAACAAGGCCGGCTCGCCGGTGGCCGACCCGAAGGTCCGCGCGGCCTTCGAGGCGGCCCTCGACCGCAACGCCATCAACCAGGTGGTCTACAATGGCGAGTTCCTGGCCGGGAACCAGTGGGTCAACCCGAAGAACCCGAACTACGTCGCCGAGTACCCGATCCCGAAGCGGGACGTCGCGAAGGCCAAGGCGCTGCTCGCCGAGGCCGGCAAGCCGAACCCGCAGATCACGCTCACCGTCTACGCCAACAGCGAGTCGCCGCAGGTCGGGCAGGTGATCCAGGCGATGACCAAGGAGGCCGGGTTCGACGTGAAGATTCAGGCCGTGGACTTCACCACGGCGCTCGATGCCGCCGACAAGGGCAATTACGAGGCGCAGCTCTATTCCTGGAGCGGCCGCTCCGACCCGGACGGCAACACATACAGCTTCCTGGCCTGCAAGGCGGCGCTGAATTATCCCAAGTATTGCAGCCCGGAGGCCGACGCGGCGCTCCAGGCTGAGCGCGGCACCGTCGACCCGGCCAAGCGCAAGGCCGCCTGGAAGGCGCTGGCCGATCAGGTGCTGAAGGACCGGCCCGGCATCTATATCCTGCACCGCAAGCTGCTCTGGGCCTACAGCCAGAAGCTCACGGGCTTCGTGCCTTACCCCGACGGACTGGTGCGTTTCACCGGGCTGAAGCTCAACTGATGCTGCAGTTCCTGGCCAGACGCCTCGCCCTGGCGGTCCCGACTCTCATCCTCGCCTCGATGATCATCTTCGCCCTGCAGCAATTGCTGCCGGGCGACGTCGCCACCGCGCTCACCGGCGAGGAGCGCGACCCGCAGGTGATCGCCTTCATCCGCGAGAAGTACCACCTCGATGAGCCGCTGCCGGTGCGCTACGCCTACTGGGCCGGCGGCGTGCTGCGCGGGGACTTCGGCGAGTCGATCCGGTTGCAGAAGCCGGTCTCCGAGTTGATCGTCGAGAAGCTGCCGGTGACGCTCGAACTCGCCTGTCTCGCCATGCTGGTGGCGCTGGCCATCGGAGTGCCGATGGGCGTGCTCTCGGCGGTGAAGCGCGGTCAGGCCGCCGACACAGTTGCCAACGGAATCGCGCTCTGGGGCCTGTCGGTGCCGAACTTCTGGCTCGGGATCCTGCTGATCCTGCTGTTCTCGGTGGAGCTCGGCTGGCTGCCGGCCTCCGGCTACGTCTCGCCGTTCGAGAGCCTGTCGGAGAACCTCGCCGCCATGGTGATGCCGGCCTTCGTGCTCGGCAACGCCATCGCGGCGGTGATGATGCGCCACACCCGCGCGGCGATGCTGGGCGTGCTCGGCTCCGACTACGTCCGGACGGCGCGCGCCAAGGGCGTCTCGCCGCTGCGGGTCACCCTGCGGCACGCGCTGCCCAACGCGGCGATCCCGATCATCACCCTCGGGGCGCTCGAATTCGGGCAACTCCTGTCGGGGGCTGTGCTCACCGAGCAGGTCTTCTCCGTGCCGGGCTTCGGCAAGCTGATGGTCGACGCCGTGTTCAACCGGGATTTCGCCACCGTGCAGGGCGTCGTGATCTGCACCGCCGCCACCTACATCGCCCTGAACCTCGCCGCCGACCTGCTCTCGGCGGCCGTGAACCCGAAGTTGAGGCGGGCATGAGCACCGGCAGCGAGATCGCCCGCGCCGAGGCCGTCGGACTGGAGGCCGCCCCCTCCGGCAGCCCCGCCCACACCCTTATCCAGGAGCCCGGCACCCTCGCGGCCTTCTGGCGCCGCCTGCGCGCGCGCAGGAGCGCCGTCGCGGGCCTCGTCATCGTCGGCCTGCTGGTGCTGATGGCGGTGTTCGCGCCCTGGATCGCCCCCTATGACCCCACCGCCACCGACTGGGGCAATGTCCGCGGCGCGCCGAGCCTCGCGCACCCGTTCGGCGGCGACGAGGTCGGGCGCGACGTGCTCTCGCGGATCATCTTCGGCGCCCGCGCGTCGCTCGGCGCCGGTCTGGTGTCGGTGGCTCTGGCCGTCTCCCTCGGCCTGCCGCTCGGGATGCTCGCCGGCTACGCCGGCGGCTGGGTGGACGGGGCGATCTCCCGCCTCACCGACGCCCTCCTGGCGATCCCGTTCCTGATCCTGGCGATCGCGCTGGCCGCCTTCCTGGGACCGAGCCTCGTCAACGCGATGATCGCCATCGGCCTGTCGGCGACCTCGATCTTCATCCGGCTGACCCGGGCGCAGGTGCGCGCCGTAGCGGCGGAGGAGTTCGTCGAGGCGGCGCGCGCCATGGGCAACCCGCCCTGGCGGATCGCCCGGGTCCACATCCTGCCCAACATCGTCCCGGCGATCCTCGTCCAGGCGACGCTGACCATCGCGGCCGCCATCATCGCGGAGGCGAGCCTGTCCTTCCTGGGCCTCGGCCAGCAGCCGCCCGAGCCGTCCTGGGGGGCGATGCTCAACACCGCCAAGAACTTCATGGACGAGGCGCCCTGGATGGCGATCTGGCCCGGCCTGTCGATCTTCCTCGCCGTGCTCGCCTTCAACCTGTTCGGCGACGGCCTGCGGGACGCCCTCGATCCGAGGCAGCGCACATGACCAAGCCTCTCCTCGACGTCCGCGACCTCGCGGTCGCCTTCGACACCGACGGCGGCGCGGTCCATGCGGTCAACGGCGTCTCCTACACCCTGCACGAGGGCGAGACGCTGGGGATCGTCGGCGAGTCCGGCTCCGGAAAGAGCGTGCACGTGCTGGCCATGCTGGGCCTGATCCCGCGCCCGCCGGGTCGGATCACCGGCGGTCAGGTGCTGTTCGAGGGCCGCGACCTGCTCGCGCTGAAGGAGCGGGAGTTGCGAAAGATCCGCGGCGGCGCGATCGGCTTCGTGTTCCAGGACCCGATGAGCTCGCTCAACCCCGGCATGACCGTGGCGGCCCAGCTCATCGAGCCGCTGCGGATCCATCTCGGCCTCGACGCGCGCGCGGCCCGCGCCCGGGCCAGGGAGCTGCTCGACCTCGTGCGCATCCCGAACGCAGCTTCGCGCCTCGACCAGTACCCGCACGAGTTCTCCGGCGGCCAGCGCCAGCGCGTGATGATCGCCATCGGCCTCAGCTGCCGCCCGAAGTTGCTGATCGCCGACGAGGCGACCACGGCCCTCGACGTCACCGTCCAGGCCGAGATCGTCGCCCTGGTGCAGGAGCTGAAGCGCGAGCTCGGCATGGCGATCATCTGGATCACCCACGACCTCGGCGTGGTGGCGGGAATCAGCGACACCGTCCAGGTGATGTATGCCGGCCGGATCCTGGAGCGCGGCCCGGTCGACGACATCTTCGCCGATCCGCGCAACGCCTACACGCTCGGCCTGCTGCGCTCCCTGCCGGACCTCTCTGGCGGCCGCGCCGGGCGCCGCCGCCTGCACCAGATCGAGGGCGCGCCGCCGGACATGCGCCACCTGCCGCCGGGCGATCCCTTCGCGCCGCGCAACGCCTTCGCGACTCCGCGCTGCCGGACCGAGATGCCGCCCCTGGCGCAGGCGCCCGGCGCCGCCCCCGGCCATCTCGTCGCCGCCTGGTACGACCTGCCGAACCTGCTGCGTCAGGAGGTGGCCCGGTGAGCGTTCAGGATCGTCCGATCGTCTCGGTGCGCGACCTGTCCAAGCACTATCCCCTGCGCTCGTGGTGGGGTGGCAAGGCCTCGGTGTTCCGCGCCGTCGAGGGTGTCAGCTTCGACATCCGCCCCGGCGAGACCCTGGGCCTCGTCGGCGAATCCGGCTCCGGCAAGTCGACCATCGGCCGAGCCGTGACGATGCTCAATCCGCCGACCTCCGGCACCATCGCGTTCGAGGGCACCGACCTCGCCAAGCTCTCGGCCGGCGCAATGCGGAAGATGCGCGCCCGGATCCAGACGGTGTTCCAAGACCCCTACGCGGCCCTCAACCCGCGGATGAGCGCGGGCGACTACGTCGCGGAGGCGTTCAAGCTGCACCGGCGCGACATGCGCGGCCCGGAGCGGCGGGAGGCGGTAGCGGCTTTGTTCCAGCGGGTCGGGCTCGATCCGCGTTTCATGGGGCGCTACCCGCACCAATTCTCGGGCGGCCAACGGCAGCGCATCTGCATCGCCCGGGCGATCGCCCTCAAACCCAGCTTCATCGTCGCCGACGAGCCGATCGCGGCGCTCGATGTCTCGATCCAGGCGCAGGTGGTGAATCTGCTGCAGGACCTGCAGGACGAAATGGGCCTGTCCTACCTGTTCATCTCCCACGACCTGCGGATGGTGCGCTACCTCTGCCACCGGGTCGCAGTTCTCTGGCGCGGGCGGATCGTCGAGCTGGCCGAGGCCGACGCGCTCTACGCGGATCCGCGCCATCCCTACACGCGCCGCCTGCTCGCCGCTGTGCCAGTGCCGCATCCGGCCGAGGAGCGCGCCCGCCTCGCCGCGCGGGACCTCGCCGGCCACGGTCAGCCGCCCGACGGGCCGCTCACCGAAGTGGCGCCGGGGCACTGGGTGGCGATGCCGTGCGGGCAGCACGCGTGAGCGCCTTACACGGCCTCTCCCATTCTCCACCTCATCCTGAGGTGACCGAGAAGCGGGCCTCGAAGGAGGGCCCCAGCCAGCCGCGCGATCTCTGGAGCCCTCCTTCGCGGCCTCCGCTTCGCTCCGGCACCTCAGGATGAGGGCGCATTTTGGATCAGGCAGCCTCTAACCCGTTCAGTACAGCAGGACATCCCGTGAGAGACTTCTCCGCCCCCGGCCGCTCCCCGGTCTACGCCGCCAACGCTGCCGTCGCGACCTCGCACCCGCTCTCCACGCTCGCCGCCATTGAGGTTCTGCGCGGCGGCGGCAACGCCGTCGATGCCGGGATCGCGGCGGTCGCCGTGCAATGCGTGGTCGATCCACTCATGACGGGCATCGGCGGCGATTGCTTCGCCCTCTATGCCCCCGCGGGCGCGACGAAGCCCATCGCCCTCGACGGGTCAGGCCGGGCCCCGGCCGCCGCGACGCCCGACTGGTACGCAGAGCACGGCGTCGCGATCACCCCGACCTCGCCCCACGCCGTCACGGTGCCGGGCGCGGTCGCGGCCTGGGAGTTGCTGGTGCGCGAGCACGGGACCCGGTCCCTCGGCGAGCTGCTTCAGCCGGCGATCCGCTACGCGGAGGACGGATTCGTGATCCAGCAGCGGGTCGGCTGGGACTGGCTGCGCGGCGCCGAGCGCGTGGCCGCGGATCCGCACGCCGCCGGGACCTACCTGCCCGGCGGACAGGCGCCGGCGATCGGCAGCGTGGTCCGCCTGCCGAAGCTCGCGGCGACGCTCCGGAAGATCGCCGAGGCGGGCGCGCGCGCCTTCTACACGGGCCCCGTCGCCGAGGACATGGTGAGCCGGCTGAAGGCCCTCGGCGGCCTGCACACCCTGGACGACTTCGCCGCCGCCCGGCCCGACGTGGTCGTGCCGGTCTCGACCCGCTACCGCGGCTACGACGTCTACGAGTGCCCGCCCGCCGGCCAGGGGCTGGCGGCGCTGATGATGCTCAACGTGCTGTCGCACTACGATGTCGGCGCGCTGTCGGAGCTCGACCGGCTCCACCTCTTCGCCGAGGTGTGCAAGCAGGGCTACCATCACCGCGACGTGCTGTTCGGCGACGCGGCCCTCGCCAACGTGCCGGTCGAGCACCTGCTCTCCGACGCCTGGAGGGCCGCCGCCCACGGGGCGATCGACATGGGCCGGGCCCGCGAGCCGGAGATCTATCCCGAGATCGCCCGCGAAATGGCCGAGGGCCGCGCCCACAAGGACACGGTCTACCTTTGCGTGGTCGACCGGGACGGCAACGCGCTGTCGCTGATCAACTCGATCTTCCAGGGCTTCGGCTCGGGCATCCTGGCGCCGGAGAGCGGCGTGCTGCTGCACAATCGCGGCCTGTCCTTCCGCACGGAGGGCGGTCACCCGAACAGCGTCGGACCGGGCAAGCGGCCGATGCACACGATCATCCCCGGCATGCTGATGAAGGACGGGCAGGCGGTCGCGCCGTTCGGCGTCATGGGCGGCCACTACCAGGCCATGGGGCATGTCGAGCTGCTCTCCGGTCTCCTCGACCGGGGGCTCGACGTGCAGGAGTCACTCGATGCCCCGCGCAGCTTCGCCTATGGCGGCAGCCTGGAGGTGGAGGGCGGGATCTCCGACACCGTGATGGCGGGGCTGAAGGAACGCGGCCACCCGGCGATCCGCGCGCCGCTGCCGCTCGGCGGCGGGCAGGTCATCTGGATCGACCGCAAGTCCGGCACGTTGGCGGCCGGATCGGACCCGCGCAAGGATGGGGCCGCGCTGGGATATTGAGGGATATCAGTCCGGGGATGCGGGGCTCTATCCCAACGACACCCTCATCCCGAGGTGCCCGCGTCAGCGGGCCTCGAAGGAGGCCTCCAGGGATCGCGCGGCCGGCCGGAGGGCTCCTTCGAGGCCTCCGCTGCGCTCCGGCACCTCGGGATGAGGTGTTCTGATTGGAGGTACCAAGACTTGAAACGACGATCTCCGGCAGGGTCACGCCCTGCCGGCCGATCAGTCGATATCCTCGACCGCCTCGCTGCCGCCGTAGACCCGCTGGGCGAGCGAAGCCTCCATGAACGGGTCGAGGTCGCCGTCGAGCACCTCGTCCGGATCGGTGGACTGGGTGCCAGTGCGCAGGTCCTTCACCAGCTGGTACGGCTGCAGCACGTAGGACCGGATCTGGTGGCCCCAACCGATATCGGTCTTGGAGGCGGCCTCGGCGTTGGCCTTCTCCTCGCGCTTCTTCAACTCGGCCTCGTAGAGCCGGGCGCGCAGCATGTTCCAGGCGGTCGCCCGGTTCTTGTGCTGCGAGCGCTCCTGCTGGCACGCCACCACGATCCCGGTGGGATTGTGGGTGATGCGCACCGCCGAGTCGGTGGTGTTGACGTGCTGGCCGCCGGCGCCCGACGACCGGTAGGTGTCGATCCGGCAGTCGGATTCCTTGATCTCGATCTCGATCCGGTCGTCGATCACCGGATAGACCCAGACGCTGGCGAAGCTGGTGTGCCGCCGGGCGCTGGAATCGTAGGGCGAGATCCGCACCAGCCGGTGCACACCGGACTCGGTCTTGAGCCAGCCATAGGCGTTGTGGCCCTTGATCAGGAGCGTGGCGCCCTTGATTCCGGCCTCTTCGCCGTCGGTCATCTCGACGACCTCGACCTTGTACTTCCGGCGCTCGGCCCAGCGGGCGTACATGCGCTGGAGCATGTTGGCCCAGTCCTGGCTCTCGGTGCCGCCGGCGCCGGCATGGACCTCGAGATAGGTGTCGAAACCGTCGGCCTCGCCGGACAGCAGGGTCTCGACCTGCCGGCTCGCGGCCTCCTTCTCGACGGCCAGGATCGCGGCCTCGCCCTCGCGGATCGAGGATTCGTCGCCCTCCATCTCGCCGAGTTCGATCAGCGTGGCGCCGTCCTCGAGATCGCGCTCGAGCTTCTTGATCGCCGTGACGGCCTCGTCGAGCTGCTGGCGCTCGCGCATGACCTTCTGGGCGGCCTCGGCATCGTTCCAGAGGTCCGGGTTCTCGGAAGCGGCGTTCAGCTCCGCGAGGCGTTTATCGACTGTATCCCAGTCAAAGATGCCTCCTCAGCAGCCCTATAGACTGCTTGGCGGCATCCGAGGCTTGCTCGATCTCGGCGCGCATCTGGTTTTTCGGGAATGGGGGTGGGAAAGGCGTAAGGGCTCGTGGGCCGGGGTGATACCCCCCGGGGGCCGGGCTGTAAACGCTTCCGTGCCGCGTCGCCTGGCGCCTGTGCGGCGCCCGACCGCAGGGATGGTCCCGAGCCGGCGCCTGTCAGGCGCGTTGTCGGGCACGAGCGACACGGCCGAGGAGGCAAGCGGATGGCGGACGACGATCACGCGGCGACGTGGCAGGACTTCAACGAGGCCGTCAACATGACGCCGGCGGCGCTGAAGAAGCATCTCGACAGCGAGGCGAGCCGGGAGGTCGGCCAGAAGAAGGACGGCGGCGAGTCGACCGGCCACGAGATGGGCCGGCGGATCCTGGCGATCAAGGATACGAAGAAGGCCGACCTGACGGATGACGACTACGCCGCCATGCGGAAGGTCGTGGGCTACGTCCATCGCCACCTCAAGCAGGGCGGCGAGGCCCGGAAGGACCCCGACTCGCCGTGGCGGATGTCGCTCATGAACTGGGGCCACAATCCGCAGAAGGATTGAGACCCCGGGAGACCTGGCGGCTCAGTAGCGCGGCGGCACGATGTAGGATGGGGCGATCACGTACTCCTTCGGCCGCTTGCGCGCGCCGAACCGCCCCTCGGTGATCTGGTCGTTGTAGTAGTCGAACCCGGTGTAGCCGAAGCCGCCGCCGTTCATCACCTCGACCACCGGCACCGCGGGCTGGGCGAGATCGGGCCGGCCCGGCGGTACGACGACCTGGCAGCAGCCCTCCGTCTCCAGAACGGTCGGCCCGTTCGGGGCGGTGAACACGAAGGCGCGGGGCTGGTAGGGCGCCGGCGGGTAGGCGGCGTCGGAGGCCGAGGCGCCCTGCCCCGCCAGGAGGGCGAGGAATCCGGCGGCGATCAGGGTCTTGGTGCTCACGCGATGCTCCGTCAGGGGGCCGGACGAGCCGGCATCTGGCCTACAGTCTAGCTGATCGCGGGCGGCTTGTCCGGCGCATCCGAATCGACCGGTTACCGAAACTCCCGGGCGGCATCAGCCGCGCGCGCGCAGCACGACCTGCGGGCTCGCCGGAACGGGGCGGCAATCCGTCATGAAGGCGTTGACCGGCAACGGCTTCGAGTCGCACGCGTACACGTCCGCCGGTCCCGGTGCGGGGATCGGATCCCGGGCGATGATCGGGTTCGGCGCACAGGCCGAGGCCGCGGCGGCGAGCAGCAGGGCGGCGATCAGGTTCAGGCGGCGCATGCGACACTCGGGACGCGGGAAGACCCCCGCACCTGACCCTGGCCATCGCGCCCCGCCCTGACAAGCGCCGGCGCGGGGCGCCGACGCCTTTGACGGCGCCTGTCGCCCCGCGGCAACAATCTGCGCGGGCCCGGCTAGCCGGCCCGGGCCATCGGAACGACGTTGTGCAGCGTCTTGTCGGTGCCGTCGAAGAACCGGCGGATGTTGCGCGCCGCCTGCCGGATGCGCTGCTCGTTCTCCACGAGCGCGATGCGGACATACTCGTCGCCGAACTCGCCGAAGCCGATGCCGGGGGCGACCGCCACATCGGACTTCTCCAGGAGCAGCTTGGAGAATTCGAGGCTGCCCAGCTCCCGGTAGCGCTCGGGGATCGGCACCCAGGCGAACATCGAGGAGGCGGGCGACGGGATGGTCCAGCCGGCCTTGCCGAAGGATTCGACCAGCGCGTCGCGGCGCTTCCGATAGATGCTGCGCATCTCGTGGATGCAGTCGTCCGGCCCGTTGAGGGCGGCGGTCGCGGCGACCTGGATCGGCGTGAAGGCGCCGTAATCGAGGTAGGACTTCACCCGGGTGAGCGCCGCGAGCAGGCGCTCGTTGCCCACCGCGAAGCCCATCCGCCAGCCGGCCATCGAGTAGGTCTTCGACAGCGAGGTGAATTCCACCGTGCAGTCGATGGCACCGGGCACCTGCAGCACCGACGGCGGCGGGTTGTCGTCGAAATAGACCTCCGCGTAGGCGAGGTCCGACAGCAGGATCAGCTCGTGCTGCTTCGCGAAGGCCACGAGGTCCCGGTAGAAGTCGAGGCTCGCCACGTAGGCGGTCGGATTCGACGGGTAGCACACGACCAGCGCCACCGGCTTCGGGATCGAGTGGCGCATGGCCCGCTCGAGGGCGGGGAACATCGCCGGGGTCGGCTCGGCCGGCACCGAGCGGATGACGCCGCCGGCCATCAGGAAGCCGAAGGCGTGAATCGGATAGCTCGGGTTCGGCACCAGCACGACATCGCCCGGGGCGGTGATCGCCTGGGCCATGTTGGCGAACCCCTCCTTCGAGCCGAGGGTCGCCACGACCTGCGTGTCGGGGTTCAGTGTCACGCCGAAGCGGCGCTGGTAGTAGCTGGCCTGGGCCTTGCGGAGGCCGGCAATGCCCTTGGAGGCCGAGTAGCGATCCGTGCGCGGCCGCCCGGCCGTCTCGCACAGCTTGGCGATGACGTGCTTCGGAGCATCGAGATCCGGGTTGCCCATGCCGAGATCGATGATGTCGGCACCCTGCGCTCGGGCGGCGGCCTTGATCCGGTTGACCTGCTCGAAGACGTAGGGCGGCAGTCGCTTGATGCGGTGGAAGTCGGTCATGGGCGTGTCCATCGGCGCGTCCCGAATCTGGCGTCTCTCGTCTGGGCCGGTCGCGCGAACCACTTGCTCTAGCAGAGTTGTGGGCCGCCGCCGACCCTGAAAAAAGGCCGGCTATTGCGGCGCCGCCGGGGCCGGCTTGATGGTGGCGGCGGCGCCTCGCCCGGCGCTCGCGGCGGCCCGTCCCCGGGCCTCGTTGCGGCCGCGGGCGCCCTCCAGTTCCGCCTCCAGGGCCTTCTGGCCCAAAACCGACTTGGCCCGGACCGGCCGCTTCGGCGCGTCGACGCCCACCGGCATGAAGTCGGGCTGCGCCTTGTTCCGCGTGTCCGTGACGAAATCCGGGGCCGCAACGACCCGCGGCCCGTAGCCTGCATCGGAGGCCAGCGAGCGGACGACGTCGCCCGAGCAGGCTCCGAGCGCGCCGACCAGCAGTCCCAGGCCGACCGTGCAGGTCAGGCGAGACAACGGACCGGCGCGATGCGGACGGACGGCGGGGTTCAAAATGGCACGATCCATCGTCACATGCGTATGAAAAGATCGGCCGGATGTTTCGGCGACGTCCAGAGCCGGGCTGGCGAAAACTCTGGCTCGCTCCTTATTTTGTCGGAAACGAGGCCCGCGCCATCGGGTCAACAGATGAAGCACAGGGAGGCACGCTTGACGAGCCCGCAGGCGCCGGATCGGACCGCCCCTCCGAAGTCGGTCTCGAACGGCCCGATGCCGGACGGCACGGTCGCCCCGATGCCGGATTTCGAGGCCATTTCCCGCAATGCCGGACAGTTCGTCGAGGCGATGGGGCGTAACGTCGCCCGCCTCCTCGGGCCAGAGGGGCAGGCGGGCACGCCCGGCGGCGAGATGAACGAGGCGGCCAAGGTGCTCGGTCAGGTGGCCGAAACCTGGCTCGCCGATCCGAACCGCAGCGCCGAGGCCCAGGCCCGCCTGTCGCAGGCTTTCCTGTCGCTCTGGGGCTCAACCTACCTGCGCCTGCAGGGCCAGCCCGCTGAACCGGTGGCGCTGCCCGAGCCCCGGGACGCGCGCTTCGCCCATGCCGAGTGGTCGAGCAACCCGTATTTCGACTTCATCAAGCAGGCCTACCTGCTCGCCACCCGCTGGGCCGAGAGCCTCGTGGACGAGGCCGAGGGGCTCGACGCACATACGCGCCACAAAGCGCAGTTCTACCTGCGCCAGCTCAGCAGCATGCTCTCGCCGTCGAACTTCCTGCCGACCAACCCGGAGCTGATCCGCCACACCCTGCAGGAGAACGGCGCCAACCTCGTCCGCGGATTGAAGATGTACGAGGAGGATCTGGCGGCCGGCGGCGGGCAGCTGCGCGTACGCCAGACCGACCCGAGCGGGTTCGAGGTCGGTCGCAACATGGCGGTCACCCCCGGCGAGGTGGTGTTCCGCAACGACCTGATCGAGCTGATCCAGTACGCGCCCACCACCGAGACCGTGCTGCGGCGCCCGTTTCTGATGGTGCCGCCCTGGATCAACAAGTTCTACATCCTCGACCTCAATCCGCAGAAGAGCTTCCTGAAATGGATGGTCGACCAGGGCCTGACGGTCTTTTGCATCTCGTGGGTGAACCCGGATTCGCGGCACGCCGACAAGGACTTCGAGTCCTACATGCGTGAGGGGATCGAGGCGGCCATCGACGCGATCGGGGTCGCCACCGGCGAGAACCAGGTGACGGCGGCCGGATACTGCGTCGGCGGCACGCTGCTGGCCGTGACGCTCGCCATGCAGGCCGCCACCGGCAACCGGCGCATCAAGAGCGCGACGCTGCTGACCACGCAGGTCGACTTCACCCATGCGGGCGACCTGAAGGTCTTCGCCGACGAGGAGCAAATCCGACAGGTCGAGGCACGCATGGCCGAGCATGGCTACCTGGAGGGCGCCCGGATGGCGAACGCCTTCAACATGCTCCGGCCGAACGATCTGATCTGGCCCTACGTCGTGAACAACTACATCAAGGGCAAGGCGCCTTCGGCCTTCGATCTGCTGTACTGGAATTCCGACGCCACCCGCATGCCGGCGGCCAATCATTCCTTCTACTTGCGCAACTGCTACCTCGACAACACGCTGGCGCAGGGGCGGATGGTACTCGGCAACGTTCGCCTGGACCTCAAGAAAGTGCAGGTCCCGATCTTCAACCTCGCCACACGCGAGGACCACATCGCGCCCGCCCTCTCGGTCTTCGAGGGCTCGAAAGTGTTCGGCGGTAAGGTCGACTTCGTGCTCGCGGGCTCGGGCCACATCGCCGGCGTGATCAATCCGCCGTCCAAGCCGAAATACGGCTACTGGACCGGCGGCCCCGTGAAGGGAACCCTCGAGGAGTGGATCAGGGCCGCGGTCGAGACCAAGGGCTCGTGGTGGCCCTACTGGTTCCAGTGGATCGAGGCGCAGGCCCCGGAGCGGGTGCCCGCCCGTCAGCCGGGCGGCGATGCGCTGCAATCCCTGGGTCCAGCGCCCGGGACCTATGTGCGGATGCGCGCCTGAGCGTCGCGCCTTTCCGGTGGGGGTCGGCGGTGCCGACCGAACGAGCCGGCGCAGGTCCGGCGGCTCCTCGGTACGGCCTCGGTCCCGTCCGACGCGGAACAACCCAATTGGGGCCGCGTCCTGAGGTGCTGTGCAGCAGCCTCGAAGGAGGCCACCGGAAGGCAGTAAGACGCCGGAAAGTCTATTGCGAAGCCCAGCGCCGCGGACGCCACGGGAGGGGCACAGGGATTGGACTTTTCCCGTCGCGCCCGAATGGTGCGCGACGGGACTTCGGGCTTGGACAGGCCCTCAGTACTTCCGCACGAGCGGCGCCGGAGCCGGGGCCGGCGGGGCGCCGAACACGTAGCGGAAGCCCACCGAGACGATGTCGGCGCTGGAATCCACGACGCCCGCAAAGGCGATGTTGCTGACGTTGTAGTCGCGGCCGATGCCCGCCAGGATCCGCGACCGGTCGAGGAAGAAGTGCGAGTAGGCGAGGTTCAGCGTCAGTTGCTGGCTCCAGCGGTAGCTGGCGCCGAGCGAGGCGATGTAGCGGTCCCCGTCCGGAAGCCGCACCGACCGGTTGCGGAAGTCGATCGGCGAGGTCTCGTAGGCGAAGCCGGTCCGCAGCGTCAGGTTCGGCGATGCATCGTACTCGGCACCGATCGCGTAGGTGAACCCGTCCTTGTAGTTGAGCGGCAGGTTGTTCACCGGCAGGCCGAGGGTCTTGGACACGATGCCGATATTGCCGAGCCTCGACCAATTGTCCCACTCGAATCCGAGGTTCACCCGGGCCACAGGCGAGATTGCCTGCGTAAGACCGACGCTCAGCTTGTCGGGCGTGTTCAGCCGCGCGCGGACCTGACCGGCGAGGGGTGCCAGGGCGACCAGCGGCACGCCGATCGAACCGTCGATGTCGTGGTGGACCGAGGAGCGGTAGCCGATGCCCAGCACGGTCCCGTCGCGCGGCGTCAGCGTGGCGCCCGCGGTGAAGCCCACGCCCCAGGATTCACCCTTGAGGAAGGAACTCGGGTAGGAGGTCGGCAGGATGCCGGGGATCGGCAGCGCTTGGCGCAGGGTCAGGCGGAAATACTCGATGTTCGGGCCGGCCGCGATCGAGAGCCACTCGTTGACCTTGAACCCGATAACCGGGTTGATCGCCAGCGAGAAGATCCGCGACGAGCGTCCATAGACCTCGCCGGACCAGAACTGGTTCGGCTTGGTGATGAGGCCGAAAGGGGCGCCCGTCGAGAGTCCGAGCCACAGGCGGTCGTTCAGCTGGTACGAGGTCGCGCCTGCCGGCACGATCGCGCCCTGGCCGAGTTCGCCCGAGCCGCCCAGCCGCGCGAAGCCCGGATTGGTGCCCGGCGCGGGGCGGATCTCGGAGGAGAGGCCGATATAGGTGAAGTTCTGCTCCGCGACGAAGCCCGGATTCATCGTGATGGTCGCGGGATTCCAGAAGATCGACGAGACGCCGCCCGATCCCGATGCGGCGCCCGCGTAGGACAGCCCCTGGGCCTGCGTGCTCTGCTCCCGGATCCCGAACGCCCCCGCCTGCGCCTGCCCGGCGCCGAGGATCACCGCAGTCGCCGCCAGCAACGCGGCGCGCACTGTCCCACCCATCTCGTCCCCCACATCTTCGTTCTGATGGGCGCCGTCGATTGTTCGAGACCCGTTATGCGGCGACCTTCCCCGCATGGTGCCGGTTTCGAGGGCAGGACCGCAATGATCCTGTTCAGTTTGCAGACCGAGAAGATGATCAATGGAGCAATCGGAATGCGTGGCTTCGTGACACCCGAAATCCAAGAGATACCTGTCTTACTCAGTCTTGCGCCGAACTGATCCGAACATGCAGCGACAGGAACAATAAATCCTGAGACTGCGGACCATGCACTTTTCCGCCGCCCTGTTGCCCGGCTGCGACACACGCCGGGGCGCCGCACCGACGCAGCACCGCCGCCGCCGGCCTTGCACCTAGGTCGAGGCCCGGCCATGGTCCCGCCGTCCGGCGCAGACCGGTTCAGGGAAGGATGAGGAGTGCGGCCATGAAGCTCTTCCGGCACGGCCCGAGCGGCGACGAGAAGCCCGGCCTCGTGGATGCGAACGGCGGGCTGCGCGACCTTTCGGGCATCGTGCGCGACATCGCCGGGCCAGCGCTCGCGCCCGAGTCGCTGGCGCGACTGCGGGCCCTCGATCCCGAGACCCTGCCGAAGCTGCCGCCGGACGTGCGGCTCGGCCCCTGCGTGGGCGGCACGCGCAACGTCGTGGCCATCGGCCTGAACTTCGCCGACCACGCCGCCGAGACCGGCTCGCCGATCCCCGCGGAGCCGATCATCTTCAACAAGGCCCCGTCGAGCCTGTGCGGGCCAAACGACACGGTGATCATCCCCAAGAGCTCGCACAGCACCGACTGGGAGGTGGAACTCGCCGTGGTGATCGGGCGGCGGGCCAGCTACGTCCACGCCAACGAGGCGCTGAACTACGTGGCGGGCGCCTGCATCTGCAACGACGTCTCCGAGCGCGAATGGCAGATGAACCGGGGTCCGACCTGGACCAAGGGCAAGAGCGCGCCGACATTCGGCCCCCTCGGTCCCTGGCTGGTGACGCTGGACGAGATTCCCGACCTGAAGAACCTCGCCATGAGCCTCGACGTGAACGGGGAGCGCCGCCAGACCGGCTCCACCGCGACGATGATCTTCGACGTGCCCCAACTCGTCGCCTATACGTCGCACTTCATGCTGCTGGAGCCCGGCGACGTGATCACCACCGGCACCCCGCCGGGTGTCGGCCTCGGCATGAAGCCGCCACGCTACTTGAAGCCCGGCGACGAGATGGTCCTGCGGATCGACCGGCTCGGCGAGCAGCGCCAGAAGGTGATCGCCTTCGATGACTGGACCGCCAAGGTCTCGTCCGGCGAGCCGACGGACTGACATGCCACGCCGCCGCCCGGATCCGGGCGGCGGCGGCCCATGAAACCTCACTGATATCAATGATCGTCGGATTCTGCCGTCCGGCAGGCATGCTACATACTCTCGATTGAATTCCAGCAAGCTTCCAGTATTGTAAGTTATATTATTATTTTTGCCAGTTAAGCCCGCGTTATACTCTATCTGTAAAATACCCGCATCGCTGGTCGGGTCGGGCATGAGTACGACATCTGATTTTCCTGATAACCGAGGCCCCGGATCGGACTCCGAGCCGCCGACACTCAGGTCGATCGAGATCCTGGCCGATGCCGTCAAGCAGGCGGCGCAGGAGAAGACCGGCCGGATCCGGCGGATCACGGCGCAGACCAAGATCCTCGCGCTCAACGCGCTGATCGAAGCTGCACGCGCCGGCGAGCAGGGGCGCGGATTCGCGGTCGTCGCCCAGGAGGTGCGCGCGCTCGGCGAATCCGTGGATGTCATCGCCGGCGAGCTGGAACTGCACCTGGCCGGCCGCATCGTCGAGCTGCAGCGCACGGTGGAAGCGATGGCCGGCCGGGTGCAGGGCGAGCGGCTGGTCGACCTCGCGCTGAATGCGGTCGAGCTGATCGACCGCAACCTTTACGAGCGGACCTGCGACGTGCGCTGGTGGGCGACCGATGCCGCCGTCGTCGCCTGCGCGGCCGATCCCAGCCCGGCCGCCGCGGCCTTCGCGAGCGAGCGCCTCGGCGTCATCCTCTCGGCCTATACGGTTTATCTCGATCTCTGGATTTGCGGCCTGGATGGCCGCATCCTCGCGACGGGCCGCGCGAATCGCTATCCCGGGTTGCAGGGCCGAAGCGTCGCGGGCGAAGCCTGGTTCCGGGACGCGGTTGCCCTGCAGAGCGGGGACGCCTTCGTCTGTGCCGACGTGCGTCAGGAGGATGGGCTGGGCGGCGCGCATGTCGCCACCTACGCGGCGAGCGTGCGGGCGGACGGCCGGGCGGATGGCGCCCCGCTCGGAGTCCTGGCGATCCATTTCGACTGGGCGCCCCAGGCCCACACGATCGTCTCCGGGATCCGTGTCGCGCCGGAGGATCGGGGGCGCACCCGCGCGCTCTTGGTGGATGCCGGCGGCCGGGTCCTGGCGGCCTCCGATCAGACCGGGCTCCTGACCGAGCGGGTGTCCTGCCGACTGGACGGTCGCACGCGCGGGATCGTGCAGGATCCGCGGACCGGGACGGTCACGGCGTTCCACCGAACTCCGGGCTACGAGACGTATCGCGGCCTCGGTTGGTACGGCATGATCGTCCAGACTGACCCGTCCGCAGGGATTTCGGGCACCCGGCCCGCTTGATTTCTGGTCGCCGATCCGGCTCAAACACCGGATGAGCGCGACTTCCCTTCCCGGTTCCCAGCAGACCGACCTCGGCGACATCCGCCACGACTGGAGCGTGGCGGAGATCCGCGCGATCCACGACCTGCCGCTGATGGACCTCGTGTTCCGGGCCGCGCAGGTTCACCGCCGGCACAACGATCCTGCCGACATCCAGCGGGCCTCGCTCCTGTCGATCAAGACCGGCGGCTGCCCGGAGGATTGCGCCTACTGCCCGCAATCGGCCCATCACAAGGGTGCGGGCGTCGCGCGCGAGCGGCTGATGCCGGTGGAGACCGTGCTGGCCGAGGCCGCCGCCGCCAAGGCCGCAGGCGCCCAGCGCTTCTGCATGGGCGCCGCGTGGCGCCAGCCGAAGGACGGCCCGGAATTCGACGCGGTGCTCGCCATGGTGCGCGGCGTGCGCGGCCTCGGCATGGAGGCCTGCGTGACGCTCGGCATGCTCACGCCCTCCCAGGCCGGGCGGCTGGCCGAGGCCGGCCTGACCTCTTACAACCACAACCTCGATACCGGTCCGGATTACTACGAGGACATCATCTCCACCCGCACCTACGACGAGCGTCTGCAGACCCTCGCGCATGTCCGGGAAGCCGGGATCGGCGTGTGCTGCGGCGGCATCGTCGGCATGGGCGAGGGCGTCACCGATCGTGCCGCGATGCTCCAGGTGCTTTCCAACCACGCGCCCCACCCCGAGAGCGTGCCGATCAACGCCCTGGTGGCGGTGCCCGGCACCCCGCTGGAAGACCAGCCGGCGGTCGATCCGTTCGACCTCGTGCGGATGTGCGCCACGGCGCGGATCGTGATGCCCCGGTCCCGGGTCCGTCTGAGCGCCGGCCGCAAGAGCCTCACCCGTGAGGCGCAGGTGTTGTGCTTCCTCGCGGGCGCCAACTCGATCTTCTACGGCGAGCGGCTGCTCACGACCGCCAATAACGGGCAGGATGACGACGCGGCCCTGCTGGCCGATCTCGGCATCCGGGTCGGCGAGCCGGTCCGGGCCGCGGCCGAGTAACCCCGCGGGCGCGTTTCCGTTCGCCTCCTCGCGAGGGAGCGACGACGGCGTGAGGGGGTCGGCAGGGCGGGACCGCGTCAACCCTCCGGCAGTACGATCCGGAACTGCGCCCCAGCCTCGCTTGCGTCGAGGGTGAGCGTGCCACCGTTGATCCCGATCAGCTCGGCGGCGATCGGCAGGCCGAGACCCGTGCCGCCGGAGCGCATGGACCCCTGAAACGGCGCGAACAGGTTCTCCCGGGCGCGCGCGGGCAGGCCGGGGCCATTATCGGCGACCAAGATCGTGATCCGGCCCGGCGCCGCGCGGGAGGCCACGACGCGCACCGCGGCCTCCGGCACGGCGGCCCCGTCCAGCGCCTGCACGGCGTTGCGCACGAGATTGGCCAGCGCCCGCCCGAGTTGCTCCGGATCCGCCTGCACGGAGAGATCGGCCGCCGCGACCTCCACGGAGACCGGGTGCGCCGCCAGCGCTGCGAGATCCGGAAGCTCCGCGAAGAGGGGCGCCAGCGGCGTGCTGGCCAGGAGCGGCGTCCGCTCGGAGACGCGCCCGTAGGCGAGCGTCGCCTCACAGAAGCGGATTGCCCGGGCGAGCGTGCCGACGAGGCGCGGGGCCACGCGCTGCACCGTCGGATCCTCGGTGCCCTCCAGGCGGTCGCCCAGGAGCTGGGCGCCGGTGAGAAGGTTGCGCAGCTCGTGACTGATCTTGCTGACTGCGAGCCCCAGTTCGGCGAGCCGCCGCTTCTGGCGGAGCTGATCGGCGAGGCTGCGCTGCATCCGTCCCAGCGCCCGCTCGGCCTGGCCGATCTCGTCGCTGCGGCGGGACGGCGCAATGATCCGCCCGGCATCCTCGGGATCGTCCGCGAAGGCCGTGATGCTGGTGGCGAGCCGCCGCACCGGCCGCACGATCAGCACCTGCAGGACGACGAAGACGAGCGCCGCCGCCGCGGCCGCGATGATCAGCGAGGAGACCAGCAGGCGCAGCGCGTAATCGATCATTGCGGTGCGCAGCGGCGCCTCGTCGAGCAGGATCTCGACCCGGTCGAAACCGCCGCCCCCCTCTCCGACCACGCGGATCGGCTCCTGAACCGGGGCGACGAGGGTGCGCCACGCCCCCCGGATCGCCGACAGTGCGGTGACATCGCGCAGATCGACGGTGTCGGCGACCTGCTCGGGCATCGGCTCAATGGCGAGCAGGCGCTGGGCGCCCCCACCGCGGACGGCGATGGCCCGGGCATTCACGCCGGCCAGGAGCCGGCCCTCCAGTGCCTCTGAGACCGGCTCGCCGGTCCGGCCGTCCAGAACCAGGGCGGCGACCTGCGCCGCCGCCAGCCGGTCCGACATCCACTCGATCCGGTAATTGGCCACCGCCGGCACGTAGGTGAGAACCTCCGCCACCACCACGAACGCCACGGTGACGAGGAACAGCCGCCCCGACAGGCCGAGACGTGCCGTGCGCCGCTCGGGCAGATCGCGAGTTTCAGCGGAGGCCGGCGAAACCGGTGCCGCGGCCTGATCGGACTCGACGGACACGCCGTTCACGCTCCGCGCGGGCATCGCAGATGAGGATCAGCGGAGGGAGGATTAAGAAAGCTCGAGCCGGGTCCGGCCTTCGCGGGATACATGTTCGCAAGCCACAGATTCGCAGGCGGGAATACAGGCTCTCGTCGGT
The DNA here is from genome assembly GCF_008329595.1 of Methylobacterium sp. P1-11. Classification (NCBI taxonomy): domain Bacteria; kingdom Pseudomonadati; phylum Pseudomonadota; class Alphaproteobacteria; order Hyphomicrobiales; family Methylobacteriaceae; genus Methylobacterium; species Methylobacterium sp. P1-11. The sequence goes on from NZ_NPKS01000002.1 coordinate 84,801, forward strand.
GAGCACTATACGATATCAACCCGCAGGCGGTTGCATGTGCCCTTAAGACACGGAAAAACACAGCCGGGGGAGGTTTGCGCAGCTCGGCCGCCTTTCTCAGCCGCGTCTGGCGCGCCGGCTCAGCAGCATGCTGAACAAGGCGAAAACGGCCAGCATCGCGAGCCCCGCCACCATCTTGGGCGTGACGAGCGCCCGCAGGGTCAGGGCATTGTCGCAGTTGTCGGTCCCCGCCGCCAGGCAGGTGGCTCTGGCGGCCTCATGGACGGCGACGACATCCTCGATACCCGCGCCCGTGGTGGCGTACACGATGGCGCCCGGCAGCAGCCCCAGGAAGGTCGCGAGCACGAAGATCCGCATCTTCACCCCGAAGGCGGCGGGCGCGAGATTGGTCACCCAGAAGGGGAACAGCGGAAGGAGGCGCAGGACCGCGATATAGCCGAAGGCATTGCGCCGGAAGCCCTCGGCCAGCCCGGCGAGGCGCGTGCCGCCCATGCGCCGCAGCAGGTCGGCGCCCGGCCCCCGACCGATGGCGAACACGATGGCGGCGCCCGTTGTGGCGGCGCAGACCGCGGTGAGCGCCCCCGGAACGATGCCGAACAGGAAGCCGCAGACCATCGTCAGGATCAGCGTGGCCGGTACCGAAACGACCACGGCCCCGACATAGAGGCAGTAGGCTGCGACCAGGGCGCGGAGATAGCCGGCGTCGACGAAGCCGCGCAGCCAGATCCGCGAGGCGAGGAGCCGGTCGAGGCTCAGGAGCTGGGCGGCCCCTGAGAGCAGGACGATCACCGACACCGTCAGGAGAAGGACCAGCGGCAGCCAGCGCCGCAGCCGTTTCCAGCGTCCTTCGCCCCGATCTTCGCCAGGCCCCTTGCCGCGCCCTTCGGCGGCGGGCGCGTTGCCGGTCTCGCTCACCCGGGCTTGCGCATCCGCAGAATCTTGAAGAACCCGCCCGGGAAGGTCGGCTTCAATCCCAGGACCTCGACGCCGTTGCGCCGGGCCCAGGCCTCGATCCGGGTCGCCTTGAAGTCGGACGACCAGCCGATCTTCGTGCAGAGCGGCGCCACAATCTCCTCGACCCGGGCGACCGGACCCTCGCTCTGGCCGAAATGGTTGGCGAGCACGATGCCGCCGCCCGGGCGCACCACCCGCAGGAACTCCGACATTGCGGCCTCGGGATCGGGCACCAGGGTGATCAGGAACTGCGCCACCACGGCGTCGAAGCTCGCATCGGCGTAGCCCAGGTGGCAGACATCCATCACCTGGAGGCCCTTCACGTGGGACAGGTTCCGGCGCCGGACCTTGGCGCGGGCGCGCTTGAGCATGTCCTCGGAGAGGTCGACCCCGCAGACGAAGCTCGCCTTCGGGTAGTAGCCCAGCGCCAGCCCGGTGCCGACGCCGGCCTCCAGGATCCGCGGCCCGTGCTCGGCCGCCGCCTCCACCGCCGCGCGGGCCGCGGGCTCGGTGAGCTTGTCGTAGACCACGTCGTAGACGGGGGCCCAGCGGGCATAGGCCTTGCGCATCAGGGCCGTGCTCGGCCCGGCCATCTGCGGCTCGCTCAGCATCGTTCAAAGATTCCAGAGATTGAGATCAGGCGGCCTCGCGAGGCCGGGCCGACAACGCGTCGACACGCCGGATGGTGCCGCCGCCCAGAACCCGGGCCCGCGGGCCGTCATCCGCATAGATCGCGCAGGCCTGCCCCGGCGACACACCGTCCTCGGGCTCGGCGAGCACGATCTCGGCCGCGCCGTCCGGCCCGACCGTGAGCATGGCCGGGCGCGGTGGCCGGGTCGAGCGCACGCGCACCGCCACCGACAGGTCGCGCACGGTTTCGGCCGGGCCCTCGCCGAGCCAGTTCAGATCCGAGAGGCGGATCCGGGTCGTGGCCAGCGCAATGCGCGGTCCGACCACCACCCGCGCCGTATCCGGCTCCAGACGCACCACGTAGAGCGGTTCCGGCCCGGACAGGCCGAGGCCCTTCCGCTGCCCTACCGTATAGTGGACGATGCCGTCGTGCCGGCCCAGCACGTGGCCGGCGAGATCGACGATCTCGCCGGGCCGCGCCGCGTCGGGGCGCAGGCGGGCGATCACGTCGCTGTAGCGGCCCTGCGGCACGAAGCAGATGTCCTGACTGTCCGGCTTCTCGGCGAGCGACAGGCCGAGATCCTTCGCCAGCGCACGGGTCTCGGATTTCTCCATCTCGCCGAGGGGGAAGCGCAGGAAATCCAGCTGCTCGGCCGTGGTGGCGTAGAGGAAGTAGCTCTGGTCCCGGGCGGGATCGAGGGCGCGGTGGAGCGCCCGGCCGCCGCCCGGCAGTGCCCGGCTCGCCACGTAATGGCCGGTGGCCAGGGCGTCGGCATTCAGGTCCCGGGCAAGACCCAGGAGGTCGCGAAACTTCACGGTGCGATTGCATTCGACGCAGGGGATCGGCGTCTCGCCAGCCAAATAGCTCTCGGCGAACTTCTCGATGACCGCGTCTCGGAAGCGGTCCTCGTAGTCGAGGACGTAGTGCGGGATGCCGAGATGCTCCGCCGCCGCCCGTGCGTCGTGGATGTCCTGGCCGGCGCAGCAGGCGCCCTTGCGGTGGCTCGCCGCGCCGTGGTCGTAGAGCTGGAGCGTCACGCCGACCACGTCGAAGCCCTGCCGCTTCAGCAGGCCCGCGACCACGGAGGAATCGACGCCGCCCGACATGGCGACGACGACGCGCGTCTCGTGGGGGGCTTTGGGAAGATCGAGGGCGTTCATCGCGAGGATCCGCAGCCGCCGGCCCGGAGGCGCCCTGGCTGCACGGGCCGTCTATAGCGGGACTTCGTCCGGCTTTCCAGGCCAGCCGGCCTCGGCACTCGGCAGATCCTGCCGGGCGGGCGGCAGGTTCGATCAGGGCCGCGCCGAGCGCCGCGAAAGAGACCGAGGCTTTTCAGCACCTTAGCCGAAAGATCCGGTGGCGCGCGGTTTGCTGCGGAGCGGCCGAGAGGAGTCCGGTATGGCGAGCGGTACGGCGGATCGTTTGGATGTCACCACCTGGATTCCGTCCGCGCGGCCTGCGTCCGCCCCGCGGTCGGGCTGGGAGGCGGCGGGCGTGGCCGCCCGGGCCGATACGTCCTCGCAGGAGCGCTTCGGCGCCGCCTTGAGCGCCGCCCAGGCCCGCGACGACGCGGCGGAGACGCGCGCCCGCGCGGCCGACCAGCGCGACATGGCCGCGTCGGCCCGCACCCGTCAGGCCGATCAGCGCGATCAGGCCGAGGCCGCGCGTGCGGCGAGCGACCGTGCGCGGGATTCGGCGCTGCAGACCGACGCCCGGGCCGCCGACAGGAAGGCCGGCCTCGCCCGGCAGGCGGATGCGGTGGCTCCGACGACGCGTGCAACGCAGGCCGATGCACCGCGCTCCGCCGCTGACGCGCGTGCGGAAGCTCGGGCACCGGCGGCGACGCACGGCGCGGAGACAGGCCGGACGGAGTCCACTGCACAGCCGCGCTCCGAGGCGGCCGCGACCGCACAGGATCCGGCCTCCAAGACAAGCGACACGGCGGCTCGTGACACGGCGCCGACGGAGACGACGGCGCTGCCGCAGAAGGCCGACGCCGCTGCCCAGCCGCCTGGTTCTGGCCCTTCCGCCTCTCTGCTGGCCCTCATCGCCGCGCTGACCGAGGGCGGTGCGGCGACCGGAACGGGCAAGACCGACGCGGACGCCGGCACCGGCGCGGCGACCGTGCAGGACGGTGGGGCGGCGCCCTCCGGAACGGGCGCGGCCGCAGGCCTCCCCGGCACGGGTGCACAGGGCGGCAGCCACGCTGGCGGTGAAGTGCCGGGGATCGCCGGAATCCCCCCCGGCGCGACGGCGGCAGGTGCTGGAAGCGGGCTGGGCAAGGCCGAGAAGAGCAGCATCCCGGTCGACGGCCCCACGGCCGGCGGCTCCGCGGCTGCGTCATCGGACCGGGACGGCCAGGATTTCCTCGCCGCTCTGGCCGACGCGGGCCGGGGCGCAAATCCGCTTGAGGGCACGCCCCCGGCCGCGCAGGGCGCCCCGACGCCGCCGGTGCCGCCCAGCGCGGCCGCCGGCGCGACGAATGCCGCGCAGGGCGCCGCTGCCCCGACCCAGACCGCCGCGCCAGTCCAGACCGACACGCCGATCCCCATCGGTCAGGTACCGATGACCATCGGCCTGCGCTCCCTGCGCGGATCCAACGAGTTCCAGATCCGGCTCGATCCGGCCGAACTCGGGCGCATCGACGTCAAGCTGGAGATCGACAAGGCGCATGGCCGGGTCATGACCCACCTCGTGGTCGACCGGCCGGAGACGCTCGCCCTGCTCCAGCGCGATGCCGGCCAGTTGCAGCAGGCACTGTCCCAAGCCGGCTTCGATCCCGCCGGCGGCGGCCTCAACCTGTCGCTGCGGGGCGACGGCAGTGCTCCGAACGGCGGCAGCGGCGGCCAGCAGGGCGACTCTCCCCGCGGCGGCGGAGCGGACTGGCCCCGTGATCAGGCCGAGGCCCCACAGGACGTCGCCCCGATCCGCTTCCTGCGCGGCTACGGCGGCGTCGACATGAGAATCTAGGCGGCGCGGGCGGCAACCGCCTCGCGGACCGGCACAGACACAGCGCGCGTCCGGGCCCTGCGCCACGACGCGGCATGGGAGAGACCAGCATGACGAGCGGCATATCCAGCCTCACCAGCACGACGTCCAAGACGGGCTCGTCGTCGGGCAGCAGCGGCAACGCGACCGAGATCGCCAGCAACTTCACGCAGTTCCTGACGCTGCTGACCACGCAGCTCAAGAACCAGAATCCCCTCGACCCGATGGACACCAACCAGTTCACGCAGCAGTTGGTGCAGTTCGCCGGTGTCGAGCAGCAGCTCAAGTCGAACGATCGCCTCGACAGCATCCTGAGCGCGTCGCAATCGGCGAGTTCGGCCTCGGCCACGAGCTACATCGGCAAGACCGTGACGGCGGATGGCAGCGCCTCGCAGCTGTCGAACGGCTCGGCCTCTTGGACGCTCTCCCCCGCCCGGGCCACCTCGAAGGCGGTGATTACGATCCTGGACTCCAAGAACAACGTCGTGGCCACGCAGACCACCGCGCTCACCGCCGGCAGCCAGACTTACACGTGGAACGGCAAGACCTCGGCGGGCCTGAGCGCGGCGAACGGGAATTATTCGATCAAGGTTTCGGCCACGGATGCGACCGGCGCGGCGGTGGCGGTCGATACGAGCCTGACCGGCACCGTGGACGAGGTCGATCTCAGCGGGACGACGCCTGTGCTGGTGATGGGCTCGCAGAAAGTGCCGCTGTCCAGCGTGCAGACCATCGGGTTGTCCACAAGTGGCACTTAACGAATCATATCTGAGTGACTCGCTTCAACATCTCTTAAGCGGGCGCAAGTACCTTCAATGCTCGACAGGTCAGTCGAGTGTAGAGCGTATCATGACCGAACCGAGCCGCCCGAGAGTGAAGTACGTGATCGGGCCCGACGGCAGCCCTCTGACGATCGCGGATCTTCCGCCCCCGAGCACCCGTCGCTGGGTGATCCGGCGCAAGGCCGAAGTCGTGGCCGCGGTGCGCGGCGGCCTCCTCAGCCTTGAGGAGGCATGCAAGCGCTACACGCTGACCACCGAGGAATTCCTAAGCTGGCAGTTCTCCATCGACCAGCACGGCCTCGCCGGCCTGCGGACGACCCGGATCCAGCATTACCGGCATTGAATCCCGGCGTCCTGGTTGGACACCGTCGTTCCGGGGCGCTTCTGGCGATCCCGGAACCCACAAACATCGAGGGTACAGAAACCCGGCGCGTCGGCGGTTCTGGGTTCCGGGCTCTGCTCCGCGGTCCCGGAATGACGCGACGGCCCCTCCCGAAGCGACGACCTTCGCCGGAGCGGGCTGAGCGAATCCGAGAGCCCACGAAGCCGCGTCCGGACCTCCGGACGCGGCTTCGTGGCGTTCCGGCACCCGCCTTCTTGCCCGCCGGACGCGTGGCATTAACGCCTCGCTAACCACGACCTGGGCAATTTCTGCCGAGCGGGCCGCTGGGGTCCGCCAGCGTTAGAGTGCAGCGAATCCGCCCGTGAAGCCGGTCCTCGATCTCGTCACGAAGTTCGGACCGGCCCGGATCGCCGCCATGGTAGCGGTGACGCTGACCCTCATCGGCTTCTTCGCCTTCATCATCCTGCGGGTCTCGCGCCCCGATATGGGCGTGCTGTTCTCCGACCTGTCGATGCAGGATTCCGCCTCGGTGGTTCGCGAACTCGACAGCCGCGGGATCCGCTACGAGACCCGCGGCGACGCCGGTCAGACCATCCTGGCGCCCCGGCCGGATCTCGCGAAGCTGCGCATGGACTTGGCCGGCAAGGGCCTGCCGACCCAGGCCGGCGTCGGCTACGAGATCTTCGACAAGGGCGACGCATTCTCGTCCACCAACTTCGTGCAGAACGTGAATCACCTGCGCGCGCTCGAGGGCGAGTTGGCCCGCTCGATCCGGGCGATCGGCCGGGTCCAGGCGGCCCGCGTCCATCTCGTCCTGCCGGAGCGCCGCCTGTTCGAGCGCGACCGGGAGAGCCCAAGCGCCGCCATCGTGCTGAAGCTGATGGGTGACCTCGACGCCGGGCAGGTGCGGGCGATCCGCCACCTCGCGGCCTCGGCGGTCGAGGGTTTGAAGCCCGAGCGGGTCTCGATCGTCGACGAGCGCGGCCGGCTGCTGGCCGACGGTGCCCGGGACGCCGCGACCGACGTCGCCGGCGGGTTCGAGGACCGGCAGGTCGCGCTGGAAAGGCGCCTGCGCGGCCAGATCGAGGACGTGGTCGCCGGCATCGTCGGCCCCGGCCGGGCCCGCGTTCAGGTCAGCGCGGAACTCGACCTCAGCCGAGTCGAGAGCCGCTCCGAGACCTTCGATCCCGAGAGCCGCGTCGTGCGCTCCGCCCAGACCCGCACGGAATCGGCGGTCACTGGCAATGCCGAGGGGCAGGTGAGCGTCGGCAACGAGCTGCCCGGCGCCAACGGCGGCGACAAGACGCCGACGCCCAAGGACGCGACCAATAAGAACGAGGAAACCACGAACTACGAGATCTCCCGGGTCACCAAGACCGAGATCGCCGAGGGGGGCCGGATCAAGCGCTTGTCGGTCGCCGTGGTGCTCGACGGAGTCTACGCCACCGCGCCCGACGGCAAGCAGACCTACAACCCGCGCACGCCCGCCGAGATCGAGCGGATCACCGCCCTGGTGCGCGGCGCGGTCGGCTTCGACAAGGCCCGCGGCGACCAGATCGAAGTGGTGAACCTGCGCTTCGCGGAGGCTCCGAGCGTGCCGCAATTCACCGAGCCTACGCTGATCCAGTCGCTGCTCGCCCCCACCAAGGAGGACGTGCTGCGCATGGCCGAGCTCGGCGTCCTGGCGCTGCTGACCCTCATCGTCCTCCTTACGGTGGTCCGCCCCCTGTTGCGCCAGGTGCTCGCACCGATGCCGGACGAGCCGGCCCTGACCCCGTCAGGGCTGGCACTCCCCGGCGACGCCTCCGCGATCGCCGGCCCGGGCGGGACCGTGACGGTCATCGACCGGGACAGCCCGACGGCGCGGCTGATGGAGTTCGCCAAGATCAACGGCCAGGTCCAGGCCGAGACGGTCCAGCGCGTGGTCGACATGGTCCGGGCGAGCCCGTCCGAGACCGTCGAGGTGCTGCGCACCTGGATCCAGGAAGAGTGAAGCGTAAGGCGTCGAGGGCAGAACGATGGCGGCAGGTGCGGCACTGGGTCTGGGGAACACGCTGGCGACGGCGGGCGGCGATTCGTTCGCATCCATGCCCGGTCCGCAGCGCGCCGCCGCGCTCCTGCTGATGCTCGGCGAGGAGGAAGGCGCGCCGATCTGGCAGATGCTGGAAGAGGAGGAGATCAAAAAGGTCAGCCACGCGATGGTCCAGCTCGGCACGCTGGAGGCGCAGACCGTCGAGAGGCTGATCATCGAGTTCGTGACGAAGCTCGGCAACAGCGGCGGCATCTCGTCGAACTTCGAGCGGACCGAGGCGCTGCTCCTGAAAATCTTCCCGAGCGACCAGGTCTCGCTGATCATGGCGGAGATCAAGGGCGCGTCGGGCAAGCGCGTCTGGGCCTCGATCGCCCAGGTCGACCCGGAGATTCTCGCCTCGTTCCTGCGCAACGAGTACCCGCAGACCGTGGCGGTGGTGCTGTCGCGGGTGCGGGCCGACTACGCCGCCAAGGTGCTGACCATCCTGCCCGAAGATTTCGCCATCGACTGCCTCAACCGGATGCTGCGCATGGAGACGGTGCAGAAGGAGGCCCTGCGCCACATCGAGGAGACCCTGCGGGTCGAGTTCGTGTCGACCATCGCGCAGACCCAGCGCCGCGACGCCCACGAGATGATGGCCGACGTGTTCAACGCCTTCGATCGGCAGACCGAAGGTCGTTTCCTCGCCGCCCTCGACCAGGCCAATCGCGGCTCGGCCAAGCGCATCCGCGAGCTGATGTTCACCTTCGAGGACCTGCTCAAGCTCGATCCGGGCAGCGTCCAGACCCTGATGCGCAATATCGACGGCGACACGCTGTGCCGGGCGCTCAAGGGCGCCAACGAGCCGACCCGGGCCTTCTTCATGAAGCAGATGTCGACCCGCGCCGCCAAGAACCTCACGGACGAGATGGCCTCGCTCGGGCCGGTTCGGCTCAAGGAGGTCGACGAGGCGCAGGCGAAGATGACCGAGACCGCCAAGGACCTCGCCGAGAAGGGTGAGATCATGATCGCCAAGAATAGCGCCGAGGAGGAACTGGTCTATTGAGCGCCCAATCCGCCCGGAGCGCCAAGCCGTTCCTGTTCGAGACCGATTTCCGCAGCGCCCGCCCGAGCGCCGAGTCCCGGCGCGCCGCCGAGGCCGCCGCCCATGCCGAGGCGGAGGCCCATGCCCGCGGCGTCCAGGAGGGGCGGATCCAGGCGGAGGCGCAGCTCCAGGGACGGCTCGCCGACGCCGTGACCCGCTTGGCGCTGGCCGCAGCCGGCCTGATCGCCCAGGCCGACGCGCGCGACGCCGAGCGCGAGGCGCAGGCGGTCGAGGTGGCCATCCTGATCGCCCGCAAGGTGGCGGGTGATGCCCTCGACGCCGCCCCGCTCGCCGGCATCGGCGAGGCGGCCCGGACGGCGCTCCAGCATCTGCGCGGCGTGCCGCACCTGGTGGTGCGGGTGCATGAGAGCTTGGTCGAGGAGGCCGAGATCCTGGTGAAGCGCCTCGCGCGCGAGCGCGGCTACGAGGGTCGCCTCGTCGTGCTCGGCGACCCCGACATGGCCGCGGGGGACGCCCGCATCGAATGGGCGGACGGCGGCATCGTGCGGGAGCGCGCCCGCATAGAGGCGGCGGTGCTGGACGCCCTCGGCCTGCCGACGAGCCCGTGAGGAGATCCTGATGTCCGACGATTTCAGCCTGCCCCAGCTCGGCGAGCACGACACCGACTACGCCGCGGGCTCGATTCGCGACGCGCCCACCACCCCGAAGACGGCGGCGGACCTGGAGCAGCTCTTCGACGTGCCGGTGATGGTCTCGGCGGTGCTCGGCTCCGCCCGGATGCCGATCGGCGACCTTCTCCGGCTTGCGCCCGGCGCGGTGCTCGAACTCGACCGGAAGGTCGGCGAGGCGATCGACGTGTTCGTCAACAACCGGCTGGTCGCCCGCGGCGAGGTCGTCCTCGTCGAGGACCGGCTCGGCGTGACGATGACCGAGATCGTCAAGGGTGAGTGATGTTTCGGTGCGGACGCCGGGTGGCTGTCCGCGCCACGGTATTTGAGAGGGACGAACCATGCGGCTCCTGATGATCGGGCGGCTCAACGGCGAGCTGATCACCGCTTCGAAGATCGCCATGCAGCGCGGCGCCGCCGTGACGCAGGCCGACGCCGTCCCGCAGGGCCTCACCGTCCTGCGTGCGCGGGGCGCCGATCTCATCATGATCGACGTGAGTCTGCCGATCCGCGAGCTCGTCACCGCGCTGGAGGCGGAGCGGATCCGTACGCCGGTGGTCGCCTGCGGCGTCTCGGCGGACGCCTCGGCCGCCGTGGCGGCGATCCGGGCCGGCGCCAAGGAGTACATCCCGCTTCCACCCGATCCCGAGATGATCGCGGCGGTTCTGGAGGCGGTCGCCACAGATCGAGCCGCCTTCATCTGGCGCGACCCGTCCATGGAGCGGGTGGTCAAGCTCGCCGAGCAGGTCGCCCGCTCCGAAGCCTCGGTGCTGATCACCGGCGAGAGCGGCACCGGCAAGGAGGTGCTGGCCCGCCACGTGCACCAGAAGTCCAACCGGGCAGGCAAGCCCTTCGTCTCGGTGAACTGCGCCGCGATCCCCGAGGCTCTGCTCGAATCCGAGCTGTTCGGCCACGAGAAGGGCGCGTTCACTGGCGCGGTCGCCCGGCGCATCGGCCGGTTCGAGGAAGCCAATGGCGGGACGCTGCTCCTCGACGAGATCTCCGAGATGGATGTGCGTCTGCAGGCGAAATTGCTGCGGGCGCTGCAGGAGCGGGTGATCGACCGGGTCGGCGGCACCGCACCGGTGCGGGTCGATATCCGCGTGCTCGCAACCTCGAACCGCAACCTCGCCGAGGAGGTCCGCAAGGGCACGTTCCGCGAGGACCTGCTCTACCGGCTCAATGTCGTCGCCCTGCGGCTGCCGCCGCTGCGCGAGCGTCCGGCCGACATCATCGAACTCGCCACGCACTTCGCGCGGAAATACGCCGCGGTGAACGGAATGCCGGTCCGTCCGCTCTCCGCGGAAGCCCGGGCGCTGGTGCTGAAGAACCCGTGGCGCGGCAATGTCCGCGAGCTGGAGAACACGCTGCACCGGGCTGTGCTGCTCGCCTCGGGCGACACGATCGGTCTGGAGGCGATTCTCTCACCCGACGGCGAGACCTTCGCCGCCGAGGGACCGGCGGCGCGCGCCGCACAGGTTGCCGAGGCCGCCACCCGTGGTCTGGTGGGACGGACGGTGGCGCAGGTCGAGTGCGACCTGATCCTCGATACCCTGGACCATTGCCTCGGCAATCGGACCCACGCGGCCAAGATCCTCGGCATCTCGATCCGGACCCTGCGCAACAAGCTCAACGAGTACGTCTCGTCGGGCCTCGATGTGGCCGAGCCAGGCGGGGTCCGGGCGAACGTCGCCTGCGGCTGAGTGCGGCTCAGTTTCGCCGCTTCGCAGCGGCGTCACTCCGTCAGCCCGGGGCCGTGCAGCGGAGCCCGGGACTCAGACACGCCGAGGCGCGAGAGCCGAGCGCCGGCAGTGTCTTTGGCTTCCGGACCCGCCTTCAGCGCCGCGGAACGACCGTGCGTCCTGTCAGCCGTCCAAACTCGTCACGGATATGAATGGGCGCGCGCACCCGCGCCGAAAAGGGGTCGGAGCGGAATCGGCCCGCGGGGCTCTAACGCCGCCCGCTCTGTGCCGCCTTATGGGCTTCGGTCTGGGCCGCGAAGGCCGCGTCGAGCTTGCGCAGGGATTCGTAGCGGGCCACATCGCCCTCGACGTCGCGGATCGTCTCTTCGACGAGGTGGCGCTGGAGGGCGACCCGCGGATCGTCCGGGGGGAACGCCTCCCGCTCCTGCAGCCGGAGCACGGCCTGCCGGACGACCGTGTAGACCGCCTCGCGCTCCTCACGGGTCATCGACGGCTGAATCGCCTTCGCGACGAGATCGGAGAAATCCGACATGAATCGTTAGACTTCGCTCATCCAGGGGCACCCGGGTCCCGGGCCGCCTCCCTCTACAGGATCGCGCCGCCCGGGATCCAGATCCCGGGCGGCGGTCGACGCTACATCCTCTGGTCGCGGATGCCGGCGATCAGCAGCGAGGACGAGCTCCAGATCACCAGGAAGCAGAAGAACGACACCAGCAGGGCGTGGCCCCGCTCGGGATAGAGGCTGTCGGTAGGCAGGACCGGCGGCACGAAGGTGGCCAGGAAGATGTGCTGCTTGCTGGCCGAAATGCGCGCGCGGTCGAGCAGGCTGTGGGCCGATTCCTCGAGCTTCTCGGCGATCGTCCGTTCGACCAGCAGCCCTTCGTACTGAAGCAGCGCCTCGGTCAGATTCTGGCCGCCCGCGCTGGCATTGGTGCTCGTCAGCTCGTCCTGAAGCGCCTTCATCTGCTGGTCGATAGCCGCGATGTTGGCGACGTAGGTCTGGATCGAGCGTGAACGCTCGTCCAGATTCGAGCCGCGCAGGACCTGCAGGTCGTTCTCGGCCTTCAGCTTGTCCTTCCGCAGGAGCGTCAGGGTGGTCAGCGTCCCCTCGGCCGTCTTGATCGGATCGATCACGCCCCACTGATTGCGGAACGCTTGCAGCGCGACATGCGCCTTAGTCAGCCGATCCTGGGCGACCTTGGCGTCGGCCTCGGCCTGGGTGACCATGTCGGCCTGCGCACGCTTCGAGATGTCATTGATCAGCGCCTCCGAGCGCGACACCACCGCCTGGGCGATGGTCAGGGCATCCTCGGGCGTGAAGGCGCGCACGGACAGGCGGATCACGCCCGAAATCGAGTCGATATGCGCCTCGACGTGCTTGCGCCAGTATTTGGTCAGATCCTCGATCGGGTCGGTGGGATCGAAACGCGTCCAGAAATCGGCCTCGGGCCGGGAGAACATCTTGGAGATGCCGATGCTCTTCTCGAGCGCCTCGACCAACGTCTGGCTGTTGATGTAGTCGCGGACGATGAAGCTGTCCTGGCTGTTGTGCTTCTGAATTAGGTTCGTGTACTGGCCGAGCGAGATGTTCTCCATCGGCTCGACGTTGCCGCGGACCGCGAACTGGGCTTCCGCGACGTACTGGTTGGACGCGAACACGAACAGGTAGAGCCCGACCACGAGGGTCGGCAGGAGAACGAAGAAGCTGACACGGCGGATGATCCGTGCGCCGTAGGTCGAGGTGTCCTCCTCGCGGGGACGCAGGCCCGGCAGCCGGTTCCAGTCCAGGCGCTGCCGCACCGAGGCGACCAGCGCCCGCGCGGTGCGCTTCTCCGGCACCGGCCGGATCGTCTCCGCGCTGCGCCGCAGCTCCGTCATGGTCGGAGCGGCGAACGTCACGATCTCGCCTTCGCGCGTGTCGTCCTTGACGTCGTCGAAGCTCATCCGCTCATTGTTCCTGGGTCTGCGCCGGTTCCGCTGCCGCGGCGCCGGCCGAGGGGCGGCCCGTGCGCGGTTACCGGAATCCCGTTCTTTTAGGCCCTTTTTATGGCACCTCGCCCGGTCCGCCCTCGGCTGCTGCACCGCGGCGACGGGCGCCGTAGCCCAGGGCGGGTATCGCGGCCTACAGTCTCTGAATGATGACAGAACCGCATGTCACGGGCGTGGCCGGCCGCGCGGCCGGCCGCTCGGCCAAGACCAAGCTCTCCGAGATCGTCGTCGTGTGCGCCAAATGCGCCAAGCGGCAGGGCCTGCGCGGGCGGGACCTGTGCGCCCTGCTGAAGAAGGCCGGAAAGAAGGCTGCCCGGGACGGGGCACCGGGCCACCGGGGGAAGCTCTGCATCGTAGAGGCGGGCTGCCTCGGTCCCTGTCCGAAGCGCGCCGTGGCGGTCGCCACCGGGGCCAGCCTCGCCGCGGGCCGGGTCATCCTGCTCGACCCCGCCGCCGGCCCGGCCGAGGCGCTCGCCGCCGTGCTCGATCCCGTCCTGCCGCGCCGTGTGGTCCCCGAATTCGGCCCCAATACCGCTCTAGCGGCGGTACGACCCGACGAATCGCCGCCACTCCGCTGACCGGCGCAACCTGGAGCGCGCTCTTGCCCGCCTCTCGACGCGAGGCCCGCACACCGTGACCGGCGACCACGTTTCCCGGAAGCGGCGGGCGACCCACGCCGTGCTGCGCCGCCTCCCGCTGTTCGGCACCCTGATCGGCCTCGGCCTCGCTATCTGGCTCGTGGCGACCAACGATCTCGCCGCCGTGGCCACGGCCTTCGGGCGGATCGGAGTCGCGGGCTTTGCCGGCGTCACGCTGGTGAGGGTCCTCGTGATTCTGCTCTGCGGCCTCGCCTGGGCCCGAATCCTCGACGGGCTGACGCCGGCGGCGGCTTCGGCCTGCCTGATCCTGCGCTTCGTCCGCGAAGGCATCAACGTGCTGCTGCCCGTGGCCTCGGTGGGCGGCGACGTCCTCGGCGCGCGCCTCCTCACCTTCTGGGGTGTCGCCGGCTCGCTGGCGGCGGCCTCCGTCCTGGCCGACATGCTGTTCCAAGTCGGAACCCTCGCCCTGTTCGCCAGCCTCGGCGCGGGCCTCCTCAGCCGGGTCGAGGGCGCCGAGGCGGCAGCCCTCGCCAGCTGGACGCTGCGGACGCTCGCAGTGGCTGGCCTAGCGGTGGCGGCATTCTTCGCCCTCCAGCGGACCGGCATCGTGCGGATGATCGAGGATCGGCTCGCCGCCCTCGGCCGGCGCTTCGTCCGCGAGACCGAGGCGCGCCCCGAGCCGGCCCCACGGATCCAGGGCGCCCTGGACTTGGTCTGGGCGCGGAGCCGCCGGGGTCATCTCGCCCAGTCCTTCGTCCTACACGCGCTGGCCTGGCTGCTCGGCACCGCCGAGGTCGCGGTCGTCCTCGCCTGCATCGGTGTGGAGCATGTCGGCCTGGCGGACATCCTGGTGATCGAGGCGCTCAGCCAAGCGATCAAGGCGGCCGCCTTCCTGGTCCCGAGCGGGCTCGGCGTTCAGGAGGGCGGACTCGTGCTGGTCTGCGGGTTGTTCGGCATCGATGCGGGCACCGCCCTCGCCCTGTCGCTCGCACGCCGCGTACCCGACGTGGTCCTCGGCCTGCCCGCCCTGCTCGTCTGGCAGAACCTCGAGGCGCGCCGCGCCGGCGTGCGCCCGGCCACACCCAGCTGCGACCGTCCGTGACCTCACACACCCCAGACCCGACCCGTCCGACGCGCACCGTCTCGAAGTCGCACCGGCGGCTGCTCATCGTGGCCGGACTGGCCGGCGGCCTGCTCGCCGCCGGCCCCGCTTTGGCGCAGAGCGTCACCCTCGACCTCGGCGCCGGCGGCACCACCGAGCGGGCCCTGCAGCTCGTGGCGCTGATCACCGTCCTGGCGGTGGCGCCCTCCGTGCTCGTGATGGCCACGGCCTTCACCCGCATCGTCGTGGTGCTGTCGATCCTGCGGTCGGCGCTGGGCACCCAGACGGCGCCCCCGACCGCGGTGCTCGTCAGCCTCGCGCTGTTCCTGACCGCCTTCGTGATGGCTCCGACGGGCCGCGCGGCCTACAGCGCCGGCATCGAGCCGCTGATCGCCGGCCGGATCACGCAGGCCCAGGCGTTCGAGCGCGCCTCGGCGCCGTTCAAGACCTTCATGCTGCGCAACGTGCGCGAGAAGGACCTGAAGCTGTTCCTCGACCTCGCCAAGGTGCAGACGCCGAAGGGCCCGGAGGATGTCGGCCTCGAGATCGTGACACCGGCCTTCATGATCTCGGAACTGCGCCGCGCCTTCGAGATCGGCTTCTTGCTGTTCATCCCGTTCCTGATCATCGACCTCGTGGTCGCCTCGGTGCTGATGGCCGTCGGCATGATGATGGTCCCGCCGGCCACCGTCGCCCTGCCGTTCAAGCTGATCTTCTTCGTGCTGGTCGACGGCTGGACCCTGGTCGCCGGCTCCCTGGTCCAGAGCTACGGCGGATGATTGCGGCCGCGCCGGGCCGTCAGCCGGCGAGGGACGTCGCGTCGACGATCCGGATCGCCGCGAAGCCCTCCGCGTCCGACGGCGGCTCGAACAGACGGTCGACGGAGCGGATGCTCGCCTCCGGGACCTGCCGGTCCGGGGCGCGCCGCCGGTTCCGCTCGAAGGCGACAGAGAGCGGCGCGCGGATCCAGACGGCCTCCGCGGCGACGCCGCAGGCTCGCGCGACAGCGAGGATCGGCGCGCGGTGCCGCCTGCCGGGCAAGGCGGCGTCGAGGTAGACGCGGCCGGCCTGGGGCAGCTGCCGGGCGATCCAGGTGGACTTTCCGGCCCCCTGCAGGCCGCACACGACCACGAGCCGCTCCACCGAGTCCGCAGCGAGCGCCGCGCGCAGCGCCGCGAGGGCCAGTCGCCACGCCTCGGCGTTCCGTTCGGGCGTCCAGATGCGGCCGTCCTCGATCTCCAGGAAGGCGTCCGGGTCGATGACGACCGCCGCGCTCACCCGGGCGGCGCGCCGGGTGTTTCGGCGCTGCTCTGCTGCTGGCCGCCCTGCGGACCACCCGCGGGTGCCTCGGCGCCCGCACCCGGTGCCTCGACGCCCGCACCCGGTGCCTCCGGCCGGCCGCGATCGGGCGTGGCGGCGTCCGGGTACCGCTTGCGATACTCGGCCAGGAAGGCCGACAGGGTCTGGGCCTTCGTGGCGCGCGCCGCGATGTCCCGAAAGCCCGGTGCCCGGGTCGGGTCCGTGCCGGTCAGGAGTGCGAAGGTGCGGGCATCCGGGCTCGCCGCCATCCCCTGCGAGAACTTCGCCTTCAGCCGCTCCAGGCCGATGGCCTCGTGCGCGAGATCATAGGCGATGGCGGCACGCACGACGTCGGCGCGTGCCTGATCGTCCAGGGGCTGGCCGGACTGCCACGCTTCGCCGAGCAGCGCCTCGTGGGCTTCGCCGGCCTCGCGCCAGCGGCGTGCACCCCAATAGATGTCGGCGCGCAGACGCTCGATATCCGGGCCGCTCTCGCCCTCGATCGTCTCCAGCGCAAAGTCGGTCCGGGTCAGGTCCGACAGGGCACGGGCGCGGATCAGGGCGCGGGCGCGTTTGAGCTCGCCCGGCAGTTCGGGCAGCTCGGTGGCATCGAGGACCTTCAGCGCCTCCATGGGCTTGTCGTCCATCAGCCGCACCGTCGCGAGCCGCGCCGCCACCGAGGAACGGGCCGGGCCGGTGAGGCGGTTGTCGATCTGGTACTGCAGGAGGTCGGCGGCGGAATCGAGCAGGTCAAGGCTCACGAGGCGGTCGGCCAAGCGGCGCACCACCTCGTCACCGCGCCGCCCGATCGGGCTCAGTTCGCGGAAATCGAAGAAGAGCGCCACGGCCTCGATCCCGGAGAGCTTGTCGCCCTTGTCGGTGAGGTAGAGGCTCTCGAACGCCGCCTGCGCCTCCCGCGCCAGGGCCGCAGTGCCGGGGGCATTGGGCGCGAAGGCGTTGGCTCGGCGCACCGCCGTGAAAGCGTCGCGCCACCGGCCGGCCGCGAGATAGAGGCGGGCGAGACCGGCAGTGATGCCGTCCTCCACCGGGCCTCCGTGCCAGGTCAGGGCGAACCGCTCCAGCCGCTCGACGGCGGCATCGGGGGCCAGCTTGCCGGCAGCCCGGGCCAGGAGCGTCCCCCGGAGCACGGCCTCGGCCGAGACCGGACGCACGGCCGACTCGTCCAGGCGCGCATAGGCGTCCAGAGCCGCCTCGGTCTGGCCGGTCGCCTCAGCCACGCGGGCGCGGACCAGGGCCAGCCGGTCCCGGATCCAGGGCGACAGATCGCGTTCCGCCTCCGCCCGGGCGGCGGCGGTCTCGGCATCGCCGTTCTCGATCGCCGATTCGGCCGCGCTCGCCCGGATCAGCTGCGCGACATCCGCGGGATAGCCATTGGCCAGCGGCAGAACATTGAGGAAACCGGACTCCGCCGTCTTCCAGTCGCCCGTCCCGGCGGCCGCCATCGCGCGCCACAGAGCGGCCTCGCGATCATCGATCAGGAGCGGCACGCTGAGGGCCTTCAGCGCCTCGGCGTTCCGGCCGATCCGCACCAGGGCCATGCCCCGCAGGAGGGCGGTGTCGCGCTGTGCGGCCAGGAGGGGATCGTCGGCGGCCGCGATCTCGAGCGCGGTGAGGCCCTCGTAATCGAGGCCGTTGGCGAACTCTGCGCGTGCCAGGGCGAGCCGTGCCGGCCCGCGCTCGGACGGCGTCGCCGCGACGGCCGCATCGAAGAGGCGGCGCAGAGTTTCGCGGACGTTCCCGGATCTGGCGCGCTCCCAGGCCTCCATCGTGATTGTGAGCGCCCCTGCATCGGCGAGCACCACGTCCGGCTTGCGGGCCGCCATCGAGGCGGCAAGGCCGCCCTCGCGGCCGATCGAGACGCCGTCGAGCTCGGGCCGCACGGCCAGATCGTCAGAGCCGGCGAGCACCGCCAGGCCGTGCCGGCTCGGCAGGATCTCGAAATCGACGAAGCGACGGCTCTTCGGATTGCCGACCGGTTGCGCCGCCGCCGAGGTGACCACCGCGATCCGCTCGCCGTCGAGGGCGAGCCATGTCGCCGAGCCGGGTCGCGGCAGCGCGAGGGAGACGGCGATACGGCCGGACGGATCGGGCTTGCGGACCGGATCGATCGTGTCGCTCGGACTCAGCGTATCGCCCGCCGAGATTTCCCACGCCACCCCGTTTCCGGTGATGACGGCGTTCAGATCAACGAGGCGGCCGGACGGGATCGGGAACCGCAGAACGGTCAGCGGGCCCGTCCGGGCCGGCGGTCCCATCGGCGCGAGGCCTTGGCTCGCCGGTG
Source organism: Methylobacterium sp. P1-11 (assembly GCF_008329595.1). Lineage (NCBI taxonomy): Bacteria > Pseudomonadati > Pseudomonadota > Alphaproteobacteria > Hyphomicrobiales > Methylobacteriaceae > Methylobacterium > Methylobacterium sp. P1-11. The sequence continues at coordinate 103,238 of NZ_NPKS01000002.1, forward strand.
GCACGATCACCGGCTCCGCGGTCTCGAAGGCCAGCGTCGCGATGCCGCCGCGCTCGAACAGGACGGCCGGCGGCAGGGACTGGAACGGGAAGACCAGACCGCTGCCGGCGCGGCGCGTCGGCGGCGCTTCGGGCGGGCGGGGCGCGGCGACCGGCGCCGCCGGACGTGGCGGGACAGGCACGGCCGGGAGCGGCGTCCCAGTGGCAGGGCCCGGCACGTCGACGGCGACCGCGGCTGACTCCAGCGGCTTGCGCCGGACCACGTCCACGAAGATGGCGCCGTCCTCCCGCTCGGTGCCGATCGTGTACCCGTCCTCGGGTGTAACGAGGAGGCTCGCCGAGGTGGCGTCGATCTCCGTCGCCAGCTTGGCAATGCCCGGCCGCGGGCGGCCGCGGGTCGCGCCAGGATCGATCGTCCAGGCACCGATCACCCGCACCCGCGTCGCGGGCCCTTCGGCGGTGACCACGGAAACGGCTTCCGCGGGCAGGCGCAGCGACAGCCGCGTCAGGGTCGGAAGCCGCGCCAGTTCGAGCGACAGGGGCCGGCGCACCGGTTCAGGGATCCGCGCCTTGAGCGCCTCCTCGGCGGCCCGAGCCCGGCGGGCGAGTTCGGCCACCACTTCGGGCGGGAGCGGCGGCGGAAGGCCGGACCAGCCCTCCGGCAGCAGGTCCAAGAACACGCGCTCGCCGGCCGTCTGGACGTTGAACCGAAAGGGTCGCTGCAGGGCGAGCCGGAGGCCGGTGCCGTCGGGGTCGCGGCGGACGCTGGCGACGAAGGCCGGCATCTCGTCGGCGAGATGCTCGGGCCCTGGGGCGATCCGCTCGCCGTAGCCGACGAGCAGCACGCCGCCGGCGAGCTTGGCCTTGAGCGCGACCGGCTTGTCGAAGGTCAGGACGATCCGGCCGTAGCCGCCGGCACCGCTGCCGATCTCGCTGCCCTTCGCGCCGATCAGCCGGGCGGCCAGGGCCGGGTCGACTGCCGCCAGCAGGGCGAGCAGCGCCAGCGACGCGGCCAGCAGCCGCGCGCCACGTCCTCGACCGACCCGGGGTCGCCCGCCCACCGATCCCATCGCCTCGCCGATCCGAACCCGGCGCGCGGCACCGCACGGGCCGCGGCGCGCGGCGCCACATCTCGGCGGGATCCTGCGGCACCGCGGCTAACGCTGGCTTAACCGTAACGGGAAAAGGCGGCGGAGCGCGGCGCGCTTCAAGCGCTGAGGGCGACGGCTCGGTCGAAGGCCTGCGAGAAGCCCGTCAGCGGAACCGTGATCCTGGCCGGATCGGCGCTGCCCGCCTTCTGAGCGATCACGGTCAGCGCCTTGGCGGTACGCATCCCGTCGAGGGCCAGCATCGGGAAGCTGATCGCCACGATGCAGCCCTCTGCGCCGCAGGTCGTGTAGGGCGCACCCTTGCCGAGGGCCTGCTCGTCGAGCTTGAAGGTCACGCCGGGCTCGATCGACATCCCGAAGGGCATCAGCACGACCCCCTCGGAGCGGCCGTTCGCGGGCGTCTGCAGTTCGAAGCCGAACTTGCGCCGGCCGGTCTGCGAATCGCCCTGCGCCTGCGCCACGATGCAGGTGACCTTCTCGTTCGGGCGCGTGCAGGTCATCGTCCAGTCGCCGTAGCTCTCGCTGACGGTGCTGGCCCCGGTCGGCCATACGGCGTGCGCTGGCGCCGCCGCATGGGTCGCGGCCTCCTCGGGCTTGGCGGCCTCCGGCGGCTTGGCGGCCTCCGGCGGCTTGGATGCCTTGTGAGGGGCCGGCTTCGCCCGAGGCTTCGGACGCGCCTTGGCAGGCGCATCGGCAGGAGCCTCGGCGGATGGGGCGGCCTCGGGCTCGGCATCCTGCGCCCGCGCCGCCAGGTTCGGGACCGCTATGAGCGCAGTCGCGATCAGGCTGAGACGCAGGAGCGCACGAAATGTCGGCATGGAATCACGATCCCCCGGAGCCACTGGACGGCAGTGCCGCCTAATGCCCAAGCCGGGGCGACGCAATCGCCGGACGCACCGTTGTCGGGTGCGTGCCGGTCTCAGAGCGGATTCGGGCCGCCGACGGCGCGGGCGAGCGCGCAGCGGCGCGCGAAGGCGGTCTCGGAACCGCTGCGCAGGGCGCGGCCGACGGCGAAGACGAGAGTGAGGAAGCCGGGATCACGGTCGGCGGTCTCGACGACCGGGCCGGGGATCCGGGAGGTGATGAGCGCGAGCATGACGGACTCCTGATGCGAGGTCCCAGGCGTCTCCATGCTCCCCGATTTCGGTGGTCTTCTGCGCGACCCTGCTGCACTGCAATATGAGCCCCGCGCTCGGAGCCTGCCACCGGCGATAAGGCTGGGGACGCATGCACCGAGTTCATGGGCAATTCCGGGACCAGGCAAGTGGACGTTAAGGAAGGACGGGGCGGGCGCGGTTGACCGGCGACGGGCAAGCCGCCATTGAGCGCGTTTCCGGCGACTCGGACCCTGAAGCGCACCGGCACCACTCCGGCGGCGGGGCCTGTCGCCGCACTGTCACACGCGCGCCATAACCCGCCCGCGAGCCAGATGAGCGGACGCGCCCGGCATCCGCCAGACGAGGATATCCCGCATGACCGACCAGCCGACCCGTCACCCGATCCATGGCCGTATCAGCGGCCCCATCGTGATGATCGGCTTCGGCTCGATCGGCCGCGGCACCCTGCCGCTCATCGAGCGCCATTTCGAATACGACCGCGCCCGCTTCACCGTGATCGACCCGGTCGACACCCATCGGCCTCTCGCCGAGAATCACGGCCTGCGGTTCGAGAAGGTGGCCCTCACGCCGGAGAACTACCGCGACGTGCTCACCCCGCTGCTCACGGAGGGCGGCGGCCAGGGCTTCTGCGTGAACCTGTCGGTCGACACCTCCTCGCGTGCCATCATGGAGCTCTGCCGCGAGCTCGGCGCCCTCTACATCGACACCGTGGCCGAGCCTTGGCCGGGCTTCTACTTCGACAAGAGCAAGAGCCAGGGCGACCGCACCAACTACGCGCTCCGCGAGAACATCCTCGACGCCCGCGCGCAGAAGCCGGGCGGCACCACGGCGGTGTCGTGCTGCGGCGCCAATCCCGGCATGGTCTCGTGGTTCGTCAAGCAGGCGCTCCTGAACATCGCCCAGGATACCGGCCTGCAGCGGCCCGAGCCCAAGACCAAGGCCGAGTGGGCCGCGCTCATGAAGGATCTGGGCGTGAAGGGCGTCCACATCGCCGAGCGTGACACGCAGCGCGCCAAGACCCCGAAGCCGCGCGGCGTCTTCGTCAACACGTGGTCGGTCGAGGGCTTCGTCTCCGAAGGCAACCAGCCGGCGGAGCTAGGCTGGGGCACGCACGAGACCTGGAAGCCCGCCAATGCCCGGGAGCAGGAGAAGGGTTCGCGTTGCGCGATCTACCTGCTGCAGCCGGGCGCCGACACGCGGGTGCGCACCTGGGTGCCCACCGCCGGCTCGCAGTTCGGCTTCCTCGTGACCCACAACGAGGCGATCTCGATCGCCGACTATTACACGGTGCGCGACGGCGATAAGCCGGTCTTCCGGCCCACCTGCCACTACGCCTACCACCCGGCCGACGACGCCGTGCTATCGCTCCACGAGATGTTCGGCAAGGCCGCCAAGGTGCAGGAGCAGCACCACATCCTCGACGAGACTGAGATCGTCGACGGCATCGACGAGCTCGGCGTACTCGTCTACGGCCACAAGAAGAACGCCTATTGGTACGGCTCGCAGCTCTCCATCGAGGAGACCCGCCGGGTCGCCCCCTACCAGAACGCCACCGGCCTGCAGGTGACCTCGGCGGTGCTGGCCGGCATGGTCTGGGCCCTGGAGAACCCGGAGGCCGGCATCGTCGAGGCCGACGAGATGGATTTCCGCCGCTGCCTGGAGGTCCAGACGCCGTATCTCGGCCCGGTCGTTGGCGTGTACACGGACTGGACGCCGCTCACCGACCGCCCGGGGCTGTTCCCGGAGGATATCGACACCAGCGATCCCTGGCAGTTCCGCAACGTGCTGGTGCACGGCTGAGGCTTCGCGCACCGCCTTCGCCGGGCCCGCTCCGCAGATCTCGGGCCTGCCCATCGGGCAAGTCCGATCTGAGCGGGGTGGGGCTGGCGGTCGGCTCATTCCCCCATGGGCCGTCGGCGGTTAGGAATCCCGGGCGCCGCTTTCCGGCCCCGGGATGACGGGCGAAGCGGCTGCGAGGCGTCCACAAGGCGTAAGACATTCCCCGAGCGGGAGATGAAACCGGCTCCGCGTGCGCCCTCTGCCCGGTCGGAGGAGGGGAAACGAGCCGGTGCCTGAAGGGGGCCTCGGCTACTCAGCCTGCCGCCGCGTCACGAGGGTCCGGCCCGGTTCGACCTCGTTCTTGTCCTGATACAGCGGCACGATCGCGCGCAGCCAGCCGCGAACCTCGCGGCCGCCGTAATTGCGCTCGGCCACGTCGCGGGTGAGGTAGGCCTGCAGGTTCACCGGACCGAAATTGTATCCGACGAGGCCGCCCACCGCGATCTGCCCCTGCGGGCGGTAGCTGCCCATACCCGTTGGCAGATCGGTCGAGCCGAACGCTACCGCGCCGACCTGCCACTGGCCGAACTTCCTCGTCATGGTCAGGTCGAGATTCAGATAGTCCGGGTACAGGGTCCCGCTGGGCGAGCGCGTGTCGAGGAAGACGCCGTAGAGCATGTTTGCCGTCAGGTTCCAGCCCTGGCCGGTGTAGCTGAGCGCGAAGCGGTGGGTCAGCGAGGCCGACTGGGTCAGGAAGCGCGTCTGGATCGGCAGGTAGCCGCCGAACAGGTAGCTGAAGCCGACATCGCCACCGAGGTCCCAGGCGAGCTGGGCCGCCAGCAGCTGCTGACCGACGCCGCTCTGATAGGGCGCTCCCTGGCTGCTCGCCGCCGCAATCGGCTGGGTGAAGAAGAACTGCAGGCGTGCACCCGCGACGTCCCAGGGCGTCGCCCACGCGAAGGTCGGCAGGTTGACGCTGGTCGACGAGTCCCGCGGGCGCGTGCTGCGCACGCCGAAGCTCGACAGATTCACGAAATACAGGCCGACCGGCAGTTGATCGCCGACCGGCAGACCGACCGTCTGCCCCGGCTGCGCCGCGGAGGCCGCCCGGGCGCCCGTCGCACGCGACGTGACCGCGATGGGCACGGCGACGGCAAGAGCCGCCGCCGCGATCCCACGTGATGTCAGGCTAAATCCGACCATGAAAGCCCCGAACCTGAGCCCCGGAACACGGAGCTGATCAGGGTTGGACGGGCGTTCACTCCACCAACATCCCGCCGTTACGGCCAAGCTGTGCGCAACGGCACGGGATCGACGATCCGATCTCTTGAGACCGGGACTAAATCATCGACCCTCGACTTCCACGAGAAAATCGCCGCGGTAGGTCGTGCCCTCAACCGGGTTCGAGACCCACCGGCAGCGGCCGACCGCGAGGTCGTGGCCGGCATGGAAATGCCCGGAGATCCACAGCTCCGGCCGCTCGGCATCGGAGAGGTCGTCGAGGGCCGTGCTGGCGTAGAAGGCCGGCACCCACCAGGGGACGCCGGGCGCGTCCCGGAACCGGTCCGCGGCCAGCGGGCTCGCCGGATGATGGGTCACCACGACGGTCGGCCCATCGTGAGGGATCCGGAGCGCGGCATGCAGGGCCGCCCGCTCGGTCCGGTGCTCCGCCATCGCGTCGGCGGGCCGCCAGAGGCTGCCGTCAGCCTTGCGGATCGAGCCCAGATACTCGCGCGATCCCGTCACCGGATCGGTCATGCGGGCCGCGGCGTAGGCCACCGGATCGTCGGGCCGGTCCGGCCTGTCCGGACCGAGCCAGCGCCCGGCGAGCGCCCAGTCGCTCCACAGGGTGGTGCCGACGAAGCGGACACCGTCGATGACGCAGCTCTGCGAGCGCTGGAGAAGGTGGATCCGGGCGCCGAGCCCGTTGAGCCGCCCGATTTCGGCCTCCAGGGCGGCGAGCAGCTCCGGTGCGGTGCGCCGATCCCCGGTCGGGGCATAGCGCTCGTGGTTGCCCGGCACCAGGACGACCGGTCGGCCCTGCGCGAGATGCAGCAGGGCCGTGAGACCCCGCTCGGGATGCCCTTCATGGAGATCGCCCGGGCAGGCGAGCAGGTCAAACGGCGCCGCGGGCGGCGCGATCAGGTCGAGGCGCCGCCGCTCCAGGTGCAGGTCCGAGATGGGGAAGATGCGCATGATGGTCGCTGCTGAGGGTCCGCTATCGCGCGGCTCTGCGCTCGGCCGCGGCCGCCTTGAGGATGTCGGCGGCCGAGTCGGCATTAAGGATCGCGATCCCGGCCGCCACGACGAGGTCGGGCCAGGGGGATGGGTGGAGAGCCGTCACGAGACCGGCGGCGATGATCGCCAGATTGGCGTAGGCGTCGTTGCGGGCCGAGAGATAGGCCGCCCGCGTCAGGCTGCCCGAGCCGGAGCGGTGCCGGGCGAGCAGGAGCGCGCAGGTGAGGTTGACGGCGAGCGCCCCGAACCCCGCGAGGGTCAGGGGCAAAGCGGCAGGGGCGGTGAAGTCGGCGACCTTTCCGTAGGCCGCCCAGGCGCCCGCCAGGGCCGGCAGGAGCAGGATCCCCGCCATGGCGGTGCCGAGCCGGGCGCGATTGCGCGCGCTCCAGCCGAGGCCCGCGAAGATCAGCAGGTTGAGCGCCGCGTCCTCGAGGAAATCGAGGCTGTCGGCGATCAGCGCCACAGAGCCGATGGCGAGCGCCACCGCGATCTCGATGCCGAAATAGCCGAGGTTGAGCGCCGCCACGCGGGCGACGACCGGGCGGAGGGCGGGCGGAGCGGGCCGGGGCGCATCATCGGCGATCACGGGACGCCTCTTCGCTGACGCGCGCGGCCCTGTCGAGCAGCCGTTGAGAAAAGCCTGTCCGCGGCTCAAGAAAGTTCGAGGCCGTTACGCCTTTGTCCGGGTGGATTCGGCGCCGCGATCGTGCGACGCCGTTGCCGGAGCCGGCCGCACGAGACGAATGACCGGCCGGAACCGGAGGTCTGCCGCGTCATGCTGCCCGAACTGCGCGTGCTCTATTTCGAGGATCTCGAGGTCGGACTGTCCGAGACCCTGTCGAAGACCATCGCCTCCTCGGACGTGGTGGGCTTCGCCGAGATCACCGGCGACCGCAACCCGATCCACCTGTCCGAGCACTTCGCCGCGCGCACGCCCTTCGGCACCCGCATCGCCCACGGCCTGTACACGGCCGGGCTGATCTCGGCGGTGCTCGGCACGCGCCTGCCCGGCCCCGGCGCGGTCTACATCTCTCAGACCCTGAATTTCCGCGCGCCGGTCCGGATCGGCGACGTCGTCGACGTCACCGTGACGGTGGCCGAACTCATGCCCGAGCGGCGGCGTGCACGCCTCGCCTGCCGGTGCTCGGTGGGGGGCGAGACCGTTCTCGACGGCGAGGCGCTGGTGAAGGTGCCGACAAAGGCCGAGGCCGACCCGCTCGCGAGCCGCACCGAGCGCTCCCAGGGCTGAGGTGATCCCGGACCCGGAAACCCTCAGCGACCCGGACGACACCCGCCTCGAGCCCTACACCCGGATGCGCGAGCGCGACCTCGTGGGCCGTACCGGGCGCTTCATCGTCGAGGGCGAGGTCACGCTGCGGCTGCTCCTCGGCCGCCGCAGCCGGTTTCGTGCGGAATCGATCCTGATCGCGCCGGAGCGCTGGCCCGGCCTCGCCGCCGACATCGCAGCCTTACCGGCGCCGCCGCCGGTCTACTGCGCCACCAAGGCGGTGATGAGCGCCGTCACGGGCTTCCCGATCCATCGCGGGGTCCTGGCCGTCGGCCTGCGCGGCGCGGAACCCGAGGCGGCCGCCCTCGTACCGCCTTCGCCCGCACCCGCCCTGGTGGTCGGCCTAGCCGGCCTGACCAACCACGACAATGTCGGCGCTGCCTTCCGCAACGCGGCGGCCTTCGGAGCCGACGCGGTATTCCTCGACGGGGAGAGCTGCGACCCGCTCTACCGCAAGAGCATCCGGGTGTCGGCCGGAGCCGCCCTGATCCAGCCCTTCGCGCGGCTCCCGGCGGAGCAGGATTGGCTGCGGTTCGCCGAAGCCCTCGACCTCCAGCCGCTGGCCTTCAGCCCGGGGGCGCCCGAGCCCCTGGACGGGCTCGCGGTGCCGGCGCGGGCGCTCCTGATCCTCGGCACCGAGGGGCCAGGCCTCGACGCGGCGACCCTCGCCCGAGCCCGCCCCATCCGCATCCCCATGGCCGCAGGCTTCGACTCGCTCAACGTCGCCACGGCGGCGGGCATCGCCCTGTACACGATCGCCCGCGGCCAGGGGCGCCTCGGTCAGACCTGAGGACGGCGCGACGGACAATCCCGCGGACGCCACGCACCGGCCGGACGAAGGCCGGTGGCCCCATGAAGCCGGTATGTCCCCGCAATACGCCGCGAAACAGGGCCCGCGCATGGTCCGAGGGGCCGGGCTCGCACGAGACGTACGCACCGGGGCGCCCTCGGACACCTTGCGAATGCCTGTCCACCGTATGATCGTATACGGTGAGCTGCGCGCGACAAACGGCTGCAATTGCCGTGCGCGGATGCCAAGCTAGCTTGGCCGCTTGGGGAGCTGAGATTCTGTGAGGAGTCGGGGACGTTGCTTCAGTCTGGGGATGGGTTGCGGGCGCTGACCGGACGCCGGGTGGCCGTGGTTGGGGCCGGGCCAGGCGGACTCGCTGCCGCGCTGCTGCTCGCGCGGGCCGGGATTCACGTCACCATCTTCGAGAAGGATGCGCAGGTCGGCGGTCGCACCAAGACCGTCGAGGCCCCCGGCGGTTACCGGTTCGACATCGGCCCGACCTTCTTTCTCTATCCACAGATTCTTGCGGACATTTTCGCGAATTGCGGGGAGCGGCTGGAGGACCACGTCAAGCTCGAGCGGCTGGACCCGCAGTACCATCTGGTCTTCGAGGGCCCCGATGGAATCTCAGGAACGATCCGCGCCACGGGCGATGTCGAGCGCCTGGAACGCGAGGTCGCCGGCCTCGCGCCGGACGACGCCAAGAACGTCAAAGCCTTCTTCGCCGAGAACCGGACCAAGCTGAACTACTTCAAGCCGGTCCTGGAACAGGCCTTCCACACGCTGCGCAGCATGGCGAGCCCGGCGATGCTGGCCGCCCTGCCCTACCTGCATCCGGGCCGGAGCGTCGACCGCGACCTCAAGCGCCACTTTGCCGATCCGCGGGTGCGCCTCGCCTTCTCGTTCCAGACCAAATACCTCGGCATGTCGCCGTTCCGCTGCCCGAGCCTGTTCACCATCCTGTCGTTCCTCGAATACGAGCACGGGGTCTACCATCCGGTCGGCGGCTGCGGCGCCGTCTCGGATGCCATGGCGGGCTTGGCCGGCCGTATGGGCGTCGACCTCCGGCTCAACAGCACCGTCGAGCGCGTGTTGTTCGACGGCAAGCGCGCGAGCGGCCTCGTGGCGGACGGCGAGACCTTCAACGCCGACGCGGTGATGATCAACGGCGACTTCGCCAAGGTGGTCCGCGCGCTGGTACCGGAGCGGCACCGGCCGCGCTGGCGCGATGCCAAGATCCAGAAGGCCCGGCTCTCCTGCTCGACCTTCATGCTGTATCTCGGCATCGAGGGTAAGATGCCCGCCAGCCTCGGGCACCACACGATCCTCCTGGCCGACGGCTACGAGAAGAACATCCGCGAGATCACCGAGGGCACGCTGCCGATGCAGCCCTCCCTGTACGTGCAGCACGCGGGCTACACGGATGGCGGCATGGCGCCCCCCGGACACACGGCCCTCTACGTGCTGGTGCCGGTGCCGAACCTGAAGGCGGGGATCGACTGGACGACGCTGCGCGCGACCTACCGGGCGCTGATCCTGGAGCGTCTGAAGCTCCTCGGCATCGACGATCTCGAATCCCGCATCCGCTACGAACGGATCATCGATCCGACCCAGTGGGAGGAGGATTTCGCCGTCCATGAGGGCGCCACCTTCAACCTCGCACACGATCTCATGCAGATGCTGTATTTCCGGCCGCACAACCGCTTCGGGCCGGGGCTCTACATCGTCGGCGGCGGCACCCATCCGGGCTCCGGCCTGCCGGTGATCTACGAGGGCGCCCGGATCTCGGCCCGGCTGCTGATCGAGGAGATGGCCGGGGCCCGCGCCGCCGCCACGGCGGGGATTCCCGATACCGCTCCGCTGGCAACCTCCGGCGAGGCCTCGTGAGCGGGGTATCGGACCGGAAACACGGCCGCGCGACGACCGCCCTGGCGGCTTGGCTCTGCGCCGCCGCCCTGCCCGCCGCGGCCGCCGCCGTGCAGGTCGAGATCGACGGAATCGAGCCCGGCGGTGGGCCTGTGCGCGTCGCCCTCTGCCAAGGCGGTCTCTCGGAAGCGTCGTGCCTGCGGGGCGACGACGCTCCGGCCAGCGGTGACCGGGCGCTGTTCACCTTCCGGGACGTGCCGCCGGGGACCTACGCGGTGGCGGCCTACCAGGATGGCAACGGCAACGGACGCCTCGACCGCACGGGCCTCGGCCTGCCGCTGGAGCCCTACGGCTTCTCGGGCGCGGTCGGACGCCGGGCCCGGCCCGATTTCGCCGCGGCGGCTTTCGCCCTGCGCGAGCCGGGCGCCGCATTGCGGGTCCGCCTCGGCCGTGCCCTCCCGCGACGGTGAGACGATGGAGGATCCCCTCGTCCGGCTCGCGGATGTCGGCCTCGACCTCCGCGGACGGCGGGTGCTGGACCAAGTCGATCTCGACCTCGAAGCCGGCGAGACCCTGGCGCTGCTCGGGCCGAACGGAGCCGGCAAGTCCTCGCTGATGCGTCTCGTGGCGGGGCGGCTGTGCCCGTCCGCGGGATCGGTGCGCGTCGCCGGGGCGGACCCATACCGCGCGGGACGAGCCCGCCGTGCCATCGGGTGGGTGCCGCAGGAGATCGCCCTCTACCCGCGCCTGACCGTCGCGGAGAATCTCGGGGTCTTCGGGCAGCTCGCGGGGGTTGTCTGGCGTGACCGGAAGGCGGCCGTGGAGGCTGCCCTGGCCATGGCCGACATCGCCGACGTGGCCCGACGCCCGGTCGGCGTCCTGTCGGGGGGTTACCGACGGCGGGTCAACATCGCGGCGAGCCTGATGAACCGGCCCCGGCTGGTGCTCCTCGACGAGCCGACCAGCGGCGTCGACCTCGCCGCCCGGGCGGCGATCCACGCGGTGCTCGACCGGCTGAAGGCCGCCGGTACCGCAATCCTGATCGCCACCCACGATTTCGCCGAGGCGGAGCGCCTCGCTTCCAGAGTTGCGTTCCTGGCCCAGGGCCGGGTCGTGCGCGCCGGGCGACTCGCCGATCTGCTCGCGCAGCTGCGCACCGGCGCACCCGAGCGGGAGCTGAGCCTCGCCGTCCCGGCGACGGGATCGGCCGAGGCCGTGCTGCGCCGGGCCGGCTTCGTGCCGGCCGAGGCGGGCGGCCTCATCTGGCGGTCCATCGAGCGGTCCGGGCTCGACGGCGCAGCCCTGCTCGGCGCCCTGCGCGCCCAGGGCGTTCCAGTGGCCGAGATCCGGGTGCGGGCGCCGCGGCTGGAAACCCTCTATCTCGACGCCCTTCGCCCGCGGGAGCTGACGGATCCCGCGGGCGCCCCGCTCCGGGCCGGAGCGGCCGGATGATCGCCGCCGCCTTCCGCGTCATGCTCCTCACCCTCCTGCGCGACCGCGCCGCGCTGGTGATGGCCTTCGTGCTGCCGACCGTGATCTTCTCGATCTTCGCGGCGATCTTCTCCGGGGCGATCGGCGACCGTATCCGCATTCATCTCGGCCTCGCCGATCTGGCCCACACCGCGGCCACCACGCGCCTCGCCGATGCGCTCGCGGCCGATCCCTCGCTGCGCGTCACGCGGCTGCCCGCGACCGACATCGCCGCCGTGGCCCAGGCGGTGCGTGCGGGCGAGGTCGACGTCGCGCTTGTCCTGCGCGGCGACCTGATCGCCGCGCCGTCGGACGCCGCACCCGACACCGCCGCTCAGCCTGTGGTGCTGATCGAGAACCCCGCCAAGGCGCTGGCGACGCCGATCGCCCTCGGCCAGCTCCAGCGGGTCCTGAACGAGGCGCTCCCCGACGTGGTCCTGTCGCGGATCGTCGCCGACGTCGAGCGCACGGGCAAGATCGGACCCGACGAGCGCCGCTTCCTCGACGAGGCCTTCGCGGAGCAGCGGGCCAAGAAGGAGCCTTTCAGCTTCGCCGCCCTGGTGGAGCGGCGCAGCACGGCGGCCGGGACCGCCAATGCGCGGGTGAGCTACTATGCCGGCGCGATCACCGCCGTGTTCCTGCTCTTCGCCGCCATGCAGGGGGCGATGTCCCTGGTCGAGGAGCGCGAGACGGGCCTCGCCGAGCGGTTGATGGCGGGGCCAGGTGGCCTGCCGGTGGTGGTGCTCGGCAAGTTCGCCTTCCTGACGCTGCAGGGGCTCGTCCAGGCCGGGCTGATCTTCCTGGCCGCCGCTTTGCTCTACGGGGTCGAGATCGGGCCGCACTGGCCGGCCTTCCTGGCCGCCTGCCTGCTCGTCTCGGCGATGGCCGCGGGCCTCGCGCTCGCGGCCTGCGCGCTCGCGGCCTCCCGCCAGCAGGCCCACCTCGCCTCGACCTTCGGAGTGCTGCTGCTTTCGGCGGTGGGAGGCTCCATGGTCCCGCGATTCCTGATGCCGCCCTGGCTGCAGGAGGCCGGCTGGCTCACCCCCAATGCCTGGGCGATCGAGGCGTATCAGAGCGCGCTGGGCGAGGGCTTCTCCGCCGCCGCCCCGGCGCTGGGCGTGCTGGCGGTGCTGACGCTGGGCGGCCTCGGCTTCGCCCTCGCCCTGTCAGCTCGGCGGACGGCCTAGGGCACAGATCAACCCGGCCTGAACGGGGCTATTCCACGTAGACACCGGCTCCGACGAGCGCCTCTGCGCCCGCGACGCGGGTCGCGCAGACATAGCTCCACTTCACGCTCGGGACCGACTGGCCGGGCTTCGGGAACATGTAGTCGACCCAGCCGGACCCGAAGAGGGTGACGGTATCGATGAAGTCCTGGTGGAACGGCTTCCCATCGGCGTCGCGCTCGTGGAGCAGGTCGCGTCCCTCGCGGTTCGGGTGGGCGGCGTTGAACAGGACGATCCCCCGCAGGTCGACGACGAACAGGTAGACGTCTCCGTACCGCCAGATGCTCCCCTTGCGCCGGAACGCATCGAACGCCCGCGGGCCCTCGGACTCCAGGATGTCGGCCGCCTTGTTGACGAGGGCTTCGATCTCGGCCGCTTGGTGGAGCGGCGGTGGCGCCCGCCGGGCCCTGCCCGGGGCCGTGCCCGAGATGACCGCGCCCATGACGAGCAGCACGGCCCAGATCAGCAGGGCTCTCGACATGCCGTCGCCCCATCGCTCAGCCGGATAGCGGGAGAGTCCCCGCGGACGGAGGCCTAGGAGTGCGCCTCGATGCCATGGCCCACTTGCCCGCCACGCTGCCGAAGGTAGACCAGCCAACTCCGCTTCTGAGGAGGCGGGCCCACCGCATTCGGCAGGGCCTCGAACGCCAGACGACTTCGGTGCCGCTCGATGATGCGGTCGAGGTGCCTCAGCGCAGCGATGCCCTGGCTCGCCATCATGCGGTGCCCCTCGCAGGCGCCCTTCCTGCCTAAGGAACGGACGATTTCCTCCGCATGAGAGAGGATATTCCGGGCTTCCGCGCAATAAAGCTCCATCTCGGAAAGATCTGGCATCTTATCCTCTGGATGTCTGTTCCTCGAAATCTGATAAAGGAGAGTGAACGTCGGCGCGGCGCATCACCCGTTTGGGTGACCCGGCCTCTCTTCGGATCCCGTCCTCTGCGCCGTTCCTGCGACGCGGGGCGCACCGCGATAGAGACACACTCCGCGAAGGCCGCGCTCCCGGCATCCCGCCTGCATATCGCCGACGGCAACGATCGCGCCGCCCGCGACCGCCGGATCGCGGCCAGAGGCGGAATCTTGGCCGGATCCGAAGCTGCGGTGGTGCTCCTCGACGACATCGCCCGCGTCGAGGCGGGGCTCGCCGAGATCCCGCGGACCGTGGCGGCCGAAGCCGGCGAGATCCCGGCGCCGCAGGGCAGCGATCCCGGGTCCGGGCCGTCTCGCGTGCCGCCACGACCTGGGACTGAGGGTGCGGGAGGCGGGATTCCGCCGCCGGGAGATCGGCCACTCCCTGGCGCGCCTATGCACAGGCGAGCGCCACCGGTCGGGTGCCGCGACCGGGTGGCGCGTTGACCCGCCACGCCCCAGGTCTAGCTTCGCCCTTGCGGGCCATGCCGTCTTCGGCCCGGGGAGCCAGCCAGCAGGATGAGCCAGGATTCTACGGTCGCCGTCATCGGCAGCGGACTCGGCGGACTCGCGGCCGCGTGTGTCGCCGCCGCGCGGGGGCACCGCGTGACGGTCTACGACAAGAATGGCTGGCTCGGCGGCAAGGCGGCGGTGCTCCACGAGGGCGGCTTCCGCTTCGACATGGGCCCGACCATCCTGACCGTGCCCCGGGTGCTGGAGCGGATCTTCGCGGAGGCGGGCCGTTCGGTCCACGACTACATGGACCTGCGTCGCCTCGACCCGCAATGGCGCTGCTTCTTCGACGACGGCACCCATATCGACCTGTTGCAGGACGTCGCGCGGATGGCCGGCGACATGGAGCGCTTCGCCCCCGGCACCGGCGAGGGCTACAAGAAGTTCATCTCGATCTCGGAGCACCTGCACGGCGTCTCGGAAAAGTTCTTCTTCTGGAAGCCGGTCGAGGACCTGTTCGACACGATCAACATTCGCGCCAACATGAATCCCGGCACGCTGCGCGACGTGCTGTCCCTGCGCATGCACGCCTCCGTGGCCTCGACGATCCGCGGCAAGGTCAAGGACGCCCGGCTCGCGCAGATGCTCGACCATTTCGTGCAATATGTCGGCTCCTCGCCCTACGGTGCGCCGGCGGTGCTCTGCGCCATCGCCCACATGCAGACGGCCGACGGCGTCTGGTACCCGATGGGCGGCACCCGCGCGGTGGCGGAGGGGCTGGCGAAGCTCGCCCAGGAACTCGGCGCCACCTGCAGGACCGACACCGAGGTGACCGGAATCGAGACCGCCAACGGCGCGGTTCGCGGCGTGCGCACCGCCGGGGGCGTCACGCCCTTCGACGCGGTGATCTCCAACATGGATTCGGTCCGCACCTACCGCGAGCTCGTCGGCGGCGATGCGGCCAGGGCCTACGCCAAGAAGAATCCCGAGCCGGCCTGCTCGGGCGTTGTGCTCTATCTCGGCCTGAACAGGCGCTACGAGCACCTGAACCACCACGATTTCGTCTTCTCCCGGGACCCCGAGGAGGAGTTCGACTACATCTACAACAAGGGCGAACCGGCTCCGGACCCGACCGCCTATCTGGCGGCCCCCTCCTCGACCGATCCGAGCGTGGCGCCGGAGGGGGGCGAGGCGCTCTACGTCCTCGTGCACACGCCGTATCTGCGCCCGCATCACGATTGGCGTCCGGACGGTCCGCTGTTCCAGAACTACCGCCGGACGATCCTCGACAAGCTCAAGCGGACGGGCGGCATGCCGGACCTCGAAGAGCGCATCGTCGTCGAGCGCCACCTGACGCCCCAGGACATCCACGAGCGCTACAAGGTCCTGAACGGCGCGATCTACGGGCTCGCCTCGCACGGGCGCGTGATGGGCGCGTTCAAGCCCGGCAACCGCTCGCGGCAGGTGCGCGGTCTCTACCTCGCGGGGGGCGCGGCCCATCCGGGGCCCGGCATGCCGATGGTGATGATGTCGGGCTGGATCGCCGCCGACGCGCATGACCAGGACGCCCGCGGCGCCCTGCGCGCCTCGGCGTGACGCCGACGCCGCCATCTCCGCCCTCCGTCGCGGGGGGTGGGGGAGACACGCGCAGCGCCCCCCTGCCTCCGGTTTCGCCCCGGATCCGCGCCTTCATGGTGGCGTGGTTCGAGCGCTACCTGCACCGCCACCTCGATGCCCTGCGACTGCCCCTCTGGAGCACGCCGCCCGCCACGAGCCATCCCGGCGCCATCGTGGTCTACTGCAACCATCCGGCGTGGTGGGACGCCGCCCTGATCATCGTGCTGGCCGGCCGCCTCTATCCGGACCGCGCAAGCCGTGCCCCGTTCGACGCCGCGATGCTGGCGCGCTACCGGATCTTCGAGCGGATCGGCGCCTTCGGCGTCGATCTCGACAGCCCGCGCGGGGCGGCGCAGTTCCTGGCCGCAGCCCGGTCGATCCTGGCGGCGCGGGACGGCATGCTCTGGATCACCGCGCAGGGCCGCTTCGCCGATGCCCGCGCCCGGCCGCTCGCCCTGAGAGCCGGGGTGGCGCGGCTCGCCGAGATCGCCCCCGATGCCCTGTTCGTCCCGCTCGCCGTGGAATACGCCTTCTGGGACGAGCGCGGCGCGGGGGCCTTTGCGGCCTTCGGATCCGGGATCGCCGGATCCGAACTCGCCGCGCTTCCGCGAGACCAGCGGCTCGCGCGTCTGGAATCCGACCTGACCGCGACCCTGGATCGCCTGAGCGCCGACGTGATCAGCCGGGAGCCCGGCCGCTTCCGCACCCTGGTCTCCGGCCGGAAGGGCGTCGGCGGCCTCTACGATCTGTGGCGGCGCCTAGCGGCCCGGCTCACCGGGCGACGCTTCGATCCCGCCCACCGCGCCGCCGGCGGACAGGATCGCGCCGGGTGAGACCTTCCGCTCGCGCCCGGCCCCGTGCGATCCCGTGTCGTGGTGCAAAACCTGCGCGGCGCGGACGATGACCGATTCGATCCTCACGACCCTGGCGCTGACGTGCCTGATCGCCGCCCTCCTGCCGGCCTTGCTGGCGGCGGTGAACCTCCTGGTCCTGCGCCGGCCCGCACCGGAGGCCGGGACAGGCCTGGTGTCCATCCTGATCCCGGCACGCAACGAGGCAGGCAACATCGACGCGACCGTGCGGGCGGCGCTCGCCAGCACGGCGGTGCCGGTGGAGGTGATCGTCGGCGACGATCACTCCACCGACGCGACCCCGGAGATTGTGCGCGCCGTCGGTGACCCGCGCCTGCGCCTCGCCTCAGTGCCGGCGCTGCCCGAAGGCTGGACCGGGAAGAACCACGCCTGCAGCCACATGGCCGGGCTCGCGCGCGGCGACCACCTGCTGTTCATCGACGCCGACGTGCGCCTCGAGCCCGAAGCCGCCGCCGCCCTCGCGGCCCAGGCCCGGCGCACCGGCGCGGCACTCGTCAGCGGCGTGCCCCGGCAGCGGACAGACACGCTCGGCGAAATGCTGACCGTGCCGATGATCGACTTCCTCCTCCTCGGCTTCCTGCCGGTACCGCTGATGCGCCGCCTGCCGGACCCGTCGCTCGGCGCGGCCTGCGGTCAGCTGATCCTGATCGAGCGCGCAGCCTACGCGGCCACCGGAGGCCACACCGCCATCCGCACCTCGCTGCACGACGGTGTCCGCCTGCCCCGGCTGTTCCGCGCCGCGGGCTACCGGACGGATCTCGTCGCCGCCGCCGCGCTGGCCACCTGCCGGATGTATGACGGCTTCGCGCAGGCCTGGGCCGGCTTTTCCAAGAACGCCCATGAGGGCATGGCCACGCCCCGCGCGCTCCCAGTCTGGACTCTCCTGCTCGGCTTCGGCCAGGTCCTGCCGTCCCTCCTCGTCCTGGCCGGGCTCATCGGGCTGATGCCCGCCGCCGCTCTCGTCCCGGCCGCCCTGGCCTTGGTCCTATCGCTGGCGACCCGGACGGCCATCACGGTGGCGGTCCGGGCGCCCTGGGCGACGATCCCGCTTCATCCGGCGGCGGTCGCGGTGGCTCTGGCGATCCAGTGGAACGTGCTCCTGCGCCGCGAACGCGCCGGCGCGGCCACCTGGAAGGGGCGCAGCTATCCGGTGCGCGGCAGCTGATCCGCGCGGCCCGGCGGGATGCGCAAGTAGGCCTTCCGCCTCATGCGGCGCAGCGCTCGGCCGCGCAGGCGATGCAGCGGCAAATGGTCGGAACGGCGCGGGCGCGTTCTGTGCCAGCCGGATCTTCGCCCCGGATACGGTGATCGCGGCGCGGACTGCCATGCCGCGGCTCAGGCTCGTGCATCAGGCAGTCTGAGCCCCCGTCCCGGTCGCTTCGCCCGGCTGCGTTTCCGCCAGGATCCAGGCGGCGGTATCGCTATCCGCATCGACGACCGGCAGATGCAGGATGATCGGCGTCTCGTAGGGATGACGGGCCTTCAGGGCCGCCGCCAGCGCGTCCGCCAAGCCCTCGCGGCTCTTGAGGATGGCCGCAACCTCCACGCCCCGCTCAACCGCGCCCTTCCAGCTGTAGACGGATTGCATGCCCGGCAGCACGTTGATGCAGGCGATCAGGTGCTCGCGGACCAGGGCCTCGCCGATGTTGAGCGCCGAGGCGAGGTCGGGAAAGGTGGTGTAGACGAGGAGCGGACGCTCCATGCTATGCCTCCGGTTGGCGTGTTCTCGCGGAGTGAGGCGCATGCCGGGTTGGACGTCAACCGGGCGCCTCGCGCGTCAGATTGGAGCCGTGACGTGAATTTCGAGGCGATCCCGACGCGCCTGCGCGGCTGCGCCTGATCCATGCCGCGCTTCCATAAGATCGCCTTCGTGGCGAGCCCGACCGGCCATGCCCGCGAGGCCGCCGCCGCCCTGATGCGGCGCTACGATCATGTCCCGCCGGAGGAGGCGGACGTCGTCGTGGCGCTCGGTGGCGACGGCCTGATGCTGCAGGTGCTGCACCGCTTCATGGACAGTCCGAAACCGATCTACGGCATGAACCGCGGCACGGTCGGCTTCCTGATGAACGAGTTCCGCGACGACGACCTGCTGGAGCACCTGGAGGCGGCGCAGCGCAGCGTGATCCACCCGCTGGTGATGGACGTGCTCGACACAGAGGGCCGCTCCCACAGGGCGCGGGCGATCAACGAGGTCTATCTGCTCCGACAGACACACCAGACCGCCAAGCTGAAGATCGCCGTCGACGGCAACGTCCGGCTCGACTTGCTGATCGCCGACGGCGTGCTCGTCGCCACCGCGGCGGGTTCGACCGCCTACAACCTGTCGGTCGGCGGCCCGATCCTGCCTCTGGACGCCAAGCTGCTGGCGCTGACGCCGATCTCGGCCTTCCGCCCCCGGCGCTGGCGCGGCGCGCTCCTGCCGGATTACGCCCGGATCCGGATCGACGTGCTCGACGCCCCCCACCGCCCGGTGGCGGCGGTAGCCGACCACACCGAGTTCCGCCGGGTCTGCACGGTGGAGACCTCCCTCGACCGCGCCACCGAGCTCGTGCTGCTGCACGATCCCGGCCACAGCCTCGACGAGCGCATCCTGCGGGAGCAATTCGGGTGAGCCTGCACATCAGGGCCGCGCAGGTGACCGACCACGCGGCGATCACCCGCATCATCGTGCCGACCATCCGGGCGGGAGAGACATACGCCCTGGACCGCGACCTCAGCGAGGCCGAGGCCCTCGCCTATTGGATAGGTCCTGATCGCGAGACCTTCGTGGCGGAGGACGAGGGGATGGTGCTCGGCACGTACTATCTGCGCGCCAATCAGACGGGCGGGGGCGCCCATGTCTCCAATTGCGGATTCATGACCGGAGAGGCCGCTCTGGGCCGCGGGGTCGCCCGCGCCATGTGCGCCGACGCCCTCGATCGGGCGCGGGCGCGCGGCTTCGCCGCGATGCAATTCAACTTCGTGGTGAGCACCAACGTCCGGGCCGTCCGGCTGTGGGACAGCTTCGGATTCGATGTGGTCGGCCGTCTGCCCGGCGCCTTTCGGCCCCCGGAACTCGGGACGGTCGATGCACTCGTGATGTTCCGGACGCTCTGAGGCGCGCCCGGATCAGGGCTGCGAGACCGCGACGAGGTCGCCCTCGCGGATCGCCCGCTCGCCGGTCTTCGTCCGGATCCGGTAGCTCGGCTCGCCGGTCTGGTCCTCCGGCATGAGCCGCAGAACCTCGAACACCTCAACCTCGCCCGTTTCGCCGGGGATCCCGAGTTGCGGCCGGCAGACACGCTGGCCGATCTTGAACTTGTGGGACATGCCGGACTCCTGGAGAGGTGTTGCTGCCGTCGCGGCTCAGCGCTTCTTCTGAGCCTTCGCCTTGCGGGCGAGATAGCGCGCATCGCGCTGGGCCTTCTGCTCGGCCTGCAGGGCCTTGGCGCGCTCCTGGGCCGCCAGCTGCTCGGCGTGCTTGCGCTCGATCTCCGCCAGACGCTCGGCCTCGGCGAGGGCGGCGGCGCGCTCGATCTCGGCCTGACGCTGGGCGGCGCGCTCGGCTGCACGGGCCTCGCGGGCATCGACCACGGCGCGGCGGGCCGACTGGCGGGCAAGGACGGCCGGGTCATCGGCGGATGGGCGCGCCCGGAACCGGGCCAGCATCTCGGATCGCGCCTTGGCAGCGGTCTCGAGGCGATCGACGACACCTTGCTTGTTCAAAAAGCTCACAGACACTCCTGGATCGGGCGGGGCACAGGCCATAGCCCATAGAGGGGAAGGCAGAGACGGGATTGCAGATACAGAAGAAGCCGCTCCGAGGGGAGCGGCTTCGGAAGGAACGTTTTGGACGGCGATCAGGCCGTCTGGAGCTGACCGGCGGACTGCTTGCCGCTGCGACGATCGGTCTCCAGCTCGTAGGAGACCTTCTGGCCCTCGTTCAGGCCACGCAGGCCGGCGCGCTCGACAGCCGAAATGTGGACGAACACGTCCTTGCCGCCGTCATCCGGCTGGATGAAGCCGTAGCCCTTGGTCTCGTTGAACCACTTCACGGTTCCGGTGCTCATGGAAGTCCTTGATCTTCGCAGGCATAGTGAGAGATGGCACCCACTCGAACGAAGCGGGCGCCGGCATCGACCGATAGCGATAGGAAAGTCAGAACCGCCCTGCGAAGGCGTAACGGTCCAAGATATCCGGACACGTGCCGATGCGGCAGAAGTAGACCGCCGGCGGTGATTTTGCAAGCGCAGGGAAATAGATCTGGCGGCAACCGCCGCACCGATGCGGGAAATTCCTTTCGGACATTCTGATTGAGCGAAGCCAGAACGGCCGCTTGAACAACGGGATAGGCGTTTTCAATGCAACGCGGTCATGGGAGATCTGTGATTTCCGCAACGCCAACGAACGCTGCCGGGCCACCCGCGCTGGGCTGGCCTGCTCAAGCCGGCACGAGGCGCAGCACGCCCTCGCCACGCCGGTGACCGACTGCGGTCACGGCGACCTCGCGTGCACCGCCGCCGTCCACGAGGGCGGCGGCGAGAGCCGCTCCGAAAGGTGCCGCCACTTCGAGCCCGTGCCCGATCACGTCCCCGAGGGCGCGCAGGCGCGCGCGCGGTGCGAGCTTCGTCAGCACCGCGTGCTCTTCCGCAGTGATCGGCGCGACCCCGGTGGCCCCGGACAGGACGTGATCGGGAGCCGAGAGGCCGGCCTGTCCCCAGAGGGTCTCAAGGCTGACGGCGACGCTGCCCGGTGCGCGCCGCGTCCGGTCGCTCGCCACCGGTTCCAGCCGGGCCAGGGCACGGGCGCCGCGGGCGGCAGCATGCGCAGCGGATTCCAGCATCAGGAAGGCCGCGCAGCTGCCGAGGATGAAGCCCGCCTCGCCGCCTCTGTCGCCGCGCGCGAAGATCGGTCGGTAAGCGTCGCGGGCGAGGTAGTCGCCCATCTCGTGGATCACCAGAACGTCCGGCCGCTCGGCGCTGTAGGAGCCGCCGACCAAGATCGCGTCGATCTGGCTCGAGGCCACCCGCGCCTGCGCGATCCGCAGGGCGTCGACCCCGGCGGATTCCTCGCCCATGAAGGTGCGCGAGGCGCCCGTCACGCCGTGCACGATCGCGATGTTGCCGGCGAGCAGGTTGGAGAGCTGGGCGAGGAACAGCGTCGGGCGAAGGTCGTTCTGCAGCCGCTCGTTCAAGTAGGCGCCCGGATCGGCGGCGTCACGCAAGCCGGTCAGGATTGCCCCGTCCACCGCATAGTCGCGCTCGCCGCCCCCCGCCGCCACGACGAGATGGAGCGCCTGCTTGAAGGCGGCATCGTCCTTCACGCCCGCGGCGTCGAGGGCAAGGCCGGCCGCGTAGACGCCGAGCCGCTGCCACGCCTCCATCTGGCGCTGATCGCTGCGCTTGGGGATCTGGCCGTCCCACGCGATCGCCGGCGCCGGGTGCACCGGATAGGGCGCGAAGGCCTCGCTGTCCGTGCGCGGGGCTTCCGCTCCGGCGAGGGCGATCAGATGGGCGTCGACGCCTTCACCCGCACAGGAGACGAGGCCGAGGCCGGTGACGACGACGGGGCGGCTCATGGCAGACTCAGGGCTCGCGTTCGGCCTGCGCCGAATCGGGAAACAGGCCGATCGTCCGCGCCCTTTCGCGCATCGGCGCGTCGAGGCCGTCCGGGAACGGCATGGTGCGGAAGCGCAGCTCCGCGTCGCAGAGCGCCTTGCCGGCGTGGCTGATCGCCGCCTTGGTCACCGCGTAGCCCGAGCCGTCATGCTCGAGATGCGCCGTGACGAGGAGGTCCGCTCCCGGGCCCACGAAGGATCGGAAACGCGCCTTGTCGACCCCGGTGAGGAACGGCATCCGGGCGAAGTCGAGATGGGCGAGCACGAGGTATCCGGAGGCCTGCGCCATCGTCTCCGTGAGAAGGACGCCGGGCACCAGGGGATGGCCGGGGAAGTGCCCCTCGAAGACCGGGCTCGCCATGGGCACCCGGGCGTACGCCTCGATGCGGCCAGCCGCCCGGTCGAGGAGCCGCACGGAGTCGATCATCTCGAAATATTCGAGGCGCATGACGGTTCGGATCGGCCTTCGTTCAGACCTTGGCGGCCTTCTCGGCCACGAGGCCGTCGATGCGCGCGCACAGGTTCTTGAGGACGAAGTACTCCTCGGCAGCAACCTTGCCCTCGTTGACCTCCTGGGTCCAGCGCTCGAGCGGCAGCTTGATCCCGAAGGCCTTGTCCACCGCGAAGGCGATATCGAGGAAGGCGAGGCTGTCGATGCCGAGGTCGTCGATGGCGTGGCTCTCGGGCGTGATCTTGTCCCGCGGGATGTCGGCGGTCTCGGCTATAATGTCGGCCACGCGCTCGAAGGTGGCGCTGCCGTGGGCGGGCTCGTCGGACATGTCTTCTCGCGGGCTGTTCGAATTCCGGATCGGTCGTGCGGGAGCCCCCTCGCCGCCCGGGCGGCCCGGCGCATACGCCCCACGCGGCCACCCTACGCATAGTCGGACCCTCATACGCGGTCCCGTCGAATGGCGGCGACCTCTACACGAGGGTGTCAGAGGCGGCAACCGCAGCGCTTCCCCCGGCGTTTCAGCGCCTGTCCACAGGCGTGCGCCATCGCGTGCGCGGTCGCGCTATGCCCCGGACGCACCGGCCCTAGCTTGACGGCGAGGCGATCGCGCGTCCTCAGGAGATCAGACGGATGCCACCGATCACCAAGCCCGCCGCGCCGCTGGCGCGGAGCGAGACGCCACCCCTGCCGCCGCAGGAGCATGCGCGCTCTCAGGGGGCGGCCCGTGTCCTGCTGGTTCTGACCCTCTCCGCCCTCGGGCTCTGGATCCTGCACGAATTCTTGCCGGCTCTGGCCTGGGCGTTGGTGCTGGCGATTGCGCTGTGGCCGGTCTACACGCGCCTTGAGCATCGTTTCCCGCCGGGCAAGCACAACATCCTGCTGCCCACGCTGATGACGGCGGCGGTGGCGCTGGTCTTTTTGGTGCCGCTGGTGATCCTCGGCATCCAGGCTGCCCGTGAGGCCCACGACGTGGCCGAGTTCGTCCGCAGCGCCGAAGCGAACGGCGTTCCCGCGCCGGAATTCCTGCAGCACCTGCCCTACGGCGCCGCGCAGGCGACCACGTGGTGGAACGACAATCTCGGCCACGCACAGGCGGGCTCGGACCTGCTGCGCCGGTTCGAGAACCATTCGGTGCTCGGGGCCTCGAAGAATGTCGGGCGCGAGGTGGTCCACCGGATCGTCCTGTTCGGCTTCAGCCTCGTGGCCCTGTTCTTCCTGTTCCGCGACTGGCGGACGGTGCGGAACCAGTCGCTCACCGCCTGCCACCGGCTGTTCGGCCCGCGGGGCGAGCGCGTTGCCCGCCAGATGGTGGCATCGGTGCATGGCACCGTCGACGGGCTGGTGCTGGTGGGTCTCGGCGAGGGCTTCCTGCTCGGGATCGTCTACCACTTCGCGGGCGTACCCCACCCCGTGCTGCTTGGCGCCTTCACGGCGGTGGCGGCGATGATCCCGTTCGGGGCCGCTGTGGCCATCGCCATCGCGGCGCTTCTGCTGGTGGCGGCGGGCTCGGTGACGGCGGCGCTGGTTGTCGCGGGCGCGGGCCTCGTCGTGACCTTCGTGGCCGACCACTTCATCCGCCCGGCGCTGATCGGCGGCACGACGAAGCTGCCGTTCCTGTGGGTGCTCCTCGGCATCCTCGGCGGCGTCGAGACCTTCGGGCTCCTCGGGCTGTTCGTCGGGCCGGCGGTGATGGCCGCACTGGTCCTGCTGTGGCGGGAGTTCACCGAGGGACCGGACGCGACGGCCTGAGCCGCCGGATCCGCTAGTCGTCCACGTTCGCCCCGGCTGCGGCCTCGACCCGGCGCCGATCCTGGCGCCAATCGGCTGGCTTCTCGAAGGTGCCGGCCCAGATGCCGCGGCGGGTCGCCCAGGCGTGACCCTCCTGGCGGCTGTAGGGCGCGGTCACTTGGCGGCTGGCCAGCGCAAGGCCCTGCCCAACCATCCAGGCGGACAGATCCTCGCCGTGAACATGGCAGATCCCGGTGACACGGCCGGCCACGCCCCCCTCGCGTCGCTCGCAGGTAACGATGCCGCCGCCGATCCGCACGCGCAGCGCCTGCGCGGCCTCGCGGCCGCAGCGATACTCGAGGCCCTTGGCCGTCTCGCAGCTCTGCGCGGTTTCGGGGGCGTCGATCCCGTAGAGGTTGATGCGCGTGCCCTGCACCTCGATCGTGTCGCCGTCGATCACGGTCGCCGGGCCGCTGACCGTCCCGGCTGCGGCCGCGGGGCCGCAGAGGAGGAGCAGGGCAAGCATCGGTCTGATCATGACGGAATTGTCCACGAGGGAGGCGAAGTGACTGGTTCAGGGTTGGCCGAGACCGTGACGGTACACGACCAATGTGGCGAATTTGCCAAGCCGCCGGTCCGGTACGGCCTGCCGGAGGCCGATTCTCTGCCGCGGTGGTCGCGAAAGCGCTCCGACCTGCGCGAAGCTGAGCCCCGGAACGGCCGTCCTCGGGCGACCGTCATGCCGCATGACCCTTCTCAAGACACTGCTGGTCAGCATGGCCGTGTAGGCGGCGCTCCTCGTCTGGGACGGCCTCGCGATCGGTCCGGACGGGCCGATCGACAGGACCAGCCCGGGCCTGAACGCCGCCATGGTTCCGGCGAGCGGCGGCATGGCGCCCGGCGGACACCCGGGCGGGACCACCCTGGACCATGCGGCTCTCGGCCATCCCGCCGTACGCTTGGTCGGCGAGACGCGCAGCACGGCCGCCGCGGGAATACCGGCCGGCTGACCGGCGCGTCGGCCGCCAATCGGGCCGATCAGGTCCGGTACTTGCCGTTGCGCTTGATGAGGACGCGGCTGCCGACGGGCACGCGCTCGTAGAGGTCGGCGATATCCTCGTTCAGCATCCGGACGCAGCCCGAGGACATCTGCTCGCCAATGCTCCAGGGCTCGTTCGTGCCGTGGATGCGGAACAGGATGTCGCGATTGCCCTGGTAGAGATAGAGCGCCCTGGCACCGAGCGGGTTGTCCAGTCCGCCCTTGCGGGTCCGCGGCAGGTCGGGATGGAGCGAGACCATCGTGACGGTCGGGCTCCAGTCCGGCCAGACGCCCTTGCGACCGACCCGCGCCTCACCCTTCCAGGAGAAGCCGGCCTTGCCGACGCCGACGCCGTATTGCATCGCCGACCCGTCGGCCTGGACGAGGACGAGCTGGCGCTTGTCGATGTCGACCACGATGGTGCCGGGCTGCTCGGGGCCGTTGTAACTGACCTGCTGGCGGCGATATTTGGGATCGAGCCGCTGGGTATCGACCAGCGGGATGTCGAAGGGCTTGTCGGGCTTGCTGCCGATGTACCAGGCCGACTCGTCATCCTGTGCGAGCTGCACCGGACGGGTCTGACAGGCCGCCAGGGGAGCGATCGCCACGACGGCGAGCAGGATCCGCGAGGGCACGATCCGGCGCAGGCGGCTCCAGGCCGAAGGAAGCGTGGCGATCATAGGTCCTGTCTTGCGGGATACGGTCGTCGCGCCATGCCTACCGTCTCGTGGCCGGTGACGATGTAGCTTTTCCGCCGCAGCCAGCCGCGCGCGGCCCGCTCCCGCGGCCACGGTTGCGCCCTAATTCTGAATCGCAGCAGGGCTCTAGTGCGGCCGGCGCGGAGGTGAAGAATGCCCGAGACCGAGACTCTTTCGGCCGATGCGACGATCGTGGCCGGTGTCCCGCTGAGCCCGGCGATCCATCTCGATCACTGCGTGATCCACGTCAGCGATTGGGAACGATCCAACGCTTTCTACCGGGACGTGGTGGGCGCCGAGATTATCGCGCGCGGTCCGGGCTTCGCCTATCGGTTCGGCGGCGTCCAGCTCAATTGCCACGGTCCCGGCGTCAAGGCGGAGCCTGTGGCGGCGAAACCCGTCGAACCGGGCAACAGCGACCTGTGCTTCCGCTGGTCGGGCCCGATCGAGACCGCGATCGCGCATCTCGAGACGGCCGGAATTCCTGTGGAACTCGGCCCGGTGGAGCGGCACGGCGCCGCAGGTACGGGGATCAGCGTCTACTTCCGGGATCCGGACGGCTCGCTCCTGGAATTCATCACTTACCCTGTATAATCAGCCCCGGCTCTCGGCGAGGGCCTGGTTGGTCTGCTCCAGCCGCAGTGCCAGCACGCGCATCAGGGCGATGCTGATCTGTGGAAACTGTGCCAGCAATTCCAGGAACACGCCGCGGTCGATGCGCAGGGCGGTCACGGCGGATTGCGCCGTCACGGTGGCGGACCGGGGCTGCTCGGCCAGGATGCCCATCTCGCCGACAAGGGCATCCTGGCCGAGCAACGCCAGCCGCACCGGGCCGGCGGGACCGTCGATGCTGACCTCTGCGGTGCCCGAGAGGATCACGTAGGCCGCATCCGCCACGTCGCCGCGGGCGAAGAACCGTTGCCCCGGCTCGAAATGCACCCGCTCGCTGGTGAAGGCCAGGAGTTTCAGACGCGCCGGCTCCACCTCGCGGAACAGCGGCACCTGCTTCAGGGAGGAAACCTCGGTGTCGAGGGTCATTCGGGGGCTCCGCGACGGGTCTCACGCCCAGGACGGCGGGGCCGGACGGGCCCGCATATCCATGCGGTTCGTCAGGCACTTGTCCAGCCCCGCACCTGAAGCAACCTGCCGGTGTGGTCTCGGCGCCCTATTGGCGCTGGGCCTCATCCTGGGGTCGGAGCCGGCCACCGCCCGCTTGGTTCAGGCCGATCTCGCCCGTGTCGCGCTCGCGCCGCCACCCGGAGCCCGCGTCCCGCTGGATCTCGCCGTCACCGACGCGCGCACCGGGCAGCCGACCACGCTCGGGCAGGCGCTGGGTGGCCGGGCTGCCCTGCTGCTGCCGGTGGATTACACCTGCGGCAATGTCTGCGACCCGATGGTGGCGATGTCGGCCGAAGCCTTGGGCGCGACGGGCCTTCCGGCCGAGGATTACGCGCTCGTGCTGGTGGGGATCGATCCACGCGACGATTCCGCGGCTGCGCGCCGCATGCTCGCGGGGACGCTGGGAGACCGGGATGCGTCGCTCCGGCCCCGGGCACTGATCGCTTCGGACAGCGCCCTCGCGCGCCTCGGCGGCGCCCTGGGCTATACGGCGGTCTACGATGCCGGCACCGACAGCTTCGCTCATCCGGCGGCGGCCATTCTTCTCTCCGCCGACGGTCGGGTGGCCCAGGTGCTGTCGCCCCTGGCGCTGACCGGGCGGGATCTCCGTCTCGCCCTGACCGAGGCCGGCGAAGGCCGGGTCGGCAACCTCGCCGACCGGTTGACCCTGCTCTGCTACGGCTACGATGCCGCGCGCGGCGTCTACACGCCGCTCATCCAGCGGATCCTGACGGGCGCCGGGATCGTCACCATCCTGGCGATCGCCCTCCTCATCGCCGGCCTGAGCCGCCTCGCGCGCAGGTCGGCGGCCTGACGCCGGCTTTGTCCCGGCTCAGCGCTTGGTCGAGAGGCCCTGAGTCCCGGGGGCCGGGGCCTCACGCTTGAGGCTGGCATTGAGATGGGGTGAATCCGTCGGCTCCTCCCGAGTGGTTGGCGTGGCGGAATCCTCGGGTGCGGGCATCGGCGGCAGCGGCGGTGTGTTCGGCCGCACCGCCAGGTCCGGGGCAGCATCCTTGACCATGTTGCGGTTCGTCATACGCGATAAGCCTTCTCTGATGCCGCACGGTGGCGTGGTCTGCCCGGAGCACGGTGCCGGGCTTCCGGGCATGCCGGGGTGGACGCGGATATCGACCAGGGTCGTATCTCGATCAACGTCGCACATAAGTGCTCGGTTGCTGCCAAGCTTAGCTGGCGGAAGCTTGAGCACGTCTCGGGATAGGAACCTTGGTTATTGCTGAAGGTTGTTGCGGGGTGAAGCGAAGCCTGAGGAGGAACTGATGGCATCCGGAAATTCGACCTCGAAGCGGGGCTTTGCCTCGATGGATCTGGAGCGGCAGCGCGAGATCGCCAGCAAGGGCGGCCGCAGCGTGCCTGCCGAGAAGCGCTCCTTCTCTCAGGATCGTGAGCTCGCCTCGTCCGCCGGCCGCAAGGGCGGTCAATCCACGGGGACCGGCCGAGCCGAGTGAGGGCTCCACCGAACCGTACCGCGTAGCGGCGCCGCGTCCCCCGGGACCGGCGCCGTTTTCGTTTCAGGCTACGCCCGTGCAGGGCGTCGCGCACAGCGAAAGACCCCGCCGGGACGACGGGGCCTTTCGCTGTGCGATCCCGTAGAATCGGTAATCAGGAGATACAGCGACCGGGAGTCATCCGACGCGCCTCGGGGCCGACCAGAGAACTCAGCGCCGCTTCGCAGCCCTCGCGCATCCGACGCGGCAGCTGCTGCAGGATCGGCTTCATCTCAGGGTCCTGGGCCTCACCCGCGACGGGCGCATTCCGACCGTCGAGCCGCTGAACACCTGCAATTCGCGTCGGGCTGATCGCCAGGGAGACGGGGCGCATCCCCGGCAGTGGGGCCTGGACGGTCTGCGCTGTGGGCACCGGCATCGTCCAGCGATCGGCTGTATCCCGCACGACCGGCTGAACCAGGACGGTGAGAAGAGCGGCAGGAGCACTGACGCCCAGAATGAAACCAGACCGCAGCATCGCCCCAACCTCATCACGAGAGCTTGACAGGATGTTCGTACAACGCGCCCTGCAATCGCAGGTTCCTAGACTGTCTCGCGTCGACGCATCCTGAGTATTCGAACGCAGCTCGGCCGTTGGTGCGGCGGCGCACCCACGCTATCCACAGCCTCCGGATGTTGCGCAAAAACCACCACCGATGAAAAAGCGCATTTGCTGGAACCTCCCGGTCCGGCACCCGTTCTCTGTGAACCCGGCCACCTGGTCCTCCCCGCATTCCCCTTGTGCATCGGCCGGAACCTCTTCAGACGGGCTGGAGCCTTCTCCGGCCCGTTTTTTTGCGCGCGGTTCGTCGGAGACCGGAGCGTCAGGACGGACAACAAAAAACCCCGGCTCGCGCCGGGGCTTTTTTGGTGTCGCCGCTCTAGGTCGCGGGCGGCCGGGGCGAGCCCCGGAGCGACCTTGCAAACTCAGTGTCAGGCGGACTTGGCTTCCCGACGACGCGCCGTCTGCTGGAAGAACAGCGCCTGGCTGATCACCGCCGAGACATTCGCGGGCTGGAACGGCTTGGCGATGAGGAAGGCCGGCTCTGGCCGCTCACCGGTGAGGAAGCGCTCGGGATAGGCGGTGATGAAGATCACCGGCACCTCGAAGGATTTGAGGAGATCGTTCACCGCGTCGAGGCCGGAGGAGCCGTCGGCGAGCTGGATGTCGGCGAGGATGAGGCCGGGGCGCTTGCCCTCGCCGGCGATCTTGACCGCCTCGCTGCGCGTACGGGCGACACCGATGACATTGTGGCCGAGCCCCTCGACCAGCGCTTCGAGATCCATCGCGATCAGCGGCTCGTCCTCGATGATGAGGATCTCGGTCGCCATGTCGGCAGCCAGTTCTCGGCCGGCCTCGTCCACGAGATCGCGGACCTCGGAGACGTCGACTCCCAGGATGATCGCCGCGTCCTCCTCGGAGAAGCCTTCGAGGCAGGAGAGCAGGAAGGCCTGCCGCGGCAGCGGCGTGATCTGGCCGAGGCGGACTTCCGCCGGCAGATCGTGCTGGACCTGCTCGCTGCGCCCGTTCACCGACAGGGAATTCCAGATCCGCGTGAACACGCGGAACAGGTCGGCCTTGATGTTGGCGCTCCGGCCCAACGTGTCCGGCTCGTTGACGAGGGTCTCCAGGGTAGCGGCGACGTACGCGTCACCCGCCACTTGGCTACCCGTGAGCGCACGCGCGTAGCGGCGCAGGTACGGCAGGTGCTGTACCACGAGTTGCGATGTCGACATTCGATCCCCTGTGCCTCGCCGTGTTGCCCGGCCGCGAACGCCACGGTGCTTGACCGAGGGCCTGCCGGGGCCGGCTTGTGTCCTGCGCAGCCTACCGCCCAACGCGGATGCCCGCACTCCGTTCCACCCCCCGGCGGAACCGATCCCGGCGGGCAGGCGTTGCCGCCGCAGCCATGGCGTATGTCGAGCCGCAGCACAATGCGGCCGAGCCGACTTCGGCAACAAGGGGCGTGTTGATGGCGGACCAGAGGAAGGAGGCAGGATTTCGCGTGCGCGACTCGCAGGCCGAGACCGCCTCGGATCCGACATCAGAGCCCCGAGACGGCTCCATCGACGAGGTCCATTCCGACAGTCTCACGCCGAGCGACCGCCCCCGGCTGCGATCGGGCCTGAGCGACCAGACCCGCAATCGTATCGCCGTGCAGTTG
This sequence comes from Methylobacterium sp. P1-11, assembly GCF_008329595.1. Classification (NCBI taxonomy): domain Bacteria; kingdom Pseudomonadati; phylum Pseudomonadota; class Alphaproteobacteria; order Hyphomicrobiales; family Methylobacteriaceae; genus Methylobacterium; species Methylobacterium sp. P1-11. The sequence goes on from NZ_NPKS01000002.1 coordinate 134,273, forward strand.
CGGGCGATGTACGACACGGTCACGCAGCAACCTGTGCCGGACCGTTTCGCCGATCTGATCGCGCAGCTCGACAGCGCCGACCGGAAAGCCTGAGCCTGATGCATCCGCCGCTTCGGCAGGCGGGGCCTCTCTTCTTGCAGAGATCCCCCGGCCAGACGGCGGCCCTCCGGGTCTGTCCCATGCATCGGCTCAAAACGGAAAGCCGCCGCAGGGGGCGGCGGCTTTCTCGAGGGCCCGGATGCCGGCCCCGACCAGGACCGGCGGCTCCGGTGGACCCTCAGAGGGTTGGCGAGCGCCCCCGCATCAGACCCACGACCGCCGAGATCGCGAACAGAACGATCGCCACGAAGAACACCAGCTTGGCAGCTTCCATTGCCGTGCCGGCAATGCCGCCGAAGCCAAGCAGAGCGGCCACGAGGGCGACGACGAGAAAAGTTACGGCCCAACCGAGCATGGTTCGTATCCTTGGAAAGTATCAACGCGGGCGGGCCGCGTCGTTCTGAACACGAAAACGCCAAGGTTTCGCTCCGGTTCCGCCCATAATGCGAAGTCCTGTGGGCACGCAGGGGCGCGAGCACCGCCCGCGACATAGGGTGACGGAACGAGACAGGGGCGCTAGCGTTCGAAGAGAGGTCTCCAGGCTCGATCCAGGATTTGCGATGCTGCAATCTGCCAAGAGTGCCGTTCGATCGAAGGCCGCCGCGATGGCGGCACGCCTCGCCGCCGTTGTCGACAGGGCCGGCGATGCCCTGCGCGCCGCGGTACTCGGTCTTTCGCCGGTACCAGCCCCCGTTCCGGTCCGTGTGCGAGCCCGGCAGACGCGACGCCAAGCCTGACAGCCTGCGTCTCTCCAGGCAATCCGCCGAGCATAGCAGGCAACGCGCTCATCGGGCCGCCGGGGCGAAGACATCCTCCCGGGTTACGCGACCCGCAGCAAACGGTGGCGACGTTCTCGCAGGTGGACAGTCGCGTAGGCTGGGGTGGGACGGAGTGCCGCCCAGGCTCCGGAGCGATTGCCACGCCGCCGCGAAGCGTCCAATGAACGGCCGCTTCGATCGCTCGGGATCGCGATGGCCGACGCAGACGAGAACAGCCTGACCTTCAATCCTTCGATGCCCCCGGCCGGCCGGCTGGACGAGGTCGCGCCGCTGATCCGGCGCCGGGTTGCGCCGAATGGCGGGCCGTTTACGGCGAGCGGCACCTGCACCTACGTGGTCGGCCGGGGCCGGGTCGCGGTGCTCGATCCGGGCCCAGACGATCCGGCGCATATCGAGGCGCTGCTTCAGGACCTCGGTGCGGAGCGTGTGGAAGCCATCGTGGTCACCCACACCCATCGCGATCATTCGCCGGGGGCCCGGCTCCTGGCCGCGCGCACCGGCGCACCGATCGTCGGGTGCGGGCCGCACAGGCCCGCGCGCGCCCTGGCGGAGGCCGAGACCCCGATGCTCGATGCCAGCGCCGACCGGGCCCACGCGCCCGATCGGGCGATGGCGGAAGGCGACACCGTCGCCGGCCCGGGCTGGACCCTCGTGGCGGTGGAGACCCCCGGTCACACGATGAACCATGTCGCCTTCGCGTTGCCGGAGGCGCAGGTGCTGTTCTCGGGTGACCACGTCATGGCGTGGTCGACGACGATCGTGGCGCCGCCGGACGGCGCGATGCGGGCCTACATGGCGTCCCTCGACAAGCTGCGCGGGCGCGACGAGACGGTCTACTGGCCGGGCCATGGCGGACCGGTGCACGAGCCCGCCCGGTTCCTCCGCGGGCTTGCCGGGCACCGGCGTCAGCGCGAGGCGGCGATCCGTACGCGGCTGGCCGCCGGGGACGGGCGGATCGCCGATATCGTCGCGGCGATCTACCAGGGGCTCGATCCCCGGCTCCGCGGGGCGGCGGCACTCTCGGTCTTCGCCCATCTGGAGGACTTGGTCGGGCGCGGGCTCGCAACCTGCGACGGCGCCCCCCGGCTGGACGGCAGCTACGCGCCCGCCTGAGGGGCGCGACGGTTCACTTCACCGCAAGGGCGAGGTTGGCGACGTCGTCAAGATAGGCCCGGATCCGGTCGGCGTTGCTGCCGAAATCGCGGCCGCCGAGTCGCGAGGCCGAACGCACGTCGATCCGCGCCCCGTCCGCGCGCGGACGAATGCGCACGGTGACGTCGTCGGGCAGGTTGAGGATCAGGCCGCGGGCCACGGCCTCGATCCGCCCGCTCCCGGTCCGGCCGCCCGGCCGGATCGCCTCGACGATCTGCCAATGCCGCTTCAGGGCCGCCTGCCGGGCGAGTTCGAAGGCCTCGTCGGCGCCGATATCGAGGGTCAGCGGCGCGATCTGCGGATAGGCGCCGCGCTGGCGCTCGCGCATCCCCGGTTCGGGATCCGCCGGGTAGCGGCCGCCGCGGGCCGCGAAGGCGGCCCGCGAGCGCGAGAAGGCGGGCGGGTTGTCGATGTCGGTGGTGATGTCGGACAGGGCTGGCAGCCGCAGACCGCGCAAGCCCAGGAAGGCGGGATAGCCGAGAACCGCAAGGGCGAGGATCAGCCCGGCGAGGGCGGCGCCGAGACCGCGGGCACCCTCGCGCCAGACCCGCACGAAGGCGAAGATCGCGGCCGCCGCGGCCAGCACCGCGACACAGAGCCCGGCCACGAGGGCCGCGAGCGCCGCGTCGGTATCGGCACGCGGATCCCGCACCAGGATCAGGGCGATCCCGGTGGCGATGACGGAGAACACGGCAAGCCGCCGGGCCAGTGGCCCCGCGCGGGTGACGGGTTCCTCGATGAGCAGGCGGCGCATGGGGATCATGAAGGCGTTCGAGGCCTGATCTTAGAGCTTGGCCGGGACAGGCGCCATCGCGCGACGATCACGGCGCATACGCGCGGGCGTTGCCAGGCAGACCGAGCGTGGCGGGCAACTTGAGGGGATCGGGCAGCATCGCTTCCCCAATCCGGCTGGCCGGATCGGATACCTCGACGGGGGTGACCGTCTGTGCCGTCAGGGCGCTCCAGGGTCCCGTTACCGCGAACTGGATCCCGCGGGCAGGATCGGCCTGGGGGCGCAGGACGAGATCGCCCCGGACATCGAGCCGCCGATCCGGCAGCGAAACCTGCCCGTGCAGGGTGGCGCCGACGCCGGGCCCCAGCAGCCCCGACTCGGCGATCTCGCCCACGCCGTCGATGAAGCGCAGCGTCACCACCGCCCGCTCGAAGGCGGTCCGGCCGTTCCGGCGCGCCAGGGCGCCGGGCGCCACCACACCGTTGCGATGGATGACGTCGGCGAGATCGAGGCCCGCGATGGCGCCGCCATCCATGGCGAGGGTAGCCCGACCGCCGAGATGCGCCAGGAGCCCGGTTGTGTCGCGGGCCTTGGATTCGACGGAAAATTGTCCCTGCACGGGTCCGACCACCCAGCGCACGGCGCCGATCTCACCGAGAAGCGCGCCGAGATCGATGCGATCGAGGCTCCCCTGCATGCGCAGGTCGGTTGCGGCCGGATCCGCCCCGCTCGTCAGGTTCACCCGTCCCTTGAACGTGCCGTCCTGGATCCGGGCCCGGTTCACGGCGACCTCCAGCGCGGCTTCGCGCACCAGGACACTCGCCGCGAGATCCTGAACCCGAACCGCGCCGACGCGCCCCTCGGAGGCGGACAGGCGCAGGTCGAGGTCGCCCTGTGTGACCGGCGCCAGAGCGATCGACGCGGGCGCAGGGTCGAGGATCCGCGAGAGATCCGCGACGAGGGGCGTGAGGTCGAGCGTCTCGGCCGCCAGGGTTGCCTGCACCGAGAGGCGCGGCGCCTTGCCCGGTCCGAAGGCGACGGCGCCGGCTCCCTCCAGGACGTTCTGGCCGAGGCCGATGCGCAGGCTCGGCCAGGAGACGGATCGCTCGGCCGTCTCGAACCGGCCGTCGATCGAGAACGCCCCGGCCAGCGGCGCCAGCGGAACGGCTCGGCCGATCCAGGCGAGGCTGCCCGGCAGGGAGCGCGTCTCGAACCGCACCTGTCCGGCGAGCGCGGGCAGCGCGCCGCCCTCCGCTGCCGGCGCCACCGTTCCGTCTGCCGTGAGACTGCCGTCCGGCCACACAATCTCGGCCGTGAACGGGGTGCGGCGACCCAGGGCAATCTCGGATGGCCGCAGGTGGGTCACGGTGATCCGGGTCGGCACGCCCCGCCAGGTCAGGCTGGCACGGCCCTCCGCCGCCGTGCCCCAGAGCGGCCAGGCAAGGTCAAGATCGATGTCCCGGGCCGTGTCGCCTGCGCCGAGGCGCGCATCGCGCAGGACGATCCGGCGCGGCCGGGCCGTGTCGCCCGACCGGGCCTTCTCGACAAGCCGCGCCAAGGGCTCGTCCCAGCCGGCCGCGTCCTCCGACAGGCGCGAGCCCTCCAGGCGCAGGCCGCTCACGGCCGCCTGCCCGCCGAGGAGGCTCAGCGGATCGAGGTCGATGGTCAGGCGGCCTTCTTCCGCCAGCACCGGACCGGCGGATCCTGCGGCGAGCCGGACGCGGTCGAGGGTCAGACGCGGCCAGGGGAGGAGCGCGAGGCTCGCTGGCCCCTGCAGCGTCAGGCCGAGGCCGTAAGCCTCGAAGGCGCGGCGGGCGAAGGCCGTCACCCGGCCGTCGTCCAGGGGCCAATCGCGCAGGCCGAGACCGGCCGCGATCAGGCTCCCGAGAGCGAGGACGAAGATCGGGCGGCGCAGCGACATCATGCTCCGAAGGGGCGGCGGCAGTGGCCGGAAGCCGGGCGCCGCGCTGGCCCCTCTGGCTGCCACGGCCCGGCAGGGTCTGCACGTCGAATGGGCAATCTAGCGTCCTCGGCCGGATTTGTCTGCCGCACCCGCGCAGGGCCGCCCTGCCCTCCCCAACGCAGTGCCGGTTACGGATCGCCCGAGACCGCACGGGCCGGTGCGGCGCACCACTGGATTTCGCGCGCGGAATCGGGGAGAGCAGGCGCGAGGACACGCGCTTCCCAAGGTTTCGGCCGGTCGGGTCCGGCGGGAAAAGGACGGTTCGATGAAGAAGGTCTACACGGATGCCGCCGCCGCCCTGGCCGGCCTCCTGCACGACGACATGATGGTGATGTGCGGCGGTTTCGGCCTCTGCGGCATCCCCGACGAGCTGATCGAGGCGGTGCGCCTCTCGGGCGTCAAGGGCCTCACCGTCGTCTCGAACAATGCCGGCATCGACGGGGTCGGCCTCGGCAAGCTCCTGGACACCCGCCAGGTCCGGAAGATGATCTCGTCCTACGTGGGCGAGAACAAGGAGTTCGCCCGCCAGTATCTCGGCGGCGAGCTGGAGATCGAGTTCAACCCGCAGGGCACGCTGGCCGAGCGGATCCGCGCCGGCGGCGCCGGTATCCCAGCCTTCTTCACCAAGACCGGTGTTGGCACCAAGGTTGCCGACGGCAAGGAGATCCGGGAGTTCGACGGCGAGTCCTACGTCATGGAGCGCGGCCTGTTCGCCGACCTCGCCCTGGTCCACGCCCATACGGGGGATACCGAGGGCAATCTCCGCTACCGGATGACCGCGCGCAATTTCAACCCGATGATGGCCACCGCCGCCAAGATGACGGTTGCGCAGGTCGAGCACCTCGTGAAGCCCGGCGAGATCGATCCGGACACGATCCACACGCCCGGCATCTTCGTGAAGCGGATCATCGACGTGGGCGTGCGCGACAAGCGCATCGAGCAGCGCACCACGCGCAAGCGCGGTGACAGCACCCCGGCCGCGGCGGCCGGCGGCGGCACGCACTGATCGGACGGGAAGGGAGCGAGAACGATGGCCTGGACCCGCGAGCAGATGGCGGCGCGCGCCGCCAAGGAGCTGGAAGACGGCTTCTACGTGAACCTCGGCATCGGCATCCCGACGCTGGTGTCGAACTACATCCCCGAGGGCATGTCGGTGCAGCTCCAGTCGGAGAACGGCATGCTCGGCATGGGCCCCTTCCCCTACGAGGGTGAGGAGGATCCGGACCTGATCAATGCCGGCAAGCAGACGATCACCGCGCTGCCGACCACGAGCTACTTCTCCTCGGCGGATTCCTTCGGGATGATCCGCGGCGGGCACATCAACCTGTCGATCCTCGGCGCCATGCAGGTGGCCGGCAACGGCGACCTCGCCAACTGGATGATCCCCGGCAAGATGGTGAAGGGGATGGGCGGCGCCATGGACCTCGTGGCCGGCGTGAAGCGCGTGGTCGTGGTGATGGAGCACGTCGCCAAGAACAAGGACGGCACCGAGAGCCCGAAGCTGCTCAAGGCCTGCGACCTGCCGCTCACCGGCACCCGCGTGGTCGACTTGGTGATCACCGATCTCGGCGTGTTCGAGATCGACAAGAAGGGCGACGGCGGCATGAAGCTCATCGAGCTGGCCGACGGCGTCACCGAGGACGAGATCCGGGGCAAGACCGAGGCCGACTTCACGGTCGCTCTGAAGAACTGAGTCCGGAAGGCCCGGCGGCCGACATCGCCGGGCCTCACGGCTACAGGCGTCCGGCCCCCGTTTCAGCGCGCTCGAGCCGGGACGCTCCCCGCATCCGAACGCCCGACGGCGCCATTCACCCGGTGGCAGGGCCTAAACGCGAAGCACCCTCTCTCCCCGCCGGGAGAGAGGGTGCTTCGTCGTTCTCTGCCGGTCTGCTCAGGCCGGTTCCGAACCGGAAGCCGTCCTCGCGGCAACCCGATCAGCCCGCGTCGCTGGCGCCCGCACCCGCGAGCTGCGGATCCCGGGTCGCGGGCCGCACCGGGCTGTCGGCCGCAGGCTCCTCGCCGTTCAGCGCCCGCCGCACGAAGCTGTCGACCCGGTCGCCCTGCTCCGGCAGGGCGGCTTCGAGATGCGCGATCATCTTCGGCGTCCAGAACGCCTTGATGTGCTTCTGGATTCCGGCAACCGCCTCCTCCTCCGGGTAGGACCGGAAGAAGGTGGCGATCTGGTTCGCCATGCGGACGAGCTTGTCCGCCTGTGTCACGGCACTCATCGGGTACTCTTACTCTGCCGCGTCCAGGGTCTGGGCGATCCGGGTCAGGGAGAAGTCCTCCTCGTAGAACTTCGCCTGCCAGTCCGAGGGCCGGTTGGTCCGCCGGACCTGCACCGCCGTCACCTTGTACTCGGGGCAGTTGGTCGCCCAGTCCGAGTAGTCCGTCGTGATGACGTTGGCGCCGGTCTTGGCGTGGTGGAACGTGGTGTAGACCACGCCCGGCTGCATCCGTTCCGAGATCTTGGCCTTCAGGGCGATGTCGCCCGAGCGGCTCTCCAGGGCGACGAGGTCGCCGTCGACGATGCCGCGCAGCTCCGCGTCGAAGGGGTGGATCTCCAGCACGTCCTCCTCGTGCCAGCGCGAGTTCTCGGTGCGCCGTGTCTGCGCGCCGACATTGTACTGGGACAGGATCCGGCCCGTGGTGAGGATCAGCGGGAACTTCGCCCCCGTCCGCTCCTCGGTGGCCACAAACTCGGTGATCATGAAGCGGCCCTTGCCGCGGACGAAGCGGTCCACGTGCATCATCGGCGTGCCGAGCGGCGCCTTCTCGTTGCAGGGCCACTGCACCGAGCCGAGCTCGTCGAGCTTGGCGTAGGACACGCCGGTGAAGCTCGGGGTGAGCCGGGCGATCTCGTCCATGATCTCGGACGGGTGGTTGTACTCCATCTTGTAGCCCAGCGCGTTGGAGAGCAGCACCGTGCCCTCCCAGTCGCCGTAGCCGCCCATCGGGGCCATGACCTTGCGGACCCGCGAGATGCGGCGCTCGGCGTTGGTGAAGGTCCCGTCCTTCTCCAGGAACGAGGCGCCCGGCAGGAAGACGTGGGCGTACTTCGCGGTCTCGTTCAGGAACAGGTCCTGGACGACGATGCACTCCATCGCCATCAGGCCCGAGGTCACGTGGTGCGTGTCGGGGTCGGACTGCGCGATGTCCTCGCCCTGGATGTACATGCCCTTGAACGTGCCCTCGACGGCCTCGTCGAGCATGTTGGTGATGCGCAGGCCCGGGGCGTTGTCGAGCTTGGCCCCCCAGATCGCCTCGAAGCTCTCGCGGGTGGCGTCGTCCGAGACGTGGCGGTAGCCGGTGAGCTCGTGCGGGAACGAGCCCATGTCGCAGGAGCCCTGGACGTTGTTCTGGCCGCGCAGCGGGTTCACGCCGGCGCCGAGCTTGCCGATATTGCCGGTGGCCATGGCGATGTTGGCCATGCCCATGACCATGGTCGAGCCCTGGCTGTGCTCGGTGACGCCCAGCCCGTAGTAGATGCCGGCCGCGCCGCCCTTGGCGTAGAGCCGAGCCGCGCCGCGGACCTCCGCCGGGTCGAGACCGGTGAACTGCGCCTGGTTCTCCGGGGAGTGGCGCTCCTCGGCGATGAACCGGGCCCAGGACTCGAACTCCGCCAGATCGCAGCGCTCGCGGACATAGGCCTCGTCGATCAGCCCCTCGGTGACGATCACGTGCGCCAGCGAGTTGATGAAGGCGACGTTGGAGCCGGGCTTCAGCGGCAGGTGATAGTCGGCCTTGATGTGGGCCGACTTCACCAGGTCGATCTTGCGGGGATCGGCGACGATCAGCTTGGCGCCCTGGCGCAGGCGCTTCTTCATCCGCGAGCCGAAGACCGGGTGGCCGTCGGTCGGGTTGGCGCCGATCACCAGGATCACGTCGGAATGCTCGACCGACTTGAAGTCCTGGGTGCCGGCCGAGGTGCCGAGCGTCGACATCAGGCCGTAGCCGGTCGGCGAGTGGCAGACGCGGGCGCAGGTATCGACGTTGTTGTTGCCGAAGGCGGCGCGCACCAGCTTCTGGACGAGGTAGGCCTCCTCGTTGGTGCAGCGCGACGAGGTGATGCCGCCGACCGAGTCCTTGCCGTATTTCGCCTGGATCCGCTTGAACTCGGAGGCGGCGCGGTCGATCGCCTCCTCCCACGAGACCTCGCGCCACGGATCCGTGATCTTCTCGCGGATCATCGGCTTGGTGATGCGGTCCTTGTGGGTGGCGTAGCCGTAGGCGAAGCGGCCCTTCACGCAGGAATGGCCCTCGTTGGCCTTGCCGCCTTTGTAGGGGACCATGCGGACGACGCGCTCGCCCTGCATCTCGGCCTTGAACGAGCAGCCGACGCCGCAATACGCGCAGGTCGTCACCTCCGCGTGCTCGGGCTGGCCGAACTCGTGGATCGATTTTTCCTGCAACGTGGCCGTCGGACACGCCTGGACGCAGGCGCCGCAGGACACGCACTCGGACTCGAAGAAATTGGTCGGGCCGGCCGCCACGCGGCTGTCGAAGCCGCGGCCCGCGATGGTCAGCGCGAAGGTGCCCTGCACCTCCTCGCAGGCGCGGACGCAGCGGTTGCAGACGATGCACTTCGACGGGTCGTAGGTGAAGTACGGGTTCGACTCGTCCTTCGGCAGGTACTTCTCGGAGCTCGGCCGGACGTGGTTGTCGCCCTCGTAGCCGTATCGCACGTCGCGCAAGCCGACCACGCCCGCCTGGGTCTGCAGCTCGCAATCGCCGTTGGCCGCGCAGGTCAGGCAGTCGAGGGGGTGATCGGAGATGTAGAGCTCCATCACGCCCTTGCGGAGCTTGGCGAGCTTCTCGTTCTGCGTGTGCACCACCATGCCGTTCTCGGCCGGGGTCGTGCAGGAGGCCGGGGTGCCGCGCCGACCCTCGATCTCCACGAGGCAGAGGCGGCAGGAGCCGAAGGGCTCCAGCGAGTCGGTGGCGCAGAGCTTCGGGATCTGCGTCCCGGCATGCATCGCCGCCGCCATCACCGAGGTGCCGGCCGGTACCGTCACCAACATGCCGTCGATCGTCAGGGTGACGGTCTGCTCCGCAACCCGGATCGGCGTGCCGTAGTCGATCTCCTTGATCAGGCCCATCGACGTCTCCTCACTCGGCCGCGGCCGGCAGATCGCCGGCGCGCCTGAAATCCTCGGGGAAATGGGTGATCGCGCTCATGACGGGCATGGGCGTGAGCCCGCCCATGGCGCAAAGCGACCCGTCGGTCATGACCTCGCAGAGGTCCTCGACCAGCTTCAGGTTGGCGTCCGGCCGGATGCCGGCGATCACCTTGTCCATGGTCTCGACGCCGCGGGTCGCGCCGATCCGGCAGGGCGTGCACTTGCCGCACGACTCGGTGGCGCAGAACTCGAAGGCGAAGCGGGCTTGGCTCGCCATGTCGACGGTGTCGTCGAACACCACGATGCCGCCATGGCCGACGAGGCCCTTCTTGGCCGCCATCGCCTCGTAATCGAGGGGCGTGTCGAGGAGATGGTCGGGGAAGTAGGCCCCGAGCGGCCCGCCGACCTGCACGGCCCGGACCGGCCGGCCCGAACGCGTGCCGCCGCCGAAATCCTCGATCACCTGACGGAGGGTGATGCCGAAGGCCATCTCGATCAGGCCGCCATGCTTGATGTTGCCGGCGAGCTGGATCGGCAGGGTGCCGAGCGACCGGCCCATGCCGTATTCGGCGTAGGCCTTGGCGCCGTTCTCCAGGATCCACGGCACGGCCGTGAAGGTCATGACGTTGTTGACCAGCGTCGGCTTGCCCAGGAAGCCCTTGAGCGCCGGGATCGGGGGCTTGGCCCGCACGATGCCGCGCTTGCCCTCGAGGCTCTCCAGCAGCGAGGTCTCCTCACCGCAGATATAGGCGCCGGCGCCGAGACGCACTTCCAAGTGGAAGCTCTTGCCCGAGCCCAGGATGTTGTCGCCGAGCACGCCCGCGGTGACGCCATTGGCAATCGCCTCCTTGAGGGTGGCGAAGGCCTGCGGATACTCGGAGCGCAGGTAGATGTAGCCGCGGGTGGCGCCGGTCGCGACGCCCGCGATGGTCATGCCCTCGATGAGGTTGAAGGGGTCGCCCTCCATCATCATCCGGTCGGCGAAGGTGCCGGAATCGCCCTCGTCGGCGTTGCAGACCACGTATTTCTGGTCCGCCCTGGCGAGCATCACGGTGTTCCACTTGATGCCGGCCGGGAAGCCGGCACCGCCCCGGCCGCGGAGCCCGGAATCGCGCACCGCCGCGACGATCCCCTCGGCATCGAGCCTCAGCGCGGCCTCGAGGCCGCGATAGCCGCCATGGGCCCGGTAATCCTCGACGGAGACCGGGTCGATCACGCCGCAGCGGTGGAAGGTCAGGCGCTGCTGCCGGGCGAGGTAGGGGATCGTCTCCGGGTCGCCGAGGCGCAGGGCGTGGTCGCCGCCCGTGGTCAGGCCGGCGTCCAGCAGGGCGTCGACGTCCTTGACCGTCACCGGACCGTAGGCGACGCGCCCCTCGGGCGTGCCGACCTCGACCATCGGCTCCAGCCAGAACAGGCCGCGGGAGCCGGTGCGCACGATGGTGACGTCGAGGCCGCGGCGCTCGGCGCCGGCGAAGAGCGCGCGGGCCACCTTGTTGGCGCCGAGGCCAAGGGCGACGGCGTCGCGGGGAACGTACAGGGTGACGCTCACTGGCGCACCTCCGTCAGGGCAGCTTCGAGGGCGTCGGCGGTCAGGTGCGCGACGGGCTCACCGTCGACCAGCGCGGCGGGACCGTTGGCGCAGAGGCCGAGGCAGTAGACCGGCTCCACCGTGGCGCTGCCATCGGCGGTGGTCTCGTGCCAGCCGCAGCCGAGACGGCCGAGGATCTCGCGGTGGAGCTTGTCGGAGCCCATGGCCTGGCAGGCCTCGGCCCGGCACAGCTTCACCTCGTGGCGGCCGGCGGGGTGAGCGCGGAAATCGTGGTAGAAGGTGATGCAGCCGTGAACCTCGGCGCGCGACAGGTTCAGCGCGTCGGCGATCAGCGGCACAGCGCCGGTGTCCACGTAGCCGAACGTCTCCTGCAGCGCGTGCAGGATCGGCAGCGTGGCCCCTTCGAGATGGGTGTGCTCGGCGATGATCCCGGATGCGCGCTCCGCGCTCCAGGGCTCGTGACGCGCCATGGTTTCCAGCCCAGTCTGTTCCTGTTCTAATGCGAAGAGGAACAGAAATGCCGGTTGCCTTCAATCGCGCAGTCCGGTCGCTCGACAAAGGACGTTTGTCGAGCTGTAACTCGCCGCGCAGCACGCCGGACGAGACCCGTTAATTTATTGGCAGAGCTTCTCTTTTCAGGAAACTGCGGAGGTCGGTTTTTCTTGCGTGCGCCGCAACATGAATTTGTGCCCTGCAAGAAATTGCATTTTTGCGCTGTCGGGATGTCCGTCCGCGTCAGTCGCTTAGGGTACTGGGGCCGCCTGGGCAGCCTGTCAGAACTCCATCTCCAGTTCCTCGATCTCGTCCGGCTCGTCGGCGGAGGCCTCCGCCCACTCGACCATCAGCGGCCAGTGCAGGATCGTGTCGCGATAGGCGGCGGCGCGGGGTGGCAGCGCGACGTCGTAGGTGCGGAAGCGGGTGCAGACCGGGGCGAACATGGCATCGGCCAGGCACGGCCGGGCGCCGAACAGGTAGGGCCCCTCGTAGCGGTCCAGGCAATCGTCGAAGATCGTGACGATGCGGTCGATATCGGCCTTCGCGCCGTTGAACACCCGGAAGTCGGGGTGGAAGGCGCGCAGGTTCATCGGCAGGGCCGAGCGAAGATTGACGAAGCCGGAATGCATCTCGCCGGAGATGGAGCGGCAATGGGCCCGCTCCGCCACGGTGCCGGGCAGGAAACCGGCATCCGGGAAGGTCTCGGCGAGATATTCGGCGATGGCCAGGGTGTCCCAGACCACCACATCGCCGTGGCGCAGGCGCGGCACCAGGAAGGAGGGCGAGAGGTGCAGCAATTCCGCCCGGCTGGTGGCATCGGTGCCGGATAGGACCTCGGTCTGGAAGTCGAGTCCGGCCATCCGGCAGATCAGCCAGCCCCGCAGCGACCACGAGGAGTAATTGCGGCTCGAGATGGTGAGGGTAGCGGCCGTCATCGTCCTGCCCCGGGCGCGTCGCCGATCATGCGGTCTGCGAGGCCCGATCCAAGACTCGTGCCGAACGGGGCGGGCGAATCGCTACCGCCCCCGATTCTACTCCCGTCGCAGCAGCTTCGCGACCTCCGCCTCCTCGGCGGCCGACAGGGTCCGGACGGGCGCGGCCGGACGACGGCGGGCGAGACGCCAGATGCCGAAGGCGCCGAGCAGCACCGCCAGCACCGGCGTCAGCCACAGCAGCAGGGTGTGCAGCGCGAAGACCGGGCGCAGCAGCACGAACTCGCCGTAGCGGTCCACGACGTAGTCGAGCACCGCCTTGTCGCTGTCGCCCTTCTCCAGCCGCTCGCGCACGATCAGGCGCAGGTCCTTGGCGAGCGGCGCATCGGAATCGTCGATCGACTGGTTCTGGCAGACGAGGCAGCGCAGCTCGGCCGAGATCTCCCGGGCACGGTGTTCCAGGACGGGATCCTTCAGCACCTCGTCGGGCTGGACTGCCTGGGCGGGGAGCGACGCCAGCAGGGCGAGTGCCGCCAGCGCCGGCCGGAGCGAACGGCGCGCCATCACTCGGCTGGCACCGCGACCGGTAGCGGTCGCGCCTTCGCCCTGGCGGGGACGCCCACGCGCATCCGCCGGTCCGTGAGCGACAGGCCGCCGCCCACAGCCATCACCACCGCCCCGAGCCAGATCAGCAGGACCAGCGGCTTGTAGTACAGGCGCAGGCCGACGCCGCCGTCCTGCCCGATCTCCCCGAGACTCGCATAGACCTGGCTTGCGCCGTTGGTCAGCAGCCCGGATTCCGTCACCGCCATCTTGCGACTCGGGTAGAAGCGCTTGCCGGTCTCGACCTGGCCGACCTCGTCGCCGGCGCGGGTCCGGATCGTCAGGTAGGCGGCGGCCTCCTCGTAGTTCGGCCCCTTGCGCGGCGCGACCCGGTCCAGGGTGGCCACGTAGGGCCCTGTCGCGAGGCTCTGGCCGGGCTTGAGAGTCGCCAGACCCTCGGTGGCCCAGCCCTGCGCGGCGATGCCCAGCACCACCACGCCGACTCCCGCATGGGCGATGGCCGTTCCCCAGGCCGAGCGCGGCAGCCCGACGGCGCGGCGCCCGATCTGACTGAGGGAGCGGGCGCGGCTCGCTCCGTAGCCCCGGGCGCGCGTGACGATCTCCAACGCGGAGCCGATCAACAGATAGGCGCCGAGGCCGATCCCGATGGGCGCCAGGACCGGACCGCCCCACGTCATGGCCAGCACCGCGAAGCCGACGATCAGCGCGACCGCCAGGGCGGCGAACAGGCGCTGGGCGGCGGCGAGCACGTCGCCGCGCTTCCAGGCCAGCGCCTGGCCCATGGGCACGATCAGCAGGAGCGGGATCGCGAGCGGCACGAAGGTGGAATTGAAGAAGGGCGGCCCCACCGTGATCTTCTCGCCGGTCAGCATCTCCAGCACCAGCGGATAGAGCGTGCCGACCAGCACGGTGGCGCAGGCGGCCACCAGGAACAGGTTGTTGAGGACGAGGGACCCCTCGCGGGAGATCGGCGCGAACAGGCCGCCCTGCCGCAGCAGTGGCGCCCGCCACGCGAACAGCGTCAGCGAGCCGCCGATGAACAGGACCAGGATCGCCAGGATGAAGACGCCGCGGGTCGGGTCGGTGGCGAAGGAATGGACCGAGGTGATCACGCCCGAGCGCACCAGGAAGGTGCCGATCAGCGAGAGCGAGAAGGTCAGGATGGCGAGCAGCACCGTCCAGACCTTCAGGGCGTCGCGCTTCTCCATCACCACGGTGGAGTGCAGGAGCGCCGTGCCGGCGATCCACGGCATCAGGGAGGCGTTCTCCACCGGGTCCCAGAACCACCAGCCGCCCCAGCCGAGTTCGTAATAGGCCCAGTAGGAGCCCATCGCGATTCCGAGCGTCAGGAAGCACCACGCCGTTAGAGTCCAGGGCCGCACCGCGCGGGCCCAGACGGCGTCGATCCGCCCGTCGATCAGCGCGGCCACCGCGAAGGCGAAGCTGATCGAGAAGCCGACATAGCCGATGTAGAGGAGCGGCGGGTGGATCGCGAGACCCGGATCCTGCAGCAGCGGATTGAGGTCGTTGCCCTCGAGCGGGGCCGGGATCACGCGGGTGAACGGGTTCGAGGTCGTGATGATGAACAGCACGAACACGAAGGTGATCAGCCCCTGCACGCCCAGCGTGCTGGCCCGCAGCCGCGGCGGCACCGAGTTCTTGGCGGCCGCCACGCAGGCGCCGAACAGCGTGAGGATCAGCACCCAGAGGAGCATAGAGCCCTCGTGGTTCCCCCAGACGCCGGAGAGCTTGTAGATCAGCGGCTTCTGCGTGTGCGAGTTCTCGACGACGTTCTGGACCGAGAAGTCCGAGGTGACGTGCGCCCAGGTGAGCGCCGCGAAGGCGAACAGCACGCAGGCGAAGGCGCCCAAAGCCGCCTGCGAGGCGATCTGGCGGAGCGCCGGATCACCCGAGCGGGCGGCCCAGATCGGCATCACCACCTGGACGAGGGAGATCGCCAGCGCGAGCGCGAGGGCGAAGTGACCGGTCTCGACGATCATGCGGGTTCCCTCACCGCTCGCTGCGGGGGCCGAGGGTGCTGTCCGCCGCCGCGGTGGCGGGCTTCGGGGCCGGGCCAGCCTTGTTCGGGCCGCCCTCCTGCCAGCGTCCCTGCGCCTTCAGCGCGTCGGCCACCTCGCGGGGCATGTAGGATTCGTCGTGCTTGGCCAGCACCGTGTCCGCGCGGAATTGCCCGCCCGGCTCCAGCACGCCCTCGGCGACCACGCCCTGCCCCTCGCGGAACAGATCCGGCAGCAGCCCCTTGTAATGGACCGCGACGGTCGCGTTCGTGTCGGTGACGGCGAAATCGACCGTCTGGTCCGGGCCGCGCTTGAGCGAGCCGTCCTTCACGAGGCCGCCGAGCCGCAGGCGCGTGCCCGGGGCGATGGCCTGCTGAGCGATGTCGGTCGGCGAACGGAAGAACACGATCGAGCCGCTCATGGCGAACAGGATCAGCCCCACGGCCAGCGCGAGTACGCTGCCGCAGGCGGCGATCAGGATCAGGCGGCGGCTCTTACGCGTCACGATACTTCCACCCCACGGTCCGGCGAGCGCAGACCTGCCCTGACCCGAACCGTTCTCATTCCAGCCTTCAGGGTGTCGGCTCCAGGCGCCCGCGGGTCAAGGGCAGGCGTCGGGACCGATTGTCGTACGGGCGGTCCAGCGGCGGCGACCATGTGGCGTCAGGGATTGGCCTTGCCGGGCAGATCCAGCTCGCGGGCCAAGCCGTCGAGCCGCGCCACCGCCTCGCCGTTGGCGGCCAGGGCCATCCGGGCGCGGTCGAGGGCTTTGACCGCCTGATCGCGCTCGCCCAGAGCGCTGTAGGAGCGCACGAGGCGCAGCCAATCGTCCGGCGTGCCGCCCCGCGCGGCGAGGCGCCGGTCGAGCCCGTCGACCATGCCGCGGATCGCCGCCTGCTGCTCCGCCTGCGGCATGGCGCGCATGGCCGCCATCGCGGTGTCCTTCTCGGCCGGCGCGGCCGGTCCGGCCTGTCCCGATTCGGTCGACCCGGGCGTTTCGCCCTCGCCGCCGAGACCGACGGCGCGGGCGCCCTGCTCCACCTGGGCGAGCCCCTGCGGATCACCCGCGAGGGCGATGCGGGCACGGGCCAGGGCGGAAGCGGCCTGATCGTGCTCGCCGAGCACGACCCGGGACCGGACCAGGCGCAGCCACTCGTCGGGGGTGCCGCCGCCGGCCTTGAGCCGGGCATCGAGCCCGTCGACCATGCCGCGGATCGCCGCCTGCTGCTCGGCGGGGAGCTTGGGCGCGGCCTGGGGCGTCGCGGGCGGCGGCGGCTCGCCCTTGAGGCGGGCGAGGCTCTGCTTGACCATGCCGAGCCAGGGCGCGTTCGGCGGGCTGGCGGCGTCGAGTTCGGTGAGCTGGCGGATCGCCTCACCGGTATCGCCGGCCTGCTCGGCCGCCCGGGCCAGATAGAAGCGGGGCTTGGGCGCGTTCGGATCCTTGGCCTGGGCCTTCTCGAACAGCGCCTTGGCCTCGGGCGAGACAGTGCCGTTGCCGGCCGCCGTGAGGGCCTCGGCCTGGTCGGCGAGGAGGTCGGGGGTCTCGCCCTTGATCCGCGCGATGTTCGCGTAGGCGCGCGCGGCATCATCGAAGCGGCCGGTGCGCATGTAGACCGGCGCCAGCACCGCCCAGCCGCGAGCATCGTTCGGATCGCGGGCGAGACGCGCCTCGATCTGCCCGACCGCCTTCATCAGCTCGTCGGCGCCCCCGCGGGCGGCCTGCCGGTCGGCCTCGGTCTGCGCCGGCACCTCTGGCGAGCCGTAGAGGCCGTAGGCGATCAGCGCCACGAGCGGGATGGTGGAGAGCGCGAAGGCCGAGGCAGCACGCCGCCGGCGCAGGCGCGGCTCGGCCGGGCGCGCGGCGTCGGCGAGGCCGGCATCCTCGGCCTCGCGCTGCGCCTCGCGGCTCGCCCGGAGCAGGCGGCGCGCCGCCTCGGCCTTGGCGGTCTCGGCCTCGTCCGGGGCGATCAGGCCGCGCTCCAGGTCGCGGTCGATCTCGGCGACCTGATCCTCGTAGAACGCCGTCTCGGTGGCGAGCCCGCTGCCGCCGACCTCGCCGGTCGGCACGGCGGCGCGCCGCGACATCGGCCAGAGCAGGCCGAGGACGGCCGCCGCGGTCATGGCCGCCAGGATGAACCAGATCGCCGTCATGGACCCTATCGCCAACGAGCCGGACCGGCCCGCCCCTCCCCGCGCCGGGGAGCCGGCAGCGTGACGCCACGACGCCTCCCGACGGCGGCACGGTGTCACGCAACTCTGTTGCGAAGACAAGGGCCTGGGCTCAGCCATGAGGCCGCGCCCGGCTTCCCGGCCCTGGCGCGGCCGCAGCGCCGAGGCTCAGTGGGTCGCAGTGCCGACCGGCAGGTCGCCCGGCACCTCGAGGACCGCCCGCAATCCGCCCAGCGCCGCCTGCTCCAGGGTGAAGCGCCCCCGGTACAGGGCGGCGAGATCGGCCACGATCGACAGGCCGAGGCCGGAGCCGGGCTTCGATTCGTCGAGGCGCCGCCCGCGGCCGAGCACGGCCTGGCGGGCCTCCGGCGGCAGGCCGGGACCGTCATCCTCGATGGCGACGACGAGGTGGGGATAATCGTTCTTGTTGACCGCCTCGGCGCGGATCGCCACGCGGCCGTGGGCCCATTTCGAGGCGTTGTCGACAAGGTTTCCGACCATCTCCTCGAAATCCTGACGCTCGCCGCGGAAGCGCAGGCCGGGGGGAACGTGGACGTCGTAGGCGATGTCCTTGTCCCGGTAGATCTTGCCGAAGGTGCGCACGAGGCCGGCCAAAGCCGGCTCGACCTCGGTCGAGGTGCCCAGCGTGCCTGCGAGCGCCGCGGCGCGGGCCCGGTCGAGGTGGTAATTGACCTGGTCGCGCATGACCGCGGCCTGCTCGCGGATCTTCTGCGCGAGCTCCTCCGGGGCATCGGAGGCGCCGACCTCGTTGACGATGATCGACAGCGGCGTCTTCAGGGCATGGGCGAGGTTGCCGACCTGGGTCCGGGCACGCTCCAGGATCTCGCGGTTGGTCTCGATCAGGAGGTTCACCTCGCCGGTGAGCGGGGCGATGTCGCGGGGATAGGTGCCGGTGATGCGGTCGGCCTCGCCCCGGCGCACGGCGCCCAGAGCCGCACGCATCTTCTTCAGCGGCGCGAGGCCGAACCGGATCTGCAGCAGGGTGGTGATCGCCAGCGACAGGCCGAGCAGGCCGAAGGTGATGGTCAGCGAGTTCCGGAACCGGTCGACGTCGTTGACGATCTCGTCGGCGGGACCCGCGACCCGGACCGTGTAGCGGCCCTCCTCACCGAGATCGACATCGCGCTCCATGATCCGCAGGAGCCGGCCGTCCTGGCCCTTGCCGTAGCCCTGGCGGATCTGCCCGACCCCGACTTTGCCGTCCGAATCGGTCGCGGGCGGGAGCGGCACGCCGACAAGGGAGCGGGAGGTCCGCACGTCGCGCGGCTTCGCGTCCGGCTTGCTGACCTGCCAGTACCAGCCCGACAGGGGCAGGTCGAAGCGCGGATCTCCGAGCGAGAAGGTCCGGCTCTCGGGATCGTTGGGCGAGACGAGGTCGGTGGCGAGGTTGTTGGCGAAGACGAGGAGCCGGCTGTCGAAGGCCCGCTCGGTGTTCTCGCGGTAGAGTGTCGTGAGGATCCAGGCCGCGATCAGCAGGATCGCGGAACTCGACAGGAACGCCGACACGGCGAGCCGCACCGCGATGGAGCGGCGGCGCAGGGAGAAGAGGCCGATGAGATCGATCATGGATGCGTCGGTCGCTCAGACGGGCGCCGCCGCATCGTAGACCACCGCGCCGCGCAACAGCGGGCGCGCCGTGCGGAAGAAGGCGCCGCGCTCGGCCCGGCAGCCGTCCCTGTCGCGGGTCACGGCGGCGTCGGCGGTGAGGATGCCCGACGGCAGGCCGACCCGCAGGGCCGCGTCGGTGGGGCGGGCGGCCGTCCTCACATCCGAGCCGGCGGCTGGTTGGGATCCACCAGATAGCCGAGGCCACGCACGGTCTGGATCAGGTCCACCGCGAGCTTCTTGCGCAGGCGCCCGACGAAGACCTCGATCGTGTTCGAATCCCGGTCGAAATCCTGGTCGTAGAGGTGCTCGGTGAGTTCGGCGCGGGACACGACCCGGCCGGTATGGTGCATCAGGTAGGAGAGCAGCCGGTATTCGTGGCTCGTCAGCTTCACCTGCGCGCCGTCGACGAAGACCTTGCCGGAGCGGGTGTCGAGGGTCACGGGCCCGCAGGCAATCTGGCTGGTGGCGTGGCCGGCGGCCCGGCGCAGCAGCGCACGCACCCGGGCCATCAACTCCTCCATGTGGAAGGGCTTGGTGACGTAATCGTCGGCGCCGGCATCGAAGCCGTCGACCTTGTCGGACCAGCGGTCGCGGGCGGTGAGGATGATCACCGGCGTCTTCACGCCGGCCCGGCGCCACTTCTGCAGCACCGTGACGCCGTCGGCCTTGGGCAGGCCCATGTCGAGGATGATGGCGTCGTAGGGCTCGCTCTCGCCGAGATAGCCGCCCTCCTCGCCATCATAGGCCTTGTCGGCGACGTAGCCCGCCTCCTCCAGCGCGGCCACGACCTGGCGGTTGATGTCCTTGTCATCCTCCACGACCAGCAGACGCACGGCTCACTCCCCTCCGAAACGGTCTCGGCGCCCGCTCAATATTGTCCTGCCACGCTGCCGGTGCGCGCATCGACGATCACGTGCACGAAATGCCCGTCCCGGCGCAAGGCGGTGAGCATGTAGACGAGGCCGTCCTCGTGACGGCAGAGGCTCGCCCGCTGGATCTCGGCCCGGGGGATCACCGTGCGGGCCGCGCGGATCGCCGCCACCGGCGGGATCACCCGCCGCTCGCCGACCTCCTCGCGCAGGTCGGCGGGGGACAGGCAGCTCTCGATCCGCAGCGGCGCCTGGCCGGACACCGCACCCGTCTGGGGGGCCGGCCCGTCATCGGCCATGGAGCCGAGGCCGCCTGCGGCGAGCGCCGCGGCGGTCAGGCTGATGGCGACGAGGGCGATGGCGTAGCGCATTGGCCGACGATGTGCGCCCAGTGCACTGAATGCGTCCTGAATACGTAGCCGTGGGTCGCCGCTCTCGGTTGCTGGCGGCGGGCCGGACGTTCCTTTCGCGGTTGACTCGGTGGCGCACGGCATCGTGCCGACATGACGGCCGAGGTGGCGCCCGGTTCCACGCCGCGAGCCGCTTCGCACAGGCGTGTCGGCCGCGCTCACGGCGACGGCACGGACCCGCAGGCCGCGGCGGCGCGGGCCGGCGGGATGGCCCCGCCGGGGCCCGCCGGCGCGGCCAATGCGGCGCCGCCGGACCCGAGGGTCCAGGCCCACCGCCCGAACGCACCGCCCTCGTGGACGGCGACCGTCATCGCCGCGGCCGCCGTCAGGGCCAGCCACGCCCGGTCGAGAACCCTGTTCCAGCGCAGGCGCATCTCACGCTCCCGTAACCAGCGTCCAGAGGGCCCGCAGAGCGGGCATATGCGCGGCGAGCCACGCGATCTGGTCCGAGAACCAGTGTGCGGCCGCCGCCGCGCCCACGAAGGCGAACACCGTCGCGTGCTTGAGCCGGCGCAGGTAGCGGCGCAGCGCCCGGCGCTCGAGATGCTCGTCGACCAGCTCGTCGAGGGCGGCGAGGCGCGGCTCGGTCTGGCGGGCGAACCACGCGTGCCAGACCGGCGGAAAGCGGTTCGTCCGGGGCCGCCCCCCGAGGACGACCCCGGGACCGGCCTCCCCCTCGGGGGGCACGACCGCGCCGGGCGTGGACCTGCGGGTTGCGGTGCGAAGGGGCTTCATGGCGTCGATCCCTGTCGTCCTTCCCCCCTGCACCGCCGGGGCGGTCCGGCGTCAGGCCCGGCGCTTGTCGGGCTCCCGCAGCTGCGTCAGCGCCGGGGCGAGGACGTTGGCGGCGCTCGCCTGCGGATCGAGGGGCAGCGCCCGGAAGATCCGCGCGGCCACGCCCTCGGGACCGCCCGCCGTCCGCACGACATGCGCCGGGGCCGTGGCGAGCACGTGCCGGGCGCCGGCCGCCACCACCGCGGCGCCGAGATCGGCGCTGACGGTCCGACCGCGGGCGGCGCCGGCGACGGCGTTCTGGCCGAACTCGGCCCCGGCGCGGATCGCGGCCTCGACCCGGTCGCGGGTGAGGACCGAGGCGGCCCAGGGCGCGACCCGGGCGACGCCGGCGGTGACGGCGGCGGCGGCAAGCGGCACGAGGATGGCCGTGACCGGCTGGAGCAGGCCGACCAGCCAGTCGCCCCACGGGATCGCGAGGCCCGGAGCCGAATCGGCGGCGCAGGCCGGATCGGCGAAGGCGGCGAGCGGCAGGCTCGTGCAGGCCAGGGCGAGGCCCGCCCGGATACGGTGCATCATCGTGGATCTCCGTGGCTGTGCGCGCGGCGAACCCGGCCGGCTCGGGAAGGCGTGGACCGGGGCGGGTCAGGACCGCCCCGGTCGAAGGGCCGGTGCCGTCTCGGAGGGGACGGACCGAAGGGCTTCGAGGGCCCGGCGGGCCCAGGCGAGGCGGCGCGCGGCCGCGACGATCCCGGGCCGCTCGTAGCGCCGCCAGACCGTCTCGGTGGCGGAAGCGAGGGTGGCCGCCGCCCGCAGGGCGGCGAGGGCCGGCGCCTCGGTGGTGCGCAGCTCAGCGCAGAGATAGCCGTAGCCGGCCTCGGGGTCGGCGGGATCGAGCCCGCGCGCCCGGCACCACGCCTCCATGGCGACGCGTCGCGGCCCGGTCCACTGAGCGAGCCCCCACCCGCCGCGAGAGTCCGGCACCGCGGGGGCGATCTCTTGGAGCCGGCGGAACCCGCCGGTCTCGTGGCCGAGATTGCCCAGGAGCCCGGCGGCCTGAACGTCGCTCAGGCCGAGGTCGCGCATCAGCCGCGGGCCGAGGCGACGGCAGGCGGCTGCGAAGGGCTCCTGGGTGGCCGGGGCGAGAGGCGGCATGGGCCTGGGCATGGGCGTGCTCCGAAAACTGGCCTCCCCGACCGCGCCGGGCTAAGGCGGCCCGCGCCGGGGGCGGTGCCGAGGGGGAAGCGTGGGACGCGGACAGAACCGGCCGCTCGTGTTCATCGGCGACTCGATCACCGCCGCCTGGGGCGCGGTGCGGGCCGAGACCTTCGCGCGCCACGGCTTCGTGGCCCGGGGCGTGCCGGGGGAGACGAGCGGGCAGATCCGGGCGCGCTTCCTGCGGGATGCGGCCGGCGCCCGCGGCGTGCATCTGATGTGCGGGATCAACGACATCGCGGAGATCGGCGGCCCGGTAACGGACCGGGCGATCGCCGGGAACATCATGGCCATGGGGCGGATGGCCTTCGCGGCCGGGCTGCCGCTCACGATCGGCGCCGTGATGCCGAGCGATTTCCGGGGCTGGCGCCCCGAGCTGCGGCCGGTGGCGCGGATCCGCGCCCTGAACCGGTGGCTGCGCGCCTACTGCGCGGCAGGCCCGGCCCGCCTGGTCGATTACGGTCCGCCGCTCGCGACCGACGAGGGAGCGCTCCGGCGGGAATTCACCGACGACGGCATCCACCTCAACCGGGCGGGCTACGCGGCCGTGGAGCCGGCGATGCTGCGGGCCCTCGGGGCCGTCCCGGAATGACAGCGGCCGCGGGGTCGGGCACTCACGCGCCCAGCGCCAGCCAGTAGGTCGGCACCGACCCGGCGCCCGCCACGGCACCGGCCGTCGCGCGGCGGGTGCGGAGCGTGAACCCGGTCGCCGCCACGTCGCTGACCTGCGCCCCGTGGAGCGCGTCGCCGGCGCCGGCGACCGGCTGCGCCCAGACGCCGAGGCAGCTCCCCGGGAAGGCGGTGCCGAACGCCACCGCGACATCCGCGTCGGCGGCGGTGACGAGCCCCCATTGCGCGATCAGGCCGCCGGGGAGTCGGACCGACCCGTTCGCGCCGAGCACCTGCGCGCCGATCGCGAGCGGTGTCCCGTCGGCGCGCTGGTAGTGGCGCACGCGCCAGCGGCCCGCCCCGTCCGAGGTGGCGATGCAGGTGTCGTCGGGGGCCGTGACGAGATCGGCCCGGGTCGGCAGCGCCAGCGCCTCGGGATCGTGGACCAGGGTCGCGGCGCCGGAGAAGCGCACGAACCGCTCCCGGTCGGCCGCGGGGCCGAAGCTCGCGATCCGCGCCGCGCCGGTGACGAGGACCCGCCGCGTGCCGGCCGCGCCGACGTCGGTGGTGGGAGCGGCCGCGAGCGCGGTCTCGGCCGAGGCGAAGTCGATCCCGCCGGTCCGCGCCGACGCCGTGAGCGCCGTGGTGAAGGCGGCCCCGTCGGGCGAGACCTTCAGGGTGAAGTCGTCGCTGCCGAGGGTGCCCAGCAGCGCCCGCGCCGCGTAGCCGGTCTCGAAGACCAGCGCGGCGTCGCGGGCGGCGGATTTCCGGTTGACGAAGACCCGCATGTCGCCGGTGCCCGGCGTGGCGTCGTCCCAGGTCAGGAGCGCGGAATCGGACTTCACCGCGAGACGGTTGGTGGCGTCGGCCGCCGTATTGATCCCGAGGCGGCCGACGCTCTGGAGCGCCGTCAGCGTTCGGCGGAGGCTCGTCCAGGCCGCGCCGTCGAAGACGTAGAGGTCGGCCTCGTCGATCAGCCAGGCGAGCCAGCCGGCCCGCGGCGCGGCGCCGGTCCAGACCCCGTCGGCGTAGCGCACCACCTGGCCCGCGAGCCCCGCCCAGGCCCCGCCGGGCTCGGCGGCGGCCACGAGGTAGCGGTCGCCCTCCGCGGGGCTCGGGGGCGGCGCGGCGAGGTCCTTGTCCAGGCAGGCGAGGTGAACGAGCGCGTCGAGGAGGGAGAGCGCCTCGTTGTGGGTGACGTGCTTCTGCGCCTGGCTGGCGGCGATCAGCGGCAGGCCGAGATGGGGCGTGGCGTCGGACATGGAGCAGCTCCTGGGCGGTCCGGTCGAGCGGTCAGGCCGAGCGGACGGGGATTCGGGCACGGCAGACGGGGCCGGCGACCAGACCGATCTGCGCCACCGCGACGTCGAGATGCGTCTGGGCCTCGCCGAAATCGGCCGCCTCGTCCGCGTAGAGACAGTGCTGCGCGGCGGATCGGAGGACGCGCAGGGCCGTGCCGGCCGCCGACAACACCGTCACGGCGTAGGCCTCTGGCTCGTCGAGCGGGATCTCGGCCGGTTCCCAGGCGTCGCCGTCGCGGCGGGCCCGGCGGATCCAGGAGAGCCGCACCCGCACCCCGTCCGCCGCGCGCCGCGCCCGCAGGTGGACCGGCCGCAGCGGCGTCAGCGCCGCGAGGCCGGCCGTGGCGGTGATCTCGGTAAAGGCCGGATCGGCCGGATCGCTGTCCGCCGGCCCGATCCGGTAGCGGAACGCGCGGCCGACCTCGTCGAGCCGCTCGACGAGGGGCGTCACGGCGCCGTCGTCGAGGCGCACGATCAGGCTCCCCGCCGGGCTGACGCGCCCCGCCGCCGCCTCGCTGCCCGCGAGGCCGCGCAGGAAACCGGACAGCCGGTAGGTGTCGGGGCCGGTCAGGACCGCGCGCGCGGCGCAGAGCAGCTCCACGGCCCCGTCGGCGCCGAGCAGGGCGAACAGGTTGCCCCCGGCCAGCATCGCCCCCTCCCCGATCGACGCGAGGGCCGCGCCGCGCCGCAGGATGACGTCGAGATGCACATCGCGCTGGATCCGCCAGAGCGGGCCGGCCGGCAGCGCCGACAGGGTGCGCCCGAGGCAGGCCGGATAGTCGACGATGCGGTGCAGGGCGAGCGGCCCGTCGCCCGCGGCGCGCCAGATCGCGACCGCGCCGGGCCAGGGCTCGGCCGCCACCGCGCAATACTGGAGGATCGTCGGGTCGCCGCGGTCGACCGGCAGGTCGAGGGCGAGGGCGAGCGGCGGTCCCGGAAACGTGGGCGGCGCCACCGCCGCCTGGGCCATCTGGCGGGGCAGCCCGCGCCCGGGCCCTCCCCGGGGCGGCACGCCGCTCGCCTCGATCCGGCGGCCCGTGGGCGCGTCGTCGATCCGGTCGATCCGACGCAGGACCGTGCCGCCGGGCACGTCCGCGGGCACCGCCAGGAGGTCGCCGGGCTCCAGCTCGACCCGGCGCGGGCTCAGAGTGAACACCGCGCTGTCGCGGGCCGCGATCAGCCGGTCGAGCAGCGCCTCGGCCAGCCCGTCGCCGGTCTCGCGGCGGGTGACGATCGCCGCCTCGATCCGGGCCTCCCGTCGCCGCAGGCCGGCGGGCCGCACGGCCGACGCCGTGGCGCGGCGGTAATCCGGGCTCTCGGCCTCGGTGATCCCGAGTTCCACGGAGCGCGGCAGGGCGCTCTCCTCGGCCCGGACCTGATGCAGGACCGGCCGGTCCTCGGACAGCCGGACGAGGTCGGCCTCGGCCAGCATCACGGGCCGATCCCGGCGCGGGCCGCGCAGGCGCAAAGTCCCGGCCACCGCCGAGACGTCGAGGCCGTAGACCTGCGCCAGGGTCTCGAGCGCGCCGCGCGCCGTGAGCGGCCGGTCGATCACGTAGCCGTCGAGATAGGCGGCGGCCTCCACGGAGACCGGCGCGTCGAATCCGAAATCCGCGAGGATCCTCAGGACCAGCAGGTCGAGGTCGCAGCCCTCGATCCGCCCGGTGATCCAATGGCCGACCCGCCAGTTGGCGTTGTCGGCCCAGACGCCCCGGACCGTCGGGAAGGCCGGGAAGGGCCGCGCGTCCCAGGCCCAGACGAAGATCCCGTCGGGATCGACCATGCGGCCGCCATAGACCGGCGAGACCGGGTTGTCGGCCTCCCGGAAGCCCGGCGCGGCCGGGTCGAACCGGGCGATCACCGCCTCCAGCCCGCGGAGCTGGATCAGCTCGTCCCGCAGGGCACGGGATTCCGGTGGGAAGGCGCTCTCGGACGATTTCGGGTCCGGGAAGACGTTGGGGCCGTTCGTGCCCTTGTCCACCGCCGGAACGCCGATCTCGGTGAGCCAGATCGGCTTTCCGGCCGGTACCCAGGCGGTGGTGCGGGTCTCGACGCCGCCGTCGCGCTCCACGTGCGGGTTCGACCACCACGCGACGAGGTCCTTCGGCCGGTAGAGCCAGGGCTTGCCGTAGGCCCCATCTTCGATCGGCCTGCGGTCCTGGACGGCGCGCCCGGCCGCGTCGGCGTAGTACCAGTCGAACCCCTCGCCAGAGGTGCCGCGCGCCTTGAGGTAGGCGCGCTCGGCGATGTCGCCCGTGACCGCGAGGTCGGCGTGGTCCGGCTCGTCGCGCCAGTCCGAGACCGGCGGGTACCAGTCGATCCCGACGGCGCCGATATTGGGATCGGCGAACAGGTCGTCGAGGGGGAAGCGCACCGTCGCGCCGCCTTCGCCGACTTGGGCTCCGTACTCGGTCCAGTCCGCCCCGTAGACCAGGGTGACCGCCGGGCCGAGGCGCTCGCGGAGTGCGGCGGCGAGGTCACGCAGGGCCCGCACCGCCGGGTAGCCGGCCTCGCCGCGCACCCGGGTGAGGCCGACGAGCTCGCTGCCAATCACGAAGGCCGCGAGTGGCGCGCCCGAGGCGGCCCAGCCGGCCGCGAGGTCGGCGTAGTGCAGGACGGCGTCGCGGTACCCGCCCGCGAAGAAGGCCGCGACCTGCGCGTCGGCCGCGGCGGTCCCGTCCGGACTTCCCGGGTGGCCGGGGGCGGGATCGCAGGTGATGCGGCCGCGCCAGGGATAGGCGGGCTGCGCGGCGCCGGGCGCGTGCGGGTCGGGCAGCGCGTTGCCGGCCGGCACGTCCATCATCACGAACGGGTAGAGCACCACCTCCAGGCCGCGGCGGACCAGCTCCACCACGAGCCGGGTCAGCCCGTCATCCGACGGCGTCCCGCCGTAGGACGGGCTGCCGTCCTGCAGGAGCGAGACGATCTCGGCCTCGGCGCGGCCGATCCCGGCGACGCGCCAGTCTGCCGGCAGGGCGCGCTTGCTGCGGCCCTCCACCTTTGGGACCACTCGGCACGACCCGGCCCGCAGATCCGACCCGAACCACGTCGCCACCACGGCGACCCGCCGCAGGTTCGGGCAGAGCGCCTGGAGCGCGTCCAGCGACGCGATCACATCGGTGGCGCGCTGGAGCTGGTGGCGGTTGGCGGCCTCGGTCCGGCCGAGGCCGAGATCGACGGTGACCCGGTCCGGATCGAGGCCGAATTCGCTCGCCCCGGGGATCAGGTCGACGGC
This sequence comes from Methylobacterium sp. P1-11, assembly GCF_008329595.1. NCBI lineage: Bacteria > Pseudomonadati > Pseudomonadota > Alphaproteobacteria > Hyphomicrobiales > Methylobacteriaceae > Methylobacterium > Methylobacterium sp. P1-11. The sequence goes on from NZ_NPKS01000002.1 coordinate 161,846, forward strand.
GCGGACCCGGCCGCACAAGCCGTTGACCGGGCGGATCACCTCGAAGGCGAATTGCGGGACGCGGTTGCCGAAATCGGCGAGCGGCAGGGACTCGAACACCACGTAGGCGAGGCCGCGATAGGCCGGGGCGTTCTCAGGCCCCTCCTTGGCGACGATCAGCGGGTCGGGCGCCTGGTCCGGGCCGCCGGTATGGACCCGCAGGTTCAATCGGGCCTGGTCGATCTCCTTGCCGTCCGCCCAGATCCGGCGGACGCAGGCGATCTCGCCCTCGCACAGGCCGACCGCGAGATTGGCGAAATAGGCGTAGCGGGTGGTCACGGTCTTCTGGCCGCCCAGGCTCTTGGCCGGAGCGGCGGCGCGCGCCACCGCAGTGTTGGCAACCTCCAGCGGGCGCGTCGCCCAGATCAGGGTGCCGCCGATCCGGGCGCGGCCGTAGACGCGGGGGACCGGGTCGCCCTCGGTAGAAGTGAGCCCGCTGACGTCGGCGAGCCGCGGCCCCTCGACGAAGCGGGTGTGCCGCCCGGAGCCGAACAGCGCGCCGCCGAGCGCCGCGCCCGCCACGGATCCGAGCGCCCGCCCGAGCATGCCCCCGATCGGGCCGCCCAGCGCGGTGCCCAGGGCCGCGCCGGCCGAGGACAGGATCAGCGTCGCCATGGCGGGGCTCCGGGGCAGTCCGATGCGGATCTCGGGTGGGCTTCATCGGGCGAGCCGACGCATCGGGCTCTCGGTGGCGCTGCGCCATCCCTGTTCAGGATCGCCGCGACCGCTGGGGGCTCGGAGAAGCTGAAGCCGCGCGGACCCTGGGACCTCCGCGAGCCCGCGTGTCGGATCCGGGGCGCGGCGCGATCCATCTGTTCGGCATCGACCCGCCCGTCGCGGCGACCGCAACGCGGGCAGCGCGGGGTCAAGGATCGAACGCCGCGACGTCCTGGAGGCATCAACCGTCCAGAGCCCGTCCCTCAATCAGGAACGAACCCGGTCGGAGTTTTCCGGAAGCGGGTGTCACCGACCCCGTAGCCGCGGCCGCCCCGCTCCCACCGGACGACATAACCGTCCGACGTCGGATAGCCGCAGATCAGACGCATCCATGGCAGGCGCTCCTGCCCGGGACCAATGACATCCGTTCTGAGGAACGGCTCGCCGGGATCCGCCATGCGCCCTGGCAACGCCCTCGCTATTCCGGCGGGAAGCTCGGCCTGCTTTCGGGCGATCCGAGCGTCCGAAGAGCCGCATCGAATTGCGGGATCCACCGGCCGGGCATGCGCCGCGATCGAAGACAGCGCAGGGATGAGCCAGAGCAGGATTGGCTTGAGGCAGATCCGCATATCGACCCACGGGATCAGGGCACCATCCATCGGCCGCGCCTTCTCGCAGCCTGGGCGCCCTCCTCCCAGGCCTGCTGACGCGGCCGCCCCAAGCTAGACGTGAAGTCGGAACCTGTCTCGTCCGCGAAGCCCGGCGGCGCGTGGTGCCGTCGATTGGCGACGACCGACGAATCCTGCTCCGGACCCTCCGCAAATCCGGCCACCTCCGGAAACCGGAACACCCCCGCCAGGTGCCGCCGCCACCACGCGGTCAGCGCCACCTCGGCGACCACCGCGCCGTCGTGGGCATGAATCATCGCGCCGTCGCCGGTGGCGATGGCGCAGTGCCGGGCCGGCAGGTGGCGGCGGAAGGCGAAGAGCAGCACGTCGCCCGCGCGCGGCGCGCAGGCCGCGGGCGCATCGGGCGCCGGCACGAGATGGCGCGCCGCCGCCGCGGTGAGCGGGTCCGTGCCGGGGGCGGCCGATTCCGCCCAGGTGGCGCTGTAGGGCGGCGCGGCCTCGGGCTCGGCGCCGTAGAGCCCGCGCCAGACCCCGCGCAAGAGCCCGAGGCAGTCGCAGCCGACGCCGCGGAGTGAGGCCTGATGCCGGTAGGGCGTGCCCAGCCACAGCCGCGCCTCGCCGAGCGCCGCCGCGCCGATAGCCCGCCGCATCGCGCTCATCGGAACAGGCTCCCGCCGTCGAGGACGTGGTCGGACCCCGGCACCGCCCGCATCACCGCGTCGTTGCCGGGCATGTGCGGGAAGCCCTGGAAATTGGCCGCATTGGCGAAGCGATCGCGACAGGTGGCGAGGCGCTTGTCGCACCCGGCCGTGAGGCTGAACCGGTCGCCGGCGGCGACCGGCCGGGGCGGCACGGTCCAGAGCTCGATCAGCGGCCCGAGCTGGAGGCGCACATCGGCCGCGAGCCCGGCATTGGCGCCCGCCATCCAGGTGAGCCGCCCGCCGGTGAACAGGCCGTCCGCGAAGGAACCGGCGAGCGTCGCCGCGGGCGTGGCCGGCTCCGGCACGCCGGTCACCCGGCCGGTGATCGCCCACGCGGCGCGGTCCACCCGGCAGCGCCCGTCCCCGAGATCGGCGCCGCAGGTTGCCCGGTAGGTGCGCCCCCGCTCGGCCCCGAGCCGGTGCGCGAGGCCGCGCAGCTCCGCCACGAAGGCGTCCCCGTCCCGGCGCACCTCGCCGATCGTGGCGACGTCGAGGAGCAGCCGGGTCTCGGGCGCGGTCCAGTCGACCAGCCAGGTCTCCACCGCGGCGCCGTCGTAGAGGCCGCCGGCGATGTCCGCCTCGGTGAGGCCGAGGCTGCTCAGCGCCCCGGCTACGTCGCCGCCGGAGACCGCGAAGCCCAGCTCGGCGCTGGCCTCGGCCGCCTCGAGCCCGGTGCGGGCGGCGTGGACGAGGCCCGCGACGGTCAGGTCGCGGTCGTGGTCGGTGAAGCCGAGGGCGAGCCCGTCCGGCCGCCGCAGGGACCAGCAGCGACACAGCGTGGTCACGCCGCCCGCGAGATGGGCCGCGAAGGCCTCGGGGATGTCGCGCATGGCATTCCGCCTCCTCAGGGCACGATCTCGACCAGGGGCACCTTCGGGATCTCTCCGGCCGTGAAGGCGGCGAGATCGATGGTCAGCGCGTCGGTGTCGAAGCGGACCGGCACGTCGAAGGCGAAGCCCGCTGTCACGGCGGCGCCCCGGGGCGGCGCCTGGCCGGATGCGAAGATGACGAGGCCGGTGGTCGGGTCGCACGCAAAGGCGCCGGGTTCGATCTCCCGGCCAGCAACGGCCACCCGGACGCTGCCCGCCACCGGCTTGGCGATCCGGCGGCGATAAGGGGCGAAGCCGGCGCCATAGGTCTTCATCAACGGGAAGGCGGTCGTGGTGCCGTCGCCGGTGCCGAGGGGCTGATCGAGGGGCCCGATCGGCCGGCCGGGCGGCCCGGAGCGGCCGTCGACCCGGTCACGGAACCGGAAGCCGTAGAGCCGCCCGCGCCGCTCCTCGAAGAAGGCCAGCACCGCGTGCAGGGCGTCGAGGCCGCGCATCCCGAACCCGGCGTCGTAGCGGCGGCGGGAATCGGCCCAGCGGCCGTTCCGGTGCTCCCGACCCGAGGCCAGGGTCACGATCTCGGTGAGCCGCTGCGGACCGCCGCCGGCACGCAGGGACACGTCGAGGGGGAACAGCACCTCGTGGAAGTCATCGGCCATGGCACACTCGGTGGTTGGATCGAGGCGGCAGCGGACAGGCTCACGTCGCCCGCTGGCCGCGCGCCACCGCCCGAGCGAGGCTCGCGGTCACCTGTGCCTCGGAGCGGCGGAAAGCCCCCGGATCCGGGGTCGCGATGTTGACGGTCACGGAGACCGGCCGGGCCGAGGCGCCGCCCGCGGCGACGCCGAGGCGGCCGTCCGGCCCGCGGCCGAGGGGCAGGATCGCCTCCGGCCCGGCCTCGCCCATGAGGCCGGTGCCGCCCGCCATGGGAAAGTAGGTCGGCGCGGCCACGACTCCGCCGGCGGCGAAGGGCTGGACGCGGCCGCCTCGGAACACGCCGCCCCGGGCGAAGCCGGTCTCCGAGCCCGAGCCCAGTATCGCGCCGATGAGGCCCGCGACCCCCGACTGGATCGGCCCGGCCGCCGCCCGCGTCGCCACGCCGGCGAGGCGCGCCCCGATCGTGCCGAGCACGCCGTCGAGGCTGCGTCCGGACGCGGCCCCGCGGGTCAGCGCGGTGTCGAGGCTGCGGCCGAAACTCTGCGCCAGCCGGTCCAGGGTCTCGAGCTGCCGGATCCGGTCGTCGGCCTGCGGGTCGGTCTCGCTCTCGGCCATGACGATGCCTCATGTCGGATCGGGATAGGCGGCCAGCAGCCGCGCGAAGGCGGCGCGGGTCAGGGGCTCCGGCCCGGCGCGCCGGCCCAGCGCGGCGGCGAATTCGCGCGGCGTCGCCGACCAGAAGTCGCGGGGCCGCCAGCCCAGCATGCCGAGGCCGAGGGCGAGGGCGTCGTCCCATGGGAAGGTGCCCGCAGCCGGATGCGGGGACGGGGCCCCCGCGTCCGGCTCTAGGGAGGGTTTGCCGGGCCCGGCGCCTCCCCGAAGGCCGCCGCCAGGACGTCGCCCAGGGCGGTCGAGACGGCGTCGAGCCCGCCCGCGAGCGGCAGCCGCGCCACCGCTGCGTCGTCGAGGTCGTGGCCCCCGCCCCGCAGGGCGACGCCGAGTAGGGCGATCAGGTCGCGGGCCGAGACGCGCCCGCCCGCGAAACGTGCGGCAAGGCCCGCGAGATCGCTGGCCTGGAGCGCTGCCTCCAGCTCGGCGAGCGCGCCGAGGGTGAGGCAGAGGGTGTAGCGCTGCCCACCGAGGGCGAGCAGCACCTCGCCGCGGATGCGGTTGGCCATGGGGCTCAGGCCGCCGTGAAGGCGACGGCGCCGCCGGATTCGAGGCTCATGTCGAAGGTCACCTCGCCGGCATGGTCGCCCCGGTATTCGAGGCTCGCGATCTGGAACGGCCCTTCCAGGATCCCGAAGGCCGGGATCACGATCTGGAACGCCTCGACGGCGCCCTCGAAGAACAGCAGCCGCAGGCGCGCGTCCGAACCCTGGTCGCGGAACACGCCCGAGCCGGCGATCGCGGCCCGCCGCACCCCGGCCCCGGCCAGCAATTCGCGCCAGCGCCCGGCGGAATCGGCGTTGGTGACGTCGACGGTCTCGGCGTTGAGGGTGATCTGGCGGCTGCGCAGGCCCGCCACCGCCACGAAGCCACCCGCGCCGTCGCCGGCCCGGATCAGCAGGTCCTTCCCCTTCTGCGCGCCCATCGCACCCTCCTCACAGGTTCTCGGTGACGGCCTCGACTGTCAGACTCGCCCGGGCCTCGCCGGTCCGGGCGTCGCGGTGGGCGCGGACGGCCCGCACCCGCAGGGTGACGAGCCGGCACCCGGCGAGGGGCAGGACGAGGGGCGTCGGGGCGTCCGCGAGCAGCGCCGCCATCCGCGCCGCGGCGTCGAGGGCCGTGCGCACCGAGCCTGCCTGAGCGATCACCACGAGCGCGTGGCTGTGTCGGTGGCGCTCGGCGCCGTCGACGGATTCGTCCGTGATCTCGGCGTCGCCGAACAGCGCGTAGACCGGGAGCGAGCCCCGGGGCGGCTCGTCGTAGAGCCGGACGCGCCCGCCCAGCAGGGAGGCCAGGGCGGCGTCGGCGGCGAAGCGGGCGATCAGACCGGCGCGCAGCGCCAGGAGCGGGCTCGGATCGCTCATGACCGGCCCTCCCGGGGCAATTCCTCGACGTGGCAGATCAGGTCGCGGCCCCGGCCATCCGGCTCGGTGACGGCGCGGATCGCGAAGCGGCGGGGCCCGGTGGCGAGGCGCATGGTCGGGTCGAGGTCGGCCCGGCTCCGCAGGGTGATGCGGTAGGCCGGCAGCGTGTCGGTGCGGCCGCCGGCCGGCCGGTCGACCAAGCCCGCCGGGGCGATGGCGCCCCACAGGACCGGGCCGGCCACGTAGCGGCGCAGCACGCCCCCGAACCCGTCCGGCTCCTCCAGGGGCCGTTCGAGCACGAAGCGGCGGCGGCGTGCGCCGAGGGGGGCGTGGCTCGACGAGAACGCCATCGGAACGGCTCCGGGAACGGGCATCACAGCCGCAGCCGCCGGAACGGCGCGGCGAGGCCGGCGGCGTCGGTGCGCGCGGCGTCGGGCTCGTCGCCGCGACGCTCGTAGCGGGCGGCGGCGAGACGCAGGATCGCGAGGCGCAGGGGCTCGGGGAGCGGCGGCCCGTCGCCGCCGTAGCCCGCGGCGACCTCGATCAGGATCGTGCGGCCGGCGGGATCCGGCGCCGCGGGGTCGACCAGCAGGGACGGTGCCTCGCCCGGATCGGGGCCGAGACGCACCAGTCCTGCGGCGAGGTCGGTGACGTCCCCTGGAGACTCGGCGAAGCCGGCGCGAAGGAGCCCGACCAGCGGGCTCAGCGGCAGCGGCACCTGCCCGTCGGGCGGCCAGGCGGAGAGGGCGATCCGGTAGCGGCCCGGGATCAGGGTCCGGCGGGTCTCGATCTCCAGGCTCGCGCGGGCCGCACTGATCAGCGCCTGGAGCAGCCCGTCCTCGTCGGCGCCCGCGTCGGAGTCGAAGCGCAGGTAGGCGCGCAGCTCGGCCACGCTCACCGGCTCGACGGCGGCGGCCTCGATGCGTAACGGGATCATCGCGCGTCTCTCTGCAGGTGGTCCGATGCCGATCTCGAAGCGCCGAACGGCGCGCCGCGCCGCGCTGGCGGCGGTCTTTGCGGCGAGCCTGGGGCTTTCCGCCGTCCCGGCGCGGGCGATCGTCGGCGGCACCGAGGCGCCGGCCGGCGGGGCCGTGATGGTCCTGTCGTCGAAGGGCGGCGTCTGCACCGGCGTGGTGCTCGCCCCCGACACGGTGCTCACCGCCGGCCATTGCCTGGCCGACGCGCGGGAGCACCGCGTCCATTTCCGCGACGCCGCCGGCGCGCCGGTGCTGGTCGACGTCGCCGCCCAGGCGCTCCATCCGGGCTTCGATGCCGGCGCGGCGGCGGCCCGGCGGCGCTCGATCGATCTCGCGCTGCTGCGCACCGCGACGCCGCTGCCGGCGCGCTTCGCGCCCGTGACCCTGAGCGCCGCCCCGGCACGGGCGGGCGAGATCCTGACCCTGTCGGGCTACGGCGCGGCCAAGCCCGGCGACCCGCGCTCCACCGGCACCTATCGCAGCCTCGGCCTGCCGGTGATCGAGCCTTACGGGCCGAGCCGCATCCTGGTCTGGCTGAAGGGCGCGGGCGGCGGCGCCTGCCAGGGGGATTCCGGCGGCCCGATCGCAGGACCGGACGGGGCCGTGCTGGCCCTGTCGGCCTGGATCGGCGGCGCCTGCGGCGGGCTCACCCAGGGCGTCCTGGTCGGCCCGCAGCGGGGTTGGATCGACCGCGTGCTCGGCGGCTGGGGCCGGTCCGCGCGCTGGTCGGAGTAGCGCCGGCAGGGAACCTCAGCTTGGCCGGGCACTTGCCTTGCTCTAGGCTCAACCCGCGCCGCATCCGCGTCCGGCGCCCCACATCCGCGCAGGCCGCGCGCCCGGAGTTCCCGATGTCCCCTCGCCCGATCCGAAAGGCCGGTTTCCGCGAGCACAGCCTACGCGGCGGACTGGGGGCCGGATTGCTGGGCGCGGCGTTGCTCGGCGCCCTGTCGGGCCTTCTCCCCGCGCCCGCGGCGGCGGTCATCAACGGCACGACGACGCGCGACCCGAACGGCGCGCGCAGCTTCGTGGTGCGGATCGAGAGCACCGAGGGTGAGATCTGCTCGGGGACGCTGATCGCCCCGGATCTCGTGCTCAGCGCGGCCCATTGCGTGATGCGGCCCGCCGGCTACACGGTGATCAGCGTCGATCGCGGCTTCCGCCAGCAGCGGACCTCGGTGATCGCCGCCACCATGCACCCGGATTTCGTGCCCGGGACGACCCCCGAGGACCAGCCCGGCGTCGATCTGGCGCTGCTCAAGCTCGAACGGCCCCTGGGCAACGACTACGTCCCCCTCGATCCACGGGGCGCCGCCTCGATCAGCGACGGCCAACCCGTCGACATCGCGGGCTTCGGTGTGGTGGCCGAGAACAGGCGGAACTCGGCGCGGATCCTGCGGCTCGCCCACCTCGTGTCGATCGGCTCGCTGCAGGTGGCCAACCGGGTCACCGTCGTGACCGACCGGCGGCGGATGGCCGAGACCTCGGGGGCCGGAGCCTGTCTCGGCGATTCCGGCGGTCCGATCCTGACCGGCGGCCCGGGCGGTTACCGGATCGTCGGCGTCGTGAGCTGGTCGAGCGGCGCCCTGCAGCAGGGCGCGCGCCGGACCGCCTGCGGCGGCTTCACCGCCGTGACCCCGGTGGCCGAGCATGCCGGCTGGATCGCCGCTCGCTCGGCGGAGCTGTCGCGGATCCAGGTCGGCGAGGCCCTGCCCCGCGGCGGCCGGTCCGACTGGATGGCCCGCCCGGGCCGCCGTTAGGGCCGTCCCAGTCAGAACCTGTCCGCATCCCTGGATCCTGCGCGCCGACGGGAACCCGGGGCCGCATCGACACTTTCGAATCCGAACCTTTCCGCCTCACGGAGCGAGAGCATGGCCGACACCGGCACCAGCAACACCCCCCGGACCCACAAGACCCGGAACAATACCGATTCGAACGCCAAGAAGGTCTCGATCGAGGCTCTCAACGCGCGGCTGGCCGACGGCATCGACCTGGCGCTCGCGATCAAGCAGGCCCACTGGAACCTCAAGGGCCCGCAATTCATCGGCGTCCACGAGATGCTCGACGGGTTCCGCACCCAGCTCGACGAGTTGAACGACAGCGTCGCCGAGCGCGCCGTCCAGCTCGGCGCCACGGCCTTCGGTTCGACCCAGGCGGTCGCCGAGCGCACCAAGCTTCCGGCCTACCCGACCGGAATCTACGCGATCGCCGACCATATCGCCGCGCTGATCGACAGCTACGCCGCCTACGCCAACGCCGTGCGGCAGAACATCGACGAGACCGACGAGGCGGGCGATCCCGACACAGCCGACCTGTTCACCGAGATCTCGCGGGCGGTCGACAAGCACCTCTGGTTCCTCGAGGCCCACGTGCAGGAGCCGACCGGGACGCTGCGCGACGGCAATTCCGGCCGCTGACGGCCGCGGCGCCCCGCCCGTTGGTGGGGCGTCACCCGAGGAACGGAGAGGCCCGGCCGCGAGGCCGGGCTAGGCCTCTCCGTGTGCGCGGGCTGCGGCCGCCCCTCCTGACCCGCCTGCCATGGCAGTGTCCGGGGCCGCTCAGGAGAATTTCAGCAGCTTGATCGCGTCGAAATCCTGCACCCCGCCGCCGACGCGCTTGGTGGTGTAGAACAGCACATAGGGCTTGGCCGAGTACGGGTCCCGCAGCACGCGCATGCCGGTGCGGTCGACCACCAGATAGCCCCGCCGGAAATCGCCGAAGGCCACCGACAGGCTGTCCTTGGCGAGATCCGGCATCGCCTCGGCCTCGGTGACCGGGAAGCCGACCAGCGTCGCGGCGCGGCCGGCGGCGAGCGGCGGCTGCCAGAGATAGTTGCCCTCCGAATCCTTGAACTTGCGGATCGCGCTCTGGGTGCGCCGGTTCATGACGAAGCCGGCATTCTGCCGGTAGGCCGCCCGCAACCCGTAGATCAGGTCGAACAACACGTCACCCGGGCTGGCGGAGGGGAAGGCCCCGGCCGCCCCGGTGGCGATCGTGCCGAGCTTGCCTGGCACCCAGGCGGCACTGGCGACCGTGTCGTAGCTCAGGAAGCCCCGCGGGCGGCTGGCGCCGTTGCCGGACACGAAGGCGACGCCTTCCTGCTCGGAAAAGGCGGTCTCCACCTCGGCCGAGAGCCACGCGTCGAGATCCACCACGGAATCGTCGAGGAGGGTCTGGGTGGCGGCCGGCATGGCGTAGAGTTCCATGGCGGGGAACGTGATCTCCGACAGGGCCGGCGCGGCGGTCTCGGGCCGCGGCGCGGTCTCGGCGGCCCAGCCGGTGACCGGCGCGCCCACCGAGACCGCGCGCTTGTACTGGGAGCCCGAAATCTGCTGCACGCTGGCGATCGCGCGGATCGGCGAGACCTGGCCGAGGCGCGTCAGCACGGTCCGCTCGATCGTGTCGGGGACGAGATAGCCGCCATCCGGCCCGGACCCAGCTGACAGCGCCTTGGCCTCCAGCCGCTTGAGGCCGGCGCTCTCGCCGGCCCGGACGTAGTGGTCGAAGGCAGCCTTGTGCTCGTGCGCGGCCCCCGTCTCCCGGGCGTCCGGCTGCCCGAGGGGCGGCCGGGCCCGCTCCAGGGCGATCCGGTCGAGGCGGGTGCGGGCGGCGTCGAGGGCCGCGTCGATCCGGGCGAGCTTCTCCTCAGTGACCACGTCGACGCCGAGGCGGCCCTCGATCTGGTCGATCCGGGCGTCGTTCGTCTCCTTGAACGCCGCGAAGGCGGCGGCGAGTTCGTCGAGGGCCGAGCGGACAGGGGCGTCGTCGGGCCGGGCGGCCTTGTTCTCCAGCGCGGGCAGGCCGCGGGTGGTCGCGCAGGCGGGATCGGCAAACGGGGTCTGGGCGTGCATCGGGGCCTCGTCGGCGGGGTGGAAGTCAGGGCCGCGCGGCCGGCTGAGGCCGGACGGCGGATGTCGCGGGACGGAGCGGAGCGATCAGGCCGGCGAGGCCGCGGATCGCGTCGGCTTGGGGATCCGGCGCAGGGCTCGGGCTCGCCCTGGCCCCCGGCTGCAGCGGGAAGGTCACCAGCGAGATCTCCCAGAGGTCGACCTGGTGGAGCCGGCGGTCGCCGCCGGCGCCCTTCCGGGCCAGCAACGTGCGGAAGGCGATCGACAGCCCGTCGAGGCCGCCGCCGCGGAGCAGCGCGTCCACCTCCCGGGCGCGCTGCACCGCGAGGTTGAGCTGTCCGTGCGCGAACAGGCCGCGTGCATCCTCCCGGAGGGACAGCCAGCGGCCGATCGGCTCGGCGGGATCGTGCTGGAACAGGAGCCGCACGCCCGCCGCGCCGCGCCGGGCAAGGCTCGACGCGAAGGCGCCGGGCACCACCACGTCGCGGCCGAGATCGGGCACGCCGAAGACGCTGGCATAGCCGGTGAAATGGCCGTCCATGGCGGGATCCTCGAATGCGGAACGGGTCGTGCGGGACGGACCGGCGGCTTTCCCGCCGCGGACGAGCCGAAGGCCGCTGGCGGGCATCGTCATCCCGACCCGCCGCGGCGGCAGGCCTCGCAGCGACGGTGCGTTGGGTTGCCCGCCTCCGGCGTGCCCCTTCGGGTTCGGGCTCGCTCGCGGCGCCCGGAATGACGATGCGGATCCATGGGAGGCCGGCGTCGAGGCAGCGAGGTCTCTCCCCGAGGCGCAGACGGGCTGGGAGGATGGGCCCGCTCAGGCATCCGGCGCCCGCGGCATCGCGGGCGGGTAGCCCACGGCCTCCCGCTTCTCGGCCACCGACAGGAAGTCGGCGGCCTGGACCCGGCGCCAGAGGGATTCCCGCTCGACGGCCAGCGCCTCGATCCGGTCGAGGTCCGGCTCCAGGTCGATCGCGCCGAAGGCGGGTTCCAGCCAGCCGGCCAGCACCTGCGCGGTGCGGGCGGCGAGCGGGATCAGGGTCTGGCGGTAGAGGGCGCGGTTCGCCTCGGCGTAGTTGGCGTGGGTGTTGTCGCCGGGCAGGCCCAGCAGCAGCGGCGGCACGCCGAAGGCCAGCGCGATCTCCCGGGCGGCCGCGTTCTTGGCCTCGACGAAATCCATGTCCCGCGGCGAGAGCGCCAGCGGCTTCCAGTCGAGCCCGCCCTCCAGCAGCAGCGGCCGGCCGGCATTGGCGGCGCCCTGGTAGTTCGCCTCCAGCTCAGCCTTCAGCCGGTCGAATTGCGGTTCGGAGAGCGACGCCCCGGCGAAGACCAGGGCCCCGGACGGCCGTGCGGCATTGTCGAGCAGCGCCTTGTTCCAGGCACTCGCGGCGTTGTGGATGTCGAGGGCCGCGGCCGCCGCCGTGATCGGGGCGAGACCGCCGGCCTCGTCCTCCGGGTGGAACAGCGCCAGCGCCAGGATCGGCGCCACGGCGGCTCCGGGTTCGGGTAGATCGAACCGGCGGCTGCGGCCGCCCGCCGTGTACAGGTAGGCGGCCGGCCAGCCGTCCGGGCCCGGCAGCATCCGGATGCGGCCGGGCCGGAGGGTCTGGAGCGCCGCGAGCCGTCCGTCGAGGCTCACCGCCTCCAGATAGGCCGTGCCGGTGAGCAGGAGGTCGGCATAGACGGTCTCCAAGAGATGCGTGCCGCTCTCCCGGGGGTTCGGCCGCGCCAGCAGGGCCAGCAGGTCCCCCGCCCGCTCGGCCCCCGAGCCGGTGGCGATCAGCGGCAGGCGCGCGGCGCTCTCTGCGACGAGCCGCACCGACCGGTGGACCACCGGGTTGGCCTGATAGCCGGCCCGGGCGAGCGCCGCCGGGTCGCGGGGCGTCCAGCTCGCCCGGCCGTCGGCATAGAGGGCGAAGGCCGGGGCGGCGGCCTTGGTGGCGAGCACCGGGCCGCGGGTGGCGCGGCGCGCGACCCGTGCCAGTCGTTCGAGGAGGGTCGACATGCCGGTCCGTTCCTGAGCTATGGTCACGCGATGCAGCCCCGGTTCCCCAGACGGCCCCCGACGTGGTTCCGGGCGCGCTCCCGCGCAGCCCGTCTCGGCGGCCTCGTCGCGGCGTTCCTCGCCGCATCGGCCTGGGCAGGCGATGCGCCCGCACCTGGCCCCGTCTGGCCGGAACCCGACGGGACCCTGATCCTGGCGCGCCCCTTCGGACGGTCGGAGATCAGCCTGCGCCTGTCCCGGCGGGTCGCCGGGGCGGTGGACACCCTGACCTGGGACGGCGTCACCTTCCTGGCTGATACGGAACCGGGCGACGCCCTGCAGGCGCGGGCGGAGGTCGGCACCGGGACCGGTTGCCGCCGGGCGAGCGAAGCCGGAACTCCGCAGGACGCCACCGGCGAGCCCGCCGCCCGCCGGCTCCGCACCCTGCGCGCCGGACGGAGCTGGGCGGAGACCGAGACCCGCATGGCCTGGGACGGGCCGTCCGATCCGGCCGACGAGCCCCCCTCGGATTGCCCGACAGGCGCGGCGGCCACCGCGGTCCCGGCGGTGATCCTGCACAAGCGGATCGCCCTCGGCCTGCCGGGCCTCGGCAACGCCGTGGAGGTGCAGACCCGCTTCGACCTGGCCGAGCCTGCGGCGGCGCTCCGGCTCGAACCCCTCGCCGCCACCGTGCCGGCGGAATTCTCGACGGCCTGGCGCTTCGACCCGGCAAGTGGCGCGATCGCGCCCCTCGATCCCGGACCGGGCGCGCGGCCGGATCCCGTCATCCTGGCGACGCCCGAAGGCTCGCACGCCCTGGCGGTCTGGGCCCCGGGCCCGCCCGAACAGGAGCCCGCCGGGCCGCGGCCCGGCTTCGCGGTCGAAGCCGAGCCCGGTGCGAGCCGCCTGAGCTGCCGCTTCCGGGTGGCGAATGCCGCCGCCGGCTCGCATGATTTCGCCTGCTACGCCCTGGTCGGCGCCCTCGCCGACGTGCGGGCCGCCCTGCGGAGCCTGACCGCGCCACCGTGACCGCCTGTTCTATATTGTCCGGACCGAAGAACCGATTGAGGGTCCGACGGACGGGACGCGGGCGCCCGAATGCGTCACCGCACCGAGCCCAGGCGTCCCCTTCCTCCGCTGCCCGATTCCGTCTGCCGTGCGCTCCCGCGAGCCTGCGCAGCCGCTTCCCCGCCATTCCCGGGCCGCGCAGCGGAACCGGGGATCCAGACACGCCGACGCGCCAGAATCGGCACGGCCAGCGGTTCCGGGTTGGCCGCCCCCGACATGTGCCTCTCGGCTCAGGCTCGCCTGCAGCGCTCCAGATATGTGCCCCGATCCGCCCGTCGCCGCCGTGCAATACGTAGAATTGCGGCGGGGATTCCCATCACAGGACGGCACGCCGTGTCCGGATCGCTACAGATTTGGCGCACGACATTGTGTATACAGGATGCAGTTCGTTCCAGAGACCACGAACCGACTCCGGCGCGCTTCTTGCAGAAGCGCGCCGTATTGTTTTGGCTCCCTGATCATAGCCGCCGGATCCGCGGCTCAGCCCGGGTTTCCAGCATCAGGTGCGTGAGCGCCCAGACCAGGGCGTCGAGCCGGTCGGGCGAGGCCCCGCCGGACAGGCCGTCCGGCCCGAAATCGCACAGCTCGTCTTCCAGCGCCGGGAACGTCCCGACATGGTGGACCAGCCCGCGGGCGTAGAGCAGCGAGACCGGCTCGGCGCGCAGATACTTGCCCCGCGTGGCGTGGACCCGGGTCACCGGAACGGCGGGATCGCACTGGCCCAGCACGGCGGCGGCCATCTCGCCGCCCTGGTTGACCTCGACCACGAGGGCATCGGCCTGGAGCCGGTGGTAGAGCGCCAGCGCCGTGCCGGCCCAGGCCTGCGGGGTGGCGCGGGCGAGGCTTGCATCGGCGAGCACGTAGGCGTGGCCGCCCGCACGCCCGGCCGCCACGATCCCGCAGGCATCCGAGCGCGCGCCCGAGGCGGCCGGGGGATCCACCGCCACGACGATCCGGCCGAGATCGGGCGCGCCCGCGACCCGGCCCGCCTCCAGGGCGGCGCGGGCCCACAGGGCGTCGTCCCGGTCGGCGATCAGTTCGCCGTCGAGTTCCTGGCGTCCGAGCCGGGTGCCGGCGTAGCGCCCGACCACCTGCTCCAGGAAATCCGGCGCGAGATGCGCGGCGTTGTCGTGGGTCCGGGCGCGGCTGACCACCGTGCGCGGATCGGCGAGCAGGCGCCGGATCAGCGGCACCGGCCGGGGCGTCGTCGTCACGAGGTTGCGCGGCCGGGCGCCGAGGCGCAGGCCGAATTGCAGCATGTCGAAGGTGGCGTCCGGGCGGCGCCACTTGGCGGCCTCGTCGCACCACGCGGCGCCGAATTGCGGGCCGCGCAGCGCGTCGGGCTCCTCCGCCGAGAAGGCGAGCGCGACGGCGCCGTTGCTCCACTCGACCCGGCGGCGGCTCGGCGACCAGGTGGGCCGGGCCCGCCCCCGCGCCGGCAGGCCGAGCAGACCCGAGGGCCCCTCGACCATCACGTCGCGCACGTCGAGATGCGTCTCGCCCACCAGGGCGATCCGCCCGACCGGTGCCGCCGTGAAGGCGGGATCGCCCCGGGCGAGGGCGTCGACCCATTCGGCTCCGGTTCGGGTCTTGCCGCTGCCGCGGCCGCCGATCACCGCCCAGGTGGTCCAGGGCTCCGGATCGGGCGGCGGCAGCTGGTCGGGCCGCGCTTGGTGCAGCCAGTCGCCCGCAAGCGCCACGAGAAGGTCCGACGGCAGGGTCTCGAGGAAGTCAGGCAGTTGGCCGGCGGTCGACAAAGCCAGCATAGCGGCGCGCGATCTCCGCGCGCAGGGCGGGCAGGTCGGGCTGGTCGGATTCGCTGCCATCGCCGCCCTCCCCCGCGGCGCTCCGCGCGCCGTCCGCCTCGACCGTGTCGAGGAGCCGCTTCAGGCCGCCGAGATCGCGCAGGACCCGGGCGGAGTCGCGCGCTGCCGGCTCCGCCCCGCTCAGCGCGGCATCGAAGGCGGCGATCTGCCTGATGATGTGGGCGCGCAGATGCGTCCGCAGGGTCGTCGGGTCGGTCGCCGCCCCGCGATCCGGCCGCACCAACACCGTCGGCGGGAGCCGCAGGGCGGTCCCGAAGGCCGCGACCATCATCTCCGGCGTGAGCCGCCCGAGGCCCAGAATTGCGGTGACGTCGCCGGGATCGTTCCCGGGCGCGCAGAGCAGCCGGACCAGCGCCGCCCGGCGCTCCGCCGGCCAGAGCTTCGTCGCGAGCCACCGCCGCCGCGGCGGCCTGATCCAGCCGGCCCGGACGTTCCAGGACAGGATCGTGCGCGGGTTGATGTCCAGGCGGGCCCCGATCACGTCGACCGGGAAGTCGGTCTCGGCGAGGAGCCGGAGCGCCTCCGCCCGCCGCTCGGCCGGGTGGGCCCTGCCTCGTGGCATCGCCGCTCTCCGCACACGTCTCGACCGTGCAGGGTTGATACCCCAGCAGCGGGACGGTGTCAAGCGTCTTTTCCTATTTGGGAGCGCTTTTAGGATTTTAGGCAGAGACGGGAGGCTTAGCCTTCCCAATGCGCCACGCCGCGATGGCGGGAACAGGTGCCGCGATGCGTGTGGCTGAAGCTCCATGTCCCGTCCCGGCATTTGGCCGTGGCGCTCCCGGGCTTCGTGCCGTCGCGGCTTTTGGCCGGCTGATGGACCTCGGACCCGTCCCGGCTGCGGTAATGGCCGTGCCGGTCGAGATTCCGGTCGTCGGGCTCTGCGAAGGGCCGGGCCAGCGCGCTGCCCGACAGGCCGAGGAGGATCAGGCCGGCGAGCGCGAACCATCGGCCAAGGCCCCGAACCGAGGGCGACGGGCCCGCCGCGCCGCGGCACCGCGCGCTGGCATTCGCGAGAGCCCCTTTGCGGAGGGTGGGAACGGTCGCGATCGGGACAGGCAGCACGGTACCCTCAAGGTTGTGTCATATGCCATCAGACACAACCAAGGCGAGGCGTCACGAACAATCTGCGGTTATCCCGGGAGACGTTTCAGGTTGTCACGGTGGGTCGCGGTCCGGTCGTCCGGCCGGGGCGCCGGACCGGGCGCGGCGGCCGCGGATCCCCGCCGCGGGCCCCCAGCGCGGCGGGCAGCGGAACGGGCTCGAAAGGTATCGCCGCTATCCTCATGGTGAATGGCAGTTCTGAAGGCGGCCCGGGATCGGAACGGCCGTCCGGTCGGCACGTTGACCGGCGCCATCCGCACGCAGGCAATGCCTTTCACGCAGTTCGTCAGAGTGAATCGGGTACAGAATGGTCGGTGAGCCACCAGGGTCCGGTGCGGCAGAGCCGCTGGGCGACGGCCTTGCGGGGGAAACTGGTCGGGGTCCGGCCCAGGGAACAGCGGAAGCCGCTGCCCTGAGCGACAGCTTCAAGCGCTTCGCCGACGTCGTGCCCCTCATGATGTGGCGCTCGGACGAGGCCGGCCACGCGATCCACCACAACGAGTGCTGGCTGAAATTCACCGGGCGCCCCCTGGAGGAGGAACTCGGGCAGGGCTGGCGCAGCGGCCTGCATCCCGAGGATTTCGACCGCCACGCCAAGATCGTCGCGGATGCCTTCGAGACGCGGGCGCCGTTCACCGTCGAGTTCCGGCTGCGGCGCCACGACGGCGAGTACCGCTGGCTCCTCGACACGGCCCGCCCCCTCGTGGAGGACGGCCGGTTCCAGGGCTATCTCGGTTCCTGCTTCGACATCACCGACCGCAAGCACGCCGAGGAGCATATCGAGCACGCGCTGGCCGAGAAGGAAGCGCTGCTGGCCGAGGTCTACCACCGCGTCCGCAACAACCTGCAGGTGATGGTCAGCCTGATCGGCCTCTACGGCCGGGCGGCGCCCGATGCCTGCCGCGGCAGCTTCGAGGCCCTGGGCCAGCGGGTGCGGGCGATCGCGCTGGTGCAGCAGCACCTGCACGAGGCGCCGCACATCGCCTCGATCGACCTCAAGGATTACCTGCATCGCCTCGCCTCCGGGCTCGGGCAGCTCCGGCGTGCCGGGCGGATCAGCGTCCAGGTCGGCGGAACCGGGAACGGCCTCGTGGAGCCGCGCACCGCCAACGCCCTGGGGATGATCGTCGCGGAGATCGTGGCGGAGTGCCTCGACGCCACGGCCGAGCACGTCGCCTGCTCCATTGCCATCGACATCGAGGCCGGCCTGCCGTCGCGGCTGTCGATCGTCTCCGGCGTGAGCGAGATGGCCGCCTCCGGCCGGCCGAACGTCCCGAACCTCGGCCCGCGCCTCATCGCGGCCTACGCGGCCCAGGCCGAGATCGCCGTCACGGGGGATGCCAGCCCGAGCGATCCCCTGCGGCTGACCCTGCCGACGGCCCGGCCGGCCGCGCAATGAACGCCCGCGTCGCCGAAGCCCGTCGCCACGACGGCGCGGCGGGCCTATAGCGGCGCAGACCCTTCCGGACCCGGCCGAGCATGCTTCCTCCGATCGACACCATCATCGAGAATTTCGAGATCGTCGAAGACGACGACATGCGGCTCGAGTACCTCATCGAGCTCGGCCGCGCCCTGCCGCCGATGCCCGAAGCGGAGCGGACCGAGGCGAACCGGGTCCATGGCTGCGAGAGCCAGGTCTGGATCGATACGAAGGCGGAGCTCTCGGAGGGAACGCCGCGCCTCGTCCTGCATGGCTTCAGCGATTCGTTCATCGTCCGCGGTTTCGTGGCACTGATGGTGGCGCTCTACACCGGCAAGACGCCCCGGGAAGCCGCCGACACCGACGGCCTCGACCTGTTCCGGCAGCTCCGCTTCGGCGCCCACGTGACCTCGAAGCGCTCCAACGGCGTGCGGGCGATGGCCGAGCGCATCCACCACGATGCGGTCCGGCTTGCCGCGCAGGCCTGAGCGGCCTCAGCCCCGCCACAACCGCAGGCGCCCCCGATCCGGGCCGGTGGCCTCCCGCTCCAGACCGTAATGCTCGGCTAGCCGCCCCAGCGCGATCCGGGCCACGACCTTGGCGGAGCGGGCCGGCCAGCGCCGCTCGGCCTCGATCCGCTCCAGACCTTTCAGGAAGCCGCAGAGGTCGATCAGCAGGCCCGACAGGTCGCTTCCGACCGCCTCGAGGGCGCCGCGCACCCGCTGGCGGGCCGCGATCACGTGGTCGGCCGCACAGGCGGGATCGCGCGGGCCGCCGCCATCGACCCGGGGCGCCCCGAAATCCGAGCCCATCCGCGGCAGCAGAGCGGCGGTGGTCATGTCCCGCCGCAGCCGCTCCCCGGCCTCGAACGAGGCCGCGTCGATGAGCGGCGCGCCGTGCCGGTCGCGACGGCGCACCATCCAGGCCAGGGGATTCTCGGCGGCATTGCGGAAGGTCGGCCCCGCGCCGCCTTCCACGACGGCGAGGTCGTGATGCTGGGCGGCGAAGGCCAGATCGCCCGGCATCGCCAGACGGCGCAGGCGCGCCCGCCCGGCCTCGCTGATCGTGAGCCGCGTGCCGTTTTCATTCCAGGTCGCCAGATCGGCTGCTGCCAGGGCCCGGCCGGACGCGGCCGCGAAGCGCCCACTCCCGACCGAGATCCCGTCGCCGCCGCGCCGGGTCACCAGCGCATCCTCCACCAGCGGGTCGGGCCGCGCATAGGCTCCCGGTTCGCCGAGCCGCACCAGCAGGCGGGACGCCTCCACCGGCATGTCGCCCGGCGCGGCGTCCCGACGGGACGGTGCAGGGCGCCCGCTTCCGAATGATTTGTTCATGTTTTGTTCCGCATGCGTTATGACGGAAGTGTTGAACCCCCAATGTCTCAGGAAAAATTAGAACGTCAAGGCTTTTTTACCTACAACCCACAGCTATCAAGTTGCTGTCTTACGCGCGCCGCGTGTCGGCGGCCTGTGCAGGATGTCGGCGATTTCGGTCTCGGACTTGCCCCGGACCTCGTAGCCCATCGCCTCGAACCGATCGATCAGCGCGGTGCTTTCGGTGGCGGAGCGCGCCGCCCAGGCGGCGAGGACGTCGTTCACCTGCTCCAGCTCCGCCTCGGGGTGATCGTCCTGCGCACCCGGTTGCGGATTGGGGATCGCGACCATGTCGGTACCTCGGAGTCGAACCGGCGACCGTGTTCGACGCCACGGCCCACCTTTCAACGCCCAAGGTCGGAACCGGCTCCCGGCCGAACCTCGTCTCACCGAGACGCAACAGGCCAGCCGGCCGCGAAACGCGAACGCAGCCTGGCGCCGCCAGGTTTGGCGTCATCCTCCGTCGAAGCGGACGAGGCCTTTCACAGAACCAAGGCGTCAGGCCGGGAAATGTCCGGCAGCGGATGTTTCGTCAAATTATCGCGGCCAAACGCGGCTAGCGAATCGGGATCGTCATTGCTGCGCGCCAATCCGGACTAAAAGACGATCGTATTACATGAAAAAACACAAGATTTTCGGTAAATCGTGACCGCACAGGCACAGACGAGCATCATCCACCGGACACGCATGAAGGCGGCAAGTGTCATCGTGCTCGCGCGAGCTTGGATTGCGTCCGGTCTAACGAAGCCGCAGATCACCGATTCAATCGGGAACGAACGCTATCCCGAAGGATTCCGCCGCGCGATCATGGGTGGGCCCCAATTTTATCGGCCAGCACTCTTGGCTGCGCTGCGTCTGGCGCTGTCGATTCGGGCGGAGCCGGCAATCTCCGTTGCGGTCGAGCCGGAACTGGACAGGTGCCCCGAGGTCGCGAGCCGAATGCCCGCGCAGGGTGGGCAGCGAGACCCTCAGCCGAGAGGCTCTTCCTCAGGTTCCGGCAGCGGACTATCGCCGATCCACAGCCCTGTGAACATCAGTGTCGCCGTGTAGACGGTGATGTCGTTCTCATCGCGGACAAGCACGGTGAAGGCTTGCCGGTCTCCGCCTCTCGGGATCTCGTCACGCGCGATCGCGGGGAGCGCACGCACGGCTTCGTCACGCACCGCCACCATCCCGTCGCACTCCGACCCGGTTGGATCGCGCGCGAAGGTCGATCCATAACAGATGTCGAAGAAGTAACGAGGCATCCCGCACTCCACTTTTCGACGACGGCGCAAACACATCTTCCGGTCGCTGACGCCCGGATCAGATTTTCAGCGATGGGATCAGGCTGGCGTGCCTGGCGAAAGCCGACAACGACATAGGTTCGGACGGCCATGCATCGGGGACACATCGGCTGGCCAGGTCGGATTTCGGTCCGTCCACGACTGAGCGATCAAGGCGCAGCCTCAAGCCCGCTTCTTTCATGTTCGTCGAGCGCCAGCACGGCGTCCTGCATGTCCGTCCCGGGTCGCGACTGCGCCGGCAATCGCACCGCGCTATGGCGAATCCGATCCAAGTCGCCCTGCGCGTCCAGCCGGCCCGCAGCCACGAGCACGTTCACGCGCTCGGCGAGCGCGCTGACGTCTATGCTCTGATGTCGTCGATCCAGAATGACCGTGGCGACGATCAGGGCGACCGTCCGCCACTTCCTCGTCGCAGCGCGCACGATCGCGCTGACCGCGTCCGGAACCCGACCATTCCGGGCGCGCCCGCGATGCCCGGAACGACGCCTCTTCCGAAAACGCAGCGCCATTCCGTCCCGCGACACACCGCTCTCGCCCCATCCCTGGGCCTCGGGCGCCTTGCATCCCGGCGCCGGGCGGGACACACCCCCTCACCCCAACGTGACGGGACCCGACGGGAGAGACCATGACGGAGATCGGCCACGGCTTGCTCGCTCACCGGACCGGCGCGCCGGTCGCGGAGGCCCGGCCGCGACGCTTCAGCGTCCACGGACAGGAGATCACCGACGATTATGCCTGGCTGAAGGCCGAGAACTGGCAGACGGTCCTGAAGGACCCGTCCGCGCTGCCCGACGACATCGCCACCTATCTGAAGGCCGAGAACGCCTTCGCCGAACAGGCGCTCGCCGGGAGCGCGGCGCTGCGGCGGCAGCTCGTCGCCGAGATGCGCGGGCGGATCCAGGAGGACGAGAGCGGCGTCCCCGAGCCGGACGGGCCCTTCGCCTACTACACGCGCCACCGCGAGGGCGGACAGCACCCGCTGATCTGCCGGCGACCGGCCACCTCCCCCGGCGTGCCCGACTCGGGACCGGACCCGGACGAGACGATCCTCATCGACGGCGACCGCGAGGGCGAGGGCCTGCCGTTCTTCGAGATCGCCGCGGCGGTGCATTCCGACGACCACGCCCGGCTCGCCTGGAGCGTCGACACCAAGGGCTCGGAACTCTACACGATCCGGGTGCGCGACGTCGCCACTGGCCTCGATCTCGACGACCGGGTCGAGGCGACCTCCGGCGAGGCGGTCTGGGCCGCCGACGGCGCGAGCTTCTGGTACGTGGCGGTGGACGCCAACCACCGGCCCGCCAAGGTGATGCGTCATCGCGTCGGCACCGGGCAGAGCGAGGACGAGACCGTCTTCACGGAAGCCGATGCCGGCTACTTCGTCCATATCGGCAAGACCCAGTCCGGCGCGTTCCTCGACGTGACGGTGAGCGACCACGAGACCTCCGAGGTCCGGCTGCTCGACCGGCACGCGGAGGCCGCCCCCTTGCGCCTCGTCGAGCCGCGCACGCCGCTGCTGATCTACGGAGTGGAGCATCGGGGCGACCGGCTGTTCATCCGCACCAACGCGGACGGCGCCGAGGACTTCAAGATCGTCACCGCGCCGCTGGACGATCCGGGCCGCGCCAATTGGACCGACCTCGTCCCGCACCGGGCCGGGGTGATGATCCGCCACCTGCACCTCCTCGCCGGCCACCTGGTCCGGCTTGAGATCGAGAACGCCAAGCCGCGGATCGTCGTGCGCGACCTCGCCGACGGCACCGAGCACAGCGTCGCCTTCGCCGAGGAGGCCTATTCCCTCGGCCTGCGGGCCGGCCTCGCCTTCGAGACGGCGACCATCCGCTTCGTCTACTCGTCGATGACGACCCCGTCGGAGACCTGGGACTACGCGTGCGGGAGCCGGACACGGACCCTGCGCAAGCGGCAGGCGGTGCCGAGCGGGCACGATCCGGCCGCCTACGTCACCCGGCGGCTCTTCGCCACGGCGCCCGATGGCGAGCAGGTGCCGATCTCGCTGCTGCACCGGCGGGATCTGGCCCTCGACGGCAGCGCGCCGCTGCTGCTCTACGGCTACGGCTCCTACGGCACGCTGATGCCGGCGGCGTTCCGCACGAACCTGCTGAGCCTCGTCGACCGCGGCTTCGTCTACGCCATCGCGCATATCCGCGGCGGCACCGAGAAGGGCTGGCGCTGGTACCTCGACGGCAAGCGCGAGAAGAAGCCCAACACCTTCACCGACTTCATCGCCTGCGCCCGGGCTCTGATCGAAGCGCGCTACACCGCCGAGAAGCGCATCGTCGCCCATGGCGGATCGGCGGGCGGGATGCTGATGGGGGCGGTGGCCAACCTCGCGCCGGAGCTGTTCGCCGGCATCGTCGCCGACGTGCCCTTCGTCGACGTGCTCAACACCATGCTCGACGCGGATCTGCCCCTGACGCCGCCGGAATGGCCCGAATGGGGCAACCCGGGCGAGAGCGAGGCCGCCTTCCGGACGATCCTGTCGTACTCGCCCTACGACAACGTCGCCGCCAAGGAGTACCCGGCGATTCTGGCGCTCGGCGGGCTCACCGATCCGCGGGTGACCTACTGGGAGCCGGCCAAGTGGGTCGCGCGGCTGCGCGCCACCATGACGGGCGGCGGGCCGGTGCTGCTGCGGATCAACATGGAGGCCGGCCATGGCGGCGCCGCCGGCCGGTTCGACCGGCTCGAGGAGGTGGCGCTGATCTACGCCTTCGCGCTCATGGCGGTGGGAAAGGCCTGAGCGCGGCCACCCATGCGAGCGCAGGGCCCGCGATGGGGCGCTGCGCCGGAAGCGCTCATCGGGGCAGGTCCCACTCCGCCTCCTGATCCTGAGGTGCCCGTGCCGGCGGGCCTCGCAGGAGGGCTCCGGGAATCGCACGGCCGGCGGGAGGAGTCCTGCGAGGCCTCCGCCCCGCACCGGCCCCTCAGGATGAGGGCGGTGATGGGAGCCCCACGGCCTCTGGCGCGGATCGCAGCGCCACCAGCGTTGTCAGGATGCGGTCGCGGTCAGCACAAGCCGGATGGGGCTGGGCTCACGGCCTGACCTCGGCGGGCGCCGACGGTTGGGCGATACCCTCCTCCGGATTGCGGCTCCGCTTCGCCGCCTCCTCGGCGGCCTTGTCCGCGGCGGCCTTGTCCGCGGCGGCCTTCTCGGCCGCCGCCTTGAGGGCCGCGGCGCGCGCCCGGTCCATCTCGATCCGGGCGCGGCGGCGCTGCCGCTCCACCTGATCGGCCTCGGTCAGCTCGATCGTCTCCAGCTCGCGCTGAAGCACGAAGGCGGCGAGGCCGTTCGACAGGGCGCCGACATCGAGCACGCGCCCGGGCCCGCCGAGGGGCCCGGTCAGGCCGAACTGGATCGCCGGCGGCCCGGCATTCCAGCCCCGGGGCACCGGGCCGCCGGCAAGCGCGCCGCGGGCGTCGAGGCGGCCGGCGCGCAGATCATAGCCGACGGTGCCGGCCCAGCGGGCGGGACCGAAATCGAGGTCGAACGGACCGGCCCGCAGCACGCCGCCCACGATGGTGGCGGCGGCCCGGGCGGATCCCCGCGCCTGCGCGCCGCCCCGGCCGAGTTCCTCGGTGACCAGGGCCTGGAGCCGCCCCTCGCGCAGCGGGTCGTCCATCTCGATCGCGCGGGCGAGCGCGTGGCCCAGAGCCGCCGGATCGGCCTCCGGCAGGCTCAGATCCGCGAGCGTGAGCGACCCGCTGCCCGAGAGGCTGTCGGCGAGGCCCGGCAGGGTCTCGGCCGTGGCGGCGAAGCGCAGGTCGGCGCTCAGGCGGCCGCCGATCGGGCCGCCGGCCAGGGCCGGGATCGCCGCGCCGTCGAGGCTGCCCGAGCCGGAGACCGAGGCGCCGCTCCCGAGCCGTGCGATCGTCACCGAGGCCGCGAGCCGCCCCCCGGCGAGCTTGCCGGTCAGGTCGCGCAGGGTCAGGCTCGCATCGGCGAGGCCGAGGGCCACGGTCGCGTCGGTGGCGACGAGGCCGCGGCCGAGATCCAGCTTGGCGACCCGCGCGTCGAGGGACAGGGCCGGATGGGCGACCGGCGGCCCGAACGTGCCGTTGGCGCCCGGCGGGATCACCAGGGCGGCGGCGAGCTGCGGGATCGACAGGCGGTCGAGGGCGAGGCGGCCGTGCAGCGCGCCGCCCGCCGCCCGCAGCAGCGTCCCGTTCACCCCCGCGCCCGCGACCGTGCCGGCGAGCGCGGCGGCGGCCTCGCCCTGCTGGCGCGACAGCGTGACGGTCAGCTCGGCCGGCCATGCGCCGGGGGCCAGGGTCGCGGCACCGGCCAGCGTCAGAAACGGCGCCAGATCCGCCGTGTCGGCGCGGATCTCGCCGCCGCTGGGGAGGGAATCGGCACCGACCAGGATCGGGCGGACCGTGGCGAGCCGCAGGCCCGCGACCGTGCCGTTGGCCGTCAGCGCGAGGGCCTGGCCGTCCGGCCGCTCGGCGGTCAGGCGCAGGTCGGCGGGCTGCTGCAGGCCGGCGATGTCGGTGCGGCCGAACCACGTCCCCGCCCGGGGCGCGGCGAGCGTGGCGGTGCCGCCCTCGATCCGCGTGCCGCGGCTCGCCAGGGTCAGGTCGAGGGTACCGCCGCCGGCGCCGCCCCGGGCCTGGGTGCGCAAAGCCGCGGCCGCGCCGCCCTCCCGGTCGAGGGTGACGGCGAGGTCCAGGGGCGCTTCGCGCAGGAAGGGCGGCAGCAGGCGGATCTCGCCCAGCCAGACCCGTTCGAGCAGGCCGAGCAGCGGCGCCGCCGCCGGCGCCTTCAGGCGCCCGGAGACGCGGCCGGTCCCGTCCGCGCCGATCTGGCCGGACAGCCGGGCGCTGGCCCCGGCGAGGTCGGTGACGTCGAGGCTGTCGACCGTGAGGCCGGCGCCGTCCGACTGGATCCGCGCCGCGATCGTGCCGGAGCCGGAGCCCGTGGCGCCGAACCGGACATCCTTCGCCTCCAGCGTGAGGGCGAGGTCGGTGTCGCGCAGGGTGCCGAGCGCCGTCCCGAGAGGCGGCAGGCCGGCAATGTCGAGGCCGCCGGCGCGGATCTGGGCCTCGAACCGGCCGCGCTCATTGCCCTCGGCGGCGGTGTAGCGGGCATTGCCGGTGATCCGCGCCGGCCCGAGGCCGAGGCGCATGTTGCGCAGGGACAGTCCGGTGGTGGCGGCCGACAGGTCGGCGGCGGCCTCGATCGTCCGCCCGTCGAGGAGCGCGACGAGCGGCCCCTCGGCGCCGAGACGGCGCAGGTAGCGGCCGAGGGCCTCCGAATCCGGGGCGGCGAGCGCCACAGGGCCGGTGAAGCGCAACGGCGCCGTCTCGACCTGCCCGCTCGCCGTGACGGTCGAATCGGCCGGGCCGGCCACCGCGAAGCGGCGCAGCAGCAGGCCGCCGGCCCGCTCCAGGGTGCCGGTGAGGGCGAGGTTCGACCATTCCTCGCCGCCGAGCACGGTGCTGCCAACCGTGAGGTCGAGGTCAAGCATCGCCGGCAGGCTGCCGGCCGTGCGCGGCAGGCCGCGGGCGATCAGGGACTGCCCCTCCGCCGAGGCCAGGAAGGCGTCGAGGTCGAGGCGGCGGGCCTCGAGGGTCAGGCCGCCGCGCCACTGGCGCAGGTCGAGCCGGCCGGTGCCGCCGAGCCGCAGGGCCCGGCCGCCCGGATCGACGGCGAGGTCGACGCCCTCGAACCGCACCTGTGTGCCCCGGGCCTTGAAGGTGCCGGCCAGCGAGAACGGCAGGTAGGCGCCGGCGGCCTGGGTCGGCGGCCCGACGACGAGCCGCGCGGAGCCCTCGGCCTCGACGAGGGAACCGCCGCCGGATTCGGCCGGCACGAAGCCGAACCGGGCATCCGCCTCGAAGCGCGGCGACGCGTCGCCGCCGCCCGAGATCTTGGCGGCGAGCCGCCCGTCCGGTCCGGGTGTGCCGCTGACCGCCCGGAACGGGATACCGCCGCTCGTCCCCTCGATCCGCCAGGGCCCCACCAGGGCCGGGGCCTGCAGGCGCAGGTCCTGGACGTAGAGCTGGTCGGTCCGCCCGGTGGCGGGGACCTGCGTGGTGATGAGGAACTGCTGGATCTGCAGGTTCTCGATGGCGAGATCGCGGTCGCGCAGGGCGCCGCCGAAATCGGGCGGCAGCTTGAGGGCGTCGGGGCCGGCGACGGGCAGCTTGATCTCGGCCCGGCCGATCCGGGTCTCGGTGAAGCGGACCTCGCCCTTCAGGAGCGGCGCGAGGGCGATCTCAGCCTTGACGAACCGGGCGTCCAGGCTCGGGCGCTCGGGATCGCTGCCGAGATGCAGACGGTCGACGCGCAGCCGCGGCGAGGGCAGCAGGCGGACCTCGATCCGTCCGTCGGTCCGGACGGGCACGCCGAGGGACCGGGCGAGCGCCCGGTCGACGAGCGCGCGATGGGCCTGCCAATCGACGAAGGGCGGAACGGCGAGCGCCGCCACGAGAACCAGGATGACGGCGCACGCCAGCGCGGTCAGAAGATCACGCAATGGTCCTGTTCCGCACCATCTCTCCGCGAGGCCGCGCCATCACCGTGCCGCCGTGCCCCGCGTGCCCCCGCGAGTCAGTCGCCAGGGCCATAGCACGATACGGTGCCGAGGGCGCCAGCGTTGAACCTCGGGCCTGAGGACCGCGCTTTGCCGCGCGCTCCGTGCCGGGTTCGGATCCGTTGCGCTCCGCTCCACCGGTCCCGGAACGGATCGCGTTTGCACCGGCCTCCCTGCTCGGGCGCATGCGCGAACCTGCTCGGGCGCATGCGCGAAGGCGGTGGGCGAGCCCGGGTGGGTTTCCGAACCCACGCGGGACTGCGGAGGGCCGCGGAGGATGGTTGTCTGCCCGTCCGCTTCCGCGCCTGGTCAAGCGGGAAGCGGACGTTCGCGTGCAATCGAGCGCGGTCGCGCGTGCTGCGGGCCGCCGACCCGAGGTCAGGCAGCTCGCACCGTGGCCAAGAAGCGCCCGACCTCAGCCGTCAGATGCTCGGACTGACGCGACAGCTCGGAGGCCGCGCCCAGCACTTGGCTGGCCGCGGCGCCTGTCTCCTCGGCCGCGCCAGCCACACCGGAGATGTTGCTCGTCACCTCGCCGGTGCCCATGGCTGCCTGAGCGACGTTGCGGACGATCTCCTGGGTGGCCGCGCCCTGCTCTTCGACGGCAGCCGCGATCGACGTCGCGACTCCGCTGATCTCGCGGATCCGGCCCGTGATGCCGCTGATCGATGTCACTGCCTGGCCCGTCGAGGCCTGGATCTGCGCAATCTGCGCAGAGATCTCATTCGTCGCCTTCGCGGTCTGCTCGGCCAGCGCCTTCACCTCGGAGGCGACGACCGCGAAACCCTTGCCGGCCGCACCGGCCCGGGCCGCCTCGATGGTGGCATTGAGCGCCAGCAGGTTGGTCTGGCCGGCAATGTTCGAGATCAGCCCGACGACGTCGCCGATCCGGGACACGGCCACGCTCAGCTCCTGCACCAAGGTGCCGGTCTGGTCGGCCTCGTGCACGGCACGCTGGGCCAGTTCGGCCGAGCCCGCGACTTGGCGGCCGATCTCTTGAACCGACGAGCCCAGTTCCTCCGCTGCCGCCGCGACGGTGTTCACGTTGGACGCGGCCTCCTCGGCCGCAGCAGCCACAGTGGTCGACTGGCTGGCGGTTTCAGTCGCCGTGGCCGTCATGGTCTGGGCGGTGGCCTGCAGCTCGGTCGCCGACGACGAAACCATGCCGATGATGCCGCCGACCGCGGCCTCGAACCCGTCGGCCATCTGCCGCATGCCGGCCTTCCGCTGCTCCTCGGCTGCCAGTCGCGCTTGTGCGGTCTCGTCTTCCAGCGCCTTCATGCGAACCAGACCGTTCTTGAACACCTGCACGGCGTTCGCGATCGCTCCGATCTCCGTCTTCTGGCCCTGATTGGGGATGGTGACGGCGAGGTCGCCGTTGGCCAGCGCCTGCATCGGTTCCACGACAGAGTTGATGCCGCGCGAGATGCTCAGGATAATCGAGGCGGCCAGCACAATTGCAAGTAATACGGCGACAAGACCAGCGCCGATGAGCACGGACTGCGTCTGAGCGTATGTCGCTTGACTGTCGCGCGCGGCCTTCTCGGCGCCGTCCTGGTTGAGCTTGATGATCTTGTCGAGCGCGACCGAAGCGCTTCGACGCGGCGTCACCACCTTGGCTTCGTAGAGGCTGAGGGCCTGCGCCTTCTCACCCTTGCGGGATAGCACCAGGATCGGCTCGACAGCAGTCGCAAGTGCGCGCCATTCCCGATTGAACGACTCGTAGAGCGCGCGCTCTTCAGGAGAGCTGATCAGCCCCTCATAGAATTTGGACGCCGCTTCAATTTTCTTCGCACGGTCGACGAGATCGTTATCGACACTCGCCAGCATCTGAGGTTCTTCCGTCAGGATATGGCGGAGCAGGCTGGTTGTGTAGCGACCTGTCAGAGAATCGATTTGGCTCGCGGCGCGCACGCTGGGAAGCCAATTCGTCTCGACATCGATCAGCAGGCCGTTGAGCGTTGATGCGCTTCGAAGCCCGATCATGCTCAGGCCGCCGAGAAACAGTAGGAGCACTGCGAAGGCAGCAATCAGCTTGCTGCGTATGGACAGAGAGTGAAGCTGCACGACGGACCTCGAAGGCAGCCATTCAGCGGAACATTCATGAGGCTGCCGGCAGCGAGACCTGCACGAAAATGGTTAATCGGAGGCTTAATATAGCGTGAAGGTAGCTATTGGCCTCGGGATTGTGGAGATTGATCGATAAATCAGCCCGGTGCCCAGGCTTGAGGCAGGGCACCGGATAGGAACAACACGGACGCGGCGAGCGCGGTGAGCCGCTCGCGACGGCCGAGGACGCAGGCGTGGGGGGTGGCCGAGGACCTTCCATCCTGGCTGAGCGAAAGGCGAAGGGCACACGCCCCCGAGAGCTCGGCGAAGCTCTGACGGCGGGCCGTGTACGCACAGACCGCGGCGGACAAGGGTTGGTGCCGGGGATGCAACGCTTTCAGAAGCGGATCGAGCCCATTGTTGAGTGTCCGCACGCTGACGCTCGGCACCGGTCCGCGAGGGGCTGCATGCGAACTTTCAGAGCCCCCTGTAGCGCCAGCTTCACGGCCCTTTGATCGAGGATGGCCCGCGGCCGGCATGGGTCGTATGCGAACGGGGATTCATCGTCGCAGGAGAATGAACGCACGGATCCCGGCCGCCACCAGTCACGATTCTTCGCCTTGGATGAGCAAAAGCACGACCGGCCAACGATACGCTGGGCCGGTACCGAATGCTCCGGGGGCTCGTCGGCTGGACGAGCGATCACGCAAACCGCCACGCCGAAAGAACGGCAAAAGCCACATCAATGCCGAGGCGCAGGCGGTCGCGGCGGCGCGGCACCGGCGCCTCAGGCCGATCCGACGCGGTACTGCCGCGGGGGCGTGGCGCCGGTGATCGCGAAGGCCCCGACGATGCGGTCCCGGTAGATCCGCGGGTTGTGGGACGCAATGGTGCGGGCGTTGCGCCAGTAGCGATCGAGGCCGAGGCCAGCCTTCACCGCCGAGGCGCCGAGCGCGTCGAACAGCGTCGTCGTCGCCTGCAGCACGAGGTCGGTGACCACGCTCACTGCCTGGTTGACCTCGACATCGGCGAGCGTGGTCGCCTGGTCCGCCGCGGGCCCGTCCCCGGCCTGATGCGCCGCGTAGGCGCGCTCTAGCGCCTCGGCGCTCTTCAGCACCACGGCCCCGGCCGCGTAGGCGTTGGCGCGGACGCGGCCCACCACCGCCTGGATCTGCGGATCTTCCGCGGTGCGCCCGGCATTGCCGTGGCTGTAGACCCGGGTGCGCTCGGCCACGAGCCGCGCCACGTCCTCGGCCGCCGCCCGGCCGATGCCGGCGAGCGTCGCCAGATGCACCAGCTGGAAGAACGCCATCGCGTAGGGGAAGCGGGCCGGATCGGGCTTGATCAGGTCCGGATCGAGCGCGACCCCCTCGAAGGTCGCGGTGCCGCTGGCCGTCAGCCCCTGCCCGAACCCGTCCCAATCGTCGACGATGGTCACCCCCGGCGCCCGGACCGGCACCGCCGCGGTCACGGCGCCGCCCGTCTCGTCCTCCGCCGAGAGGTGGATGTAATCCGCAAACAGCGAGCCCGTGGTGTAGAACTTCCGGCCGTCGACCACGAATCCGTCATCCCGGCGCCGGACCACCGTGTCGAACGCGCCGACCTTGGCCGGGCCGGTCTCCGAGACCCCGCTGCCGATGGTCTGACCGGCGCCGATCCGGGCGATCCAGGCGGCACGCCACTCGGCGGAGGCGGCGCAGAGCGCGTCCTCGGTGAAGCCGAAATGCGCCCGCAGCGCATTGGTGACGTTCGAATCCGCCTGGGACAGCTCGATCAGGAGCGCGAACAGCTCGGGCAGACTGGCGCCGTGGCCGCCCTCCTCGGGTGCGAGCCGCAGGGTGGTGAACTTCGCCTCCCGCAGCCAGCCGATCTCGGCATGGGGCAGGCCGCGGGTGCGGTCCCGGTCCACCGCGGTGGCGCGGATCTCGGCGAAGACCGGTCGGAACCGGTCGGCCAGCGTCTCGTAACGCGCGCTCGGACCCGCGCCCCAGCCCGCTTCCGTCTGCGACATGGCTTCGATTTCCCGATTCCAAACCCGACCCGGATGGGCGCCCGAGAAATCGCGGAATTGGCCTTCGATCTCAAGAGAGGAGCGATGATCCTTCGACGCTTTGGAAAGGTCGTTTCCCAGAACCGGCAGCGGAATTACATTTCTCTAACCGGCCGGATGTTCGGGAAAGATCCCTCTACCGCGTGCGGTACTGCCGGCGGGGCTGTTCCAGGCTTCGGCAGCGGTCAAGAACCGCATAAGGATCCCGGCGGAAGCCTTCGTGAATCGCTCGGTCGTCACGAGCTAAGCGAGGTGAACCGGGGACGCGACCTCGACAAGCGTGGCGCAGCTGGATTGCTTCGCGGCGCGCAAGCACGATGCTGCCGAGGCGATCAGCCGGAACCGGCATCCGTCAGGCCGCCAGGATGCCGCCCGTTCGGATTCATCGCATCCGACACAGGAACAGCATCGCTGCCGCTGTGGCTGAACGAAGGATCTACTTCTACATTACGCACCGAGATCAAAATACTGTTTCATTGATCCCGATCGCGACGCAAGTCTTCAATAAAGCCGGTTGCGCTGCGCCGGCCCGGTGCCGTCGCCGCGCCTCCGACCGCCCGTCCCGAAAGATCCATGATCCGCGAGCGCTCGATGACCGACGACACGACGGGCCGGTTCGGCCCCTCCCGCCGCACGCTGCTGCGCGGCGGGCTCGGCGGAGCGGCTGCCCTGGCGCTCGGGGCTCCGGCGGTGCGCGCGGCGCCTCGCGAGGTGAAGATCAGCATGCAGCGCTCCTCGGTGCTGTTCACCGTGCTGAAGGTGAAGGGGACGCTGGCCGAGCGCCTCGCGCCCCTCGGCTTCACCCCGAGCTGGCACCTGTTCACCAGCGTGATCGAGCCGATGACGGCGGGCGCCGTCGACATCCACGCCGACGTCGCCGACGCGGTGCCGATCTTCACGCAATCGGCCAAGGCGCCGCTGACCTTCTACGCCCGCGAGCGCGGCGCGCCGTCCGCCGAGGCGATCATCGTGCCCGCGGACTCGCCGATCCGCACGGTGGCGGATCTCAAGGGCCGCACGGTGGGCGTGTCGCGGGGTTCGGGCAGCCACTACGTGCTGGCCGCCGCGCTGAAGCGGGCGGGCCTGAGCTTTGCCGACATCAAGCCGGCATACCTTCAGGCGCCGGAGGGCGCGGCGGCGTTCGAGCAGGGCAGCCTCGATGCGTGGTCGATCTGGGACCCGTTCCTCGCCTTCGCGCAGGCCAAGCGGCCGGTGCGGGTCGTCGCCGACGCCACCGGCCTGACGAGCTATCACCGCTACTATCTCGTCAACGACAGCTTCGTCGCCGCGCAGCCCGAGGTCGTCGCCACGATCTACCGGGCGCTGGTCGAGGCCGGCGCCTGGATGCGGGCGAACCCGCAGGAGGCCGTGGCGCTGCTGGCCCCGATCTGGGGCGACCTCCCGACTTCCGTGGTGGCCGCCGCCAACAGCCGCCGCACCTACGCGGTCGAGCCCGTGGACCGCGCTCAGCTCGGCGAGCAGCAGGCCATCGCCGACGTGTTCTACGAGGCCAAGCTCATCCCCCGCCGGATCGACGCCACGGACGTGCCGATCTGGCAGGCGCCCGTGGGCCGGGGCTGAGGCGATGGCCGGATCGACCGATACGCCCCGCTTCGGCATCTGGGCGGCCGTGCATGGCTCCCGGGCGTCCCACCACGACCCCGACGAGCCGGACGATGCCAGTTGGGACCGCAACCGCGCCCTGGTCCTGGAGGCGGAGGCCCTGGGCTTCGATTCCGTGCTGGTCGCCCAGCACACGATGAACCCCTACGACGGGGAGCGCGACCAGCTCGAGGCCTGGACGTCCGCGGCGGCGCTCGCGGCCCTCACCCGGCGCATCGAGATCATCGCGGCGATCAAGCCGGGTCTCTACCACCCCGTGGTGCTCGCCAAGATGGCGCTCCAGATCGAGCATATCAGCGGCGGCCGCTTCGCGCTGAACCTCGTGAATGCCTGGAACCGGGCCGAGTTCGAGCGGGCCGGCCTGCCATTCCCCGCGCATGACGACCGCTACGCCTACGGCCGCGAGTGGATCGGCCTCGTGGACCGGCTGATGCGGGGCGAGCGCGTCACGTTCGCGGGCGCGCAGTTCCGGGTGGAGGACTATCAGCTGCGCCCCGCCGGCACCTTCCGGCCGCGGCCGACCATCTATCTCGGCGGCGAGTCGGAGCCCGCCCGGGCGCTGGCCGCCGACCACGCGGATGTCTGGTTCATCAACGGCCAGCCGCTGGCCGACGTCGCGTCCCTGATCGCCGACGTCGCCCGGCGGCCCGCGGCCAACGGCCCGCTGCGCTACGGCCTCTCGGCCTTCGTGATCGCCCGGGCGACCGACGCGGAGGCGGAAGACGAGCACGCGCGGCTCCTCGCCCTGGCCCGGCGCGACGCGGGCTTGCGCGCCGAGACCCGCGCCCGCACCGACGAGGCGAGCGTGATGTTCGCCAAGACCGACGCGGCCGCCTCCCGCCAGGTCGGGACCAACGGCGGCACCGCCGCCGGGCTGGTGGGCAGCTACGCCACCGTGGCGGAGCGGATCCGGGCGTTCCACGCGGCCGGAATCGACCTGTTCATGCTGCAGTTCCAGCCATTCGAGGCGGAGATGCACCGCTTCGCCGAGCAGGTCCTGCCCCGCGTCCGCTGACCCGGAGACCCTCGATGCGCGCCCGCACGCTGCACCTCAACGTCAACCTGCTGCATTCCGGCGTCTACCCGTCCGCGTGGCGGCTGCCGGACAGCCGTCCGGACGCCTTCATGGACATCGACCACTTCGTGCGCATCGCCCGCGTCGCGGAGCGGGGCAAGCTCGACGCGATCTTCCTGGCCGACACGCCGGCGATCAACGACCGGATCGACGACCGGCCGTTCAATGCCCTCGAACCCACGGTGGTGCTGGCGAGCGTCGCGGCGGCGACCAGCCATGTCGGCCTCGTCGCCACCGCCTCGACGACCTACAACGAGCCCTATAACCTCGCCCGGCGCTTCGCGAGCCTCGACCTCGTGAGCCGCGGCCGGGCCGGCTGGAACGTGGTGACCACGGCCGACGCCGCCGCGGGCCGCAATTTCGGCTTCGCGGGCGCGTCCGAGCACGGCGCACGCTACGCCCGGGCGCGCGAATTCACCGAGCTGGTCCATGCCCTTTGGGACAGCTGGGAGGACGACGCGGTTCTCGGCGACAAGGCGAGCGGCCGCTTCATCGACACCGGCAAGGTTCACGCGGTGAACCACCGCGGCGCGCATTTCTCGGCTGCCGGTCCGCTCACGGTGCCCCGCAGCCCGCAGGGACACCCGGTGACCTTCCAGGCCGGCGGCTCGGAGGATGGCCGCGAACTCGCCGCCGCGACCGCCGAGGCGGTGTTCTCCCTGGCTCAGACCATCGAGGACGGCGCGGCCTACGCCCGGGAGCTGCGCGCACGGGCGGCGCGCTACGGGCGCGCGCCGGACGCGCTGGTCATCCTGCCCGGCCTCGCCACCGTGATCGGCTCCACGGAGGCCGAGGCGCGGCGGCGCCAGGACGAACTCTGGGATCTCGTGCCGGAGTCGTACAGCCTCGCCCGGCTCGCCGGGACGCTGCGGATCGATCCCGCGCAGCTGGACCTCGACAAGCCGCTGCCGGACCCGCTGCCGCTGCCGCCGGATGCCAACCACACGATGTTCCTGGGCACGGTCGCGCTCGCCCGGCGCGAGGGGCTGACGGTGCGCCAGCTCCTGCGGGCGCTGGGCGGCGGCGTCGGCCACCGCATCGTCGCGGGCACCCCGGAGGCGATCGCCGACGACATCGAGGCGTGGTTCCGAGCCGGCGCCGCGGACGGCTTCAACCTGATGCCGGACGTGTTGCCGGACGGCCTTGAGACCTTCGTGGACGCGGTGGTGCCGCTCCTGCAGCGGCGCGGCCTGTTCAGGCGCGACTACGCGGGCGCGACCCTGCGCGACCATCTCGGCCTCCCGCGGCCGGCGAACCGCTACGCCCTCGGGGGAACCTCGCTCTCCGCCTGAGCCGGTGGGTGGCTGACAGGCCTGGATCGAAACGCGCGACGGGCGAGTCGGACGAACCGGCCCTGTCCGCATCACAGCAACCGTTGTTCACATGCGGACGGGCCGCTCCCGGCCGCGGCCGGCGACGCGAATGCGTTTGCCCCCGACGTCGCAGTCGGGTGAATCTTCGACGGCCTGCTTCCGAGCGGTGAACGCATCCGAGCGGACGTCGCCGTCCCGCCTGCTCTCGACCCTGAACGCCCCTCAGTACTCGGGAAGACGTGCCCAAGAACCGCGGTTCCCTTCACCAGCTCGGGCGGCGGCCCGATCGCAGGAGATGGAGTTTGACTATTCGGGCAGCCTACCCCAGAGCGCGGAAGATTGATCGTGCTCTGATCCATTTGGGATATGTCCGAGGTCACGCCGGCTAGACCTAGAATTAATACATAGCTACTGGTTCGGCCTTGAATTTGGGTTCGAATTCAAATATCTTCAGATTCTATGAGCAATTCGTAGCGAGATAGAATTTTGGCGTGACTAGATGATAGATATTTGTCAGTGGCAAGAAATTTGCGATGGCTCTGCACTCATACATGATCCCGGATATACAGGAACTTGGGTGCTCCATGAAAGTTATTCGCAAGATCATAGTCATTACACAAAAAATTATCCATCGAATTTTACAGTGGCCGTCTAAAACTATCCACGCAATCTATTCCATTGGTCCGATCAGAAAGAAAATCACGCAGAATCGAATTCATTCCATTCGCGCTCACAGCCAAGATCTAACGCCGTTAACGACTGAAGAGACTCCACTCGCCCACGCCTTGAAGGAGCGAGGATTTTGCAAAGTCAACTCCGATTTCTTCGAAGCCTTCAGATCGGAGAAATTTCGGATAGCCGCCGGCGAAATCTATGATTTTATGGAAAAGACCTATCTTGAGACTGGGAGAACAATTAACATCATAAAGCTTCTCGACGCCGAACCTCGCCTGCTGGGTCAGTTCGAAACCGTTTTTCGGGCCGGTTTGGATATCAAACTCCTGAGGATCATCGAACATTATCTTCAGCTTCCCGTTGGCTATGGAGGCGTAGATATATTCTTCACTGTTGCCGACGGCGTGGAACGAGGCGCAAGAACTTGGCATAAAGACAGTGAAGACCACCCGATGATAAAGGTTGCTGTCTATCTCAATGATGTCGGCGAAAACGACGGCCCGCTGGAAATCCTTCATTTACAGCGCACCTCCCCCGATTTTGACAAGCTACGAGGTTTCAGGCACCAAAAGTTGATCGACCTTCAGAATGAAGATAAGATCAAATTCGAAATCACATCCTTTACGGGTCCCCTCGGGAGTGTGATACTTTGCGATACATCCAAATATTTCCACAGAGGCAAGCCCGCCACAGGGCGAAATCGGAGAGCGTTGTTTTTCAACTACTATGCGAACAAGCCTCTGACGCCGTATTTTTGCCCAAACCCGCCTTTTCCGACCGATAGAATGAAAGAACTGGTTTCAGATCTGACGACGGCACAACGCGACGCGGCTTTGTGGCGCGAGAATTTATCACCAGTCGATAAGATCGTCACAAAAACGAAGCCGTATCTGAGTTTATAAGTGAACGCACGATAAATCCCGATGAGATCCTGAGGCGTTTGTCCGGCCTCTTCCAGGCGGCCATGCGCAAGAGCAATTGTCGTGGCCACGCCCGCTCACGCCGCGCTCGCCTCACACGCCAGGTCAGAGCTTGCTGCCTGACGCATCCTGATGTGAGATGCTCCCTCGAAGGCCCGGCATTTGACTGGATGTGGACCGGATATGGCGCAGGAACGGATCATCGTGGAAGCAACGGCTCCCGCACCTCTCGATGTCGTCTGGAAAGCCTATACGTCGCCCGAGCATGTGACGCAGTGGAACTTCGCCTCCGACGACTGGCATTGCCCGGCTGCAAGCGTGGACCTTCGAGAAGGCGGAAAGTTCACTTCGCGCATGGAGGCCAAGGACGGCAGCATGGGCTTCGATTTTGACGGCACTTACACCAAAATCATCCCAAACGAGCGGATCGAGTATGCGTTCGGTGACCGTCATGCGGTGATCGAGTTTTCTCCGGCCGGCAACCGAACGATCGTGAAGGTCTCCTTCGATCCCGAGAACCAGTTCCCCATCGAGCAGCAGCGTAGCGGATGGGCAGCCATTCTCGACAACTTCTGCAAGCATGTGGGCAGAGGCTAAGCTCGGCCTCAGGTGCAGGAAGGGGGGCGACCGCTCGCCTCGGCGCCGAACCTGCCGGACGGCCGACGCATGGACGCTTTCGGGAAGCGTCCACGGCTGCCGGCACGGCTGACATGGCACGGATGCGGCCGTTCGAACGGCGGCGCTGCCGCGTGCGACTCCCTTCACATGCCGCGCCGCGCAGGGGCCGCGGACAGGGCCGATCCGCCGTCCCATCCCGCACGCTCCGGTCGCTTCGCGCGCGAACCACCTCGACGCCGTTCGCGATTTGGTCCAGGGATGCGGGATGCAGAATAACCCGCATGCGCAGCCCGCCGGGGACGGCGCTCCCGCCTCTTCCATCGCCGCCCGCGCCATGGGCGCGCTCCGCCGCGACGCCGCCGGCTACCTCGACGGGCTGAACCCCGAGCAGCGCCGCGCCGTCGAGACCACGGAGGGGCCCGTCCTCGTGCTGGCCGGCGCCGGCACCGGCAAGACACGGGTGCTCACCACCCGCATCGCCCACCTGATCGCCACCAACCGGGCGCGCCCCTTCGACATCCTGGCGGTGACCTTCACCAACAAGGCCGCCCGGGAGATGAAGCACCGGATCGGTGCGCTGATCGGCCCGGCCGGCGAGGGCATGCCCTGGCTCGGGACCTTCCACGCCATCGGCACCAAGGTCCTGCGCCGCCACGCAGAGCTGGTCGGCCTGAAATCCGACTTCACCATTCTCGGCACCGACGACCAGCTCCGGCTGATGAAGCAGGTGATCGCCGACCAGAACGTCGACGAGAAGCGCTGGCCGGCCCGGGCCCTGTCCCACGCCATCGACGGCTGGAAGAACCGCGGCCTCGGTCCCGAGCAGGTCCCCCCGGGCGAGGCCGCCTCCTTCGCCTTCGGCAAGGGCGGCGCCCTCTACACCGCCTATCAGGCCCGGCTCGCAACGCTGAACGCCGTCGATTTCGGCGATCTCCTGCTGCTCTGCCTCAAGCTCTGGCGGGAGAACCCGGACGTCCTGGCCAATTACCAGGACCGGTTCCGCTACATACTGGTGGACGAGTACCAGGACACCAACGTCGCCCAGTACCTGTGGCTGCGCCTGCTGGCGCAGAACCGCAAGAACATCGCCTGCGTGGGCGACGACGACCAGTCGATCTACGGCTGGCGCGGCGCCGAGGTCGACAACATCCTGCGCTTCGAGCACGACTTCCCCGGCGCCGTGGTGGTGCGGCTGGAGCGCAACTACCGCTCCACCGGCCACATCCTGGCCGCCGCTTCGGGGCTGATCGCCAAGAACGAGAGCCGGCTCGGCAAGACCCTGCGCACCGACGACGAGCCGGGCGAGCGCGTCACCGTGACGGGCGCCTGGGATTCCGAGGAGGAGGCGCGGATGCTCGCCGAATCGATCGAATCCCTCCAGGCCAAGCAGCACCCCCTCTCGGAGATCGCCGTGCTGGTGCGGATCTCGGCGCAGATGCGCGAGATCGAAGACCGGTTCGTCCAGCTCGGGCTCCCCTATCGGGTGATCGGCGGCCCACGCTTCTACGAGCGCGCCGAGATCCGCGACGCCCTGGCCTATCTCCGTGCCACCATGAATGTCAGCGACGACCTCGCCTTCGAGCGGATCGTCAACACGCCGAAGCGCGGCCTGGGCGACGCCACGCTCCAGCAGCTCCACACCTACGGCCGGGCGAACCGCCTGCCCTTGCGGATCGCCGCCGAGCGCCTGTGCGAGACCGACGAGCTGAAGCCCCGGGTCCGCTCCACCCTGCGGGCGCTCACCCAGAGTTTTTCGCGGTGGGCGCGGCTCGTGGAGTCGCAGCCGCACAGCGAGGTCGCCCAGATCATCCTGGAGGAATCCGGCTACACCGAGATGTGGCAGAAGGACCGCTCGGCGGATGCGGCCGGGCGCCTGGAGAACCTGAAGGAATTCGTCCGCTCGATGGAGGAGTTCCCCGACATGGGGGCCTTCCTGGAGCACGTCTCCCTGGTGATGGAGGCCTCCGAGACCGAGGGCGCCGAGCGCGTCTCGCTGATGACGCTCCACGCCGCCAAGGGGCTGGAATTCGACACCGTGTTCCTGCCCGGCTGGGAGGACGGCCTGTTCCCCAGCCAGCGGGCGCTGGACGAGAGCGGCCGGGCCGGGCTCGAGGAGGAGCGGCGCCTCGCCCATGTCGGCCTCACCCGGGCGCGCAAGCGGGCCAAGCTCTCCTTCGCGGTGAACCGGCGCATCCACGGCCTGTGGTCCTCGACCATCCCGTCCCGGTTCATCGACGAATTGCCGGAGACGGCCGTCGACGTGGTCGAGGCCCCTGCGCATTTCTCGGCCGGCGCCTCGCGGTTCGACCGCAACCCGACGCCGTTCGGATCGAGCTACGGCACGCCCGGCTGGCAGCGGGCGCAGGCCAACACCGCCCAGAACGGCAGCCGGGCCGGCGACCGGGGGGGCCGCGGCTTCGGGTCGGCGCCGGGTGGCCGCTCCGGCGGCTATGCGGGCGGCCCCCGTCAGATCGAGGGCGAGCTGATCGCCAAGTCTTCGGGCGCGCCCTCGGCGTTCCAGGCCGGCCAGCGGGTCTTCCACACCAAGTTTGGCCCCGGGACGGTCGCGGGCGTCGACGGCAACAAGCTGACCGTTGACTTCGACAAGGCCGGCCGGAAGATGGTCCTCGACAGCTTCATCCAGGCCGGGTGAGGCGCGTCCCGCCGATCAAGCCCCGACGTTTCAGGGCGGTAGGATCGGCCGGCTTCGCCCCGGCGGGCGCGGAGGATCGTGATCGTGCCGGATGCCGCGTTGCCGCGCCTCCCCCATCCCGACCCTGATGCATCCGCGCCAGCCGCGCGGCTTTTTGGAAGCCCCTCCATCAACCGTCACCCCTTGGTCACACCCTTCGCGCAATCGTCGGGCGCGAATCGCGCTGGTGCGACAGTTGCATCGTGTATTCGGCCGCGCACGGAACGTCGTGACGCTCTCCACAGGCGGACGAGCGCGGGGCGGAACCTTCGGCCTGGGGCCGGTATTTAGTTCCGCAAGCGAGTAGAACCGGGAGCAAGCAGGTAAACGGCAGTTCCGATACAGATCCAGGTT
The DNA here is from genome assembly GCF_008329595.1 of Methylobacterium sp. P1-11. Taxonomy (NCBI): domain Bacteria; kingdom Pseudomonadati; phylum Pseudomonadota; class Alphaproteobacteria; order Hyphomicrobiales; family Methylobacteriaceae; genus Methylobacterium; species Methylobacterium sp. P1-11. Next base: position 202,192 of record NZ_NPKS01000002.1, read on the forward strand.
GGCTAGTCCCGTTGGAGTGTACATCCATGAAGAGACGCCGCGCACGACTTGAACTGGTTGAAGACCGCACGTCCCGCATTCATCGCACGCGCTTCGACGAAGAACGCAATCTCGCTCCCATCCAACCGCTCACCGAACGGCAAGCCGAGTATCTCGAGGCCCTCGCCCGCTCGCCGCAGGTCATCGTCCTGGGACCCGCCGGCACCGGCAAGACCTTCATCGCCGGCACCCGCGCCGCCGACCAGCTCCGCCAGCGCCGGATCTCCAAGGTGGTCATCACCCGCCCGAACGTGCCCTCGGGCCGGTCGCTCGGCTTCTTCCCCGGAACCTTGGAAGAGAAGATCGCCCCCTGGGTCGCCCCGCTCACCGAGGCCATGAAGGAGCGCATGGGCGCCGCCGCCTTCGAGATCGCCCTCAAGACCGGCGACATCGAGATCGTCCCCTTCGAGGTGATGCGCGGCCGGACCTTCAAGAACTGCCTCGTGATCCTCGACGAGGCCCAGAACACCACGATCAACGAGATCAAGATGTTCCTGACCCGGATCGGCGACGATTGTCAGGTCATCATCAACGGCGACGTCTCCCAGACCGACCTGCGTGAGACCTCGGGCCTGCGCACCGTGATGCACCTGATCAAGAGCCGGATGATGCCGATCCCGGTGGTTGAGTTCACCCGCAACGACATCGTCCGGTCCGGGATCTGCGCCGAGTGGGTGAAGGCGTTCGAGGAAACGAATCTCTGACCCAGAAGTTGATGGCGGCGGGTCCTCGCAGACCCGCCGTGCCGTCCCCCGGCACGAGACGACTCTCCGCACCTCCCGTCCGGGAGGATGAACCGGGCGCCATACCCGGCCATCAGAGAATTGGAGTCTCCTCGTGAGGAAACTGACCTTCGCCTTCGCCGTGCTGGCCTCCCTCGGCGGCGCCGCCCTCGTCCAGCCGGCCTCGGCGGCCCCTGCTATGCCCGGCGCTGTCGCGGCTCCCGACGCGGTGACCCATGTCCGCATGACCCCGATGGAGCGGCGGGTGATGCACCGGCGCATGGAGCATCGCATGATGCACCGCCGGATGGAGCGCCGGATGATGCATCACCGCATGCATCGCCGCATGCACCGTATGTGATCTTAATGTGATCGTGCGGCGAAGCGGGGTCGTCGGGCCCCGCTCCGCCGTGCCGGCCGGACCGGGCGTTGCTCCCACCTCCGAAGATTCCTATCTCGTCCACTCGAATCGCGCAGTCAGGCGGCCGTCGCGGCAGCCGGCCGATCCGGGAGACCAGGATGCCCCCCTCCAACCGACTGTTCGACGACCTCGCCCGCCTGATGACCGACGCGGCCGGCGCCGCCCAGGGCGTCCGCCGCGAGGCCGAGACCGTGGTCCGCGCCCAGCTCGAACGCGTCGTCCGCGACCTCGACATCGCCTCGCGCGAGGAACTCGACGTGCTCCGCGACCTCGTGACTCAGCTCCAGGCGCAGAACGAGGCTTTGTCGGCCCGGGTTACGGCCCTGGAGGCGAAATCCGGCGGCGCCGGAACAGGCGCTGCGGGCCTGAGCGAGGTGATCTGAGTCTCCGCGGCAACGGCGCGGGCTTTTACACAGGAAGCGGCGTCGACGATCCGCTTTCCTGTTCACTGAATGTGACCTGCACTTTGTGTCGCGAGTCACGGCCGGTCTATAGTCGGGCATAGGGTGATTCGGGGGCTGCGAGGCGATGTCCGCAGAGCTTCGACAGTCGATCGCATCACCGCCGGCCTAGATCTGCCGGTCGTTCCAGTTCTCGGAGTGTTCTCACGCTCCGGTTTCGCGTCACCGCCACGTCGGGCCGGATCTCGTCCGGGCCGTCCTTTTGGATCGTCATGCCGCTTCTCAACGTCGACTTCCACGACCCGGACCGGAACGAGCATCCGCTCGACGTCGTCGAGCGGCTTGCGTCCCTGCGCGACTGGATCTTCGACCGGGCCGAGACCGACGAGATGTCGGTCACGAGCCCCGGCCGCTGGACCGACTACAACGTCGCCTTCACCTGGATCGAGGACGTGGAGGCGCTGCACGTTGCCTGCGCCTTCGACCTGAAGGTGCCGGAGCGGCAGCGCACCGAGGTGATGCGCCTGATCGCGATGATCAACGAACAACTCTGGGTCGGTCATTTCGACCTCTGGACCACCGACAGCGTGGTGATGTTCCGGCACGCGCTCCTGCTGACGGGCGGCGCGGTGCCGACCCACCCGCAATGCGCGACCATGATGAAGACCGCGGTCGATACTTGCGAGCGCTACTTCCAGGCGTTCCAGTTCGTGCTCTGGGCCGGCAAGAGCGCCCGCGAGGCGCTGGACGCTGTCCTGTTCGAAACCGAAGGCGAGGCGTGACCTTCCCGATGCGGATGCCGGCCTCGCTGGTCCTGGCCGGGGCCGGCAAGATGGGCGGCGCGATGCTGGCGGGCTGGCTGGAAGCCGGCCTAGACCCGCGCCGCACGACGATCATCGACCCGGTACCTGCACGCGCGATTGTGGATCTCTGCGCCGATCGGAGTATCGCCTTGAACCCGCCGGCCCCGGAGCCCGGCGCCGTCCTGGTCCTCGGCATCAAGCCGCAAGGTCTGGAGGCGGCCGCCTCCGGGCTCGACCGGCTGATCGGGCGCGACACGCTCCTCGTCTCGATCCTGGCGGGCAAGACCATCGCGGATCTCCGCGCCCGCCTTCCGCGGGCGCGCGCGATCGTTCGGGCGATGCCCAACCTGCCGGCGAGCATCGGCCGGGGCGCCACCGGCGCCTGCGCGAGTTCCGAGGTCTCGCCCGAGCAGCGGGCGGCCGCCGAGGCGCTGTTCGCGGCGAGCGGCACGATGGCATGGCTCACCGACGAGGCGCAGATCGACGCGGTGACGGCGGTCTCGGGCTCCGGGCCAGCCTACGTGTTCCTGCTTGCCGAGACCCTGGCGGAGGCCGGCATCGCGGCTGGTCTGGAACCCGACGTGGCCCGCCGCCTCGCGCGGGCGACCGTGGCGGGGGCCGGCGCGCTCCTCGATGCGAGCCCATCCGAGACAGCGGAGTTGCGCCGCAACGTCACGTCACCCGGCGGCACCACGGCGGCGGCCCTCGACGTGCTGATGCGGCCGGACGGCCTCGGCGCGCTGATGCGAGAGGCGGTGGCCGCGGCCCGTCAACGGGCGGGGGAACTCTCCGGCTGACATCGGACCGCGTCCGTGCGGCATGGCCGCGCGACGGCCCTGCTCATCGCCGCCAACCCGCCTACATGAGGTGACACGACCGACAGACCGGGCGACCGATCCATGACCGACAGCAGAGCCTCCTCCAAGCGTCCCCGCAAGGGCGCAACTCCCGCCAAGGCGAGCAGCGCCCACGAGAGCGTCGCGCCCGCGGCCTCTGCCCACGACGAGGCGGTACAGAGCATCGATGCGGCGTCGAAGGACGGCGAACCGAAGCTGTCGCCCCGGGAAGCCGCCGTCGAGGCCCTGATGCGCCTCGCCGCCGAGCAGCCCTGGAACGACATCGAGGTCAGCGACATCGCCCGTGAGGCGGGCCTGACGCTCGCCGAGCTGCGCGACCTGTTCCCTTCGAAGGGCGCCGTGCTGGGCGGCCTGACACGGATCATCGACCGCAAGGTCTTGGAGGGCGACCTTGCGGGCCTTGAGGAGGAGCCGACCCGCGAGCGGCTGTTCGACGTGCTGATGCGTCGTCTCGACGCCATGGAGCCCTACAAGCCGGCCCTGCGCCGGATCGCCTACGCGCTCCGCGGCGAGCCGCTCTCGATGCTGGCGATGAACGGCGTCATGCTGAACTCGCACCGCTACATGCTGGCGGCGGCCGGGATCGACACCGAGGGCCCGCTCGGCCAGCTCAAGCTGCAGGGCGTGGTCATTGCCTTCGCCCGCGTGACCCAGGTCTGGCTCGATGACGACGATCCGGCCCTGGCCCGGACAATGGCGCGGCTCGACAAGGAGATCCGCAACGGCGAGCGCATCATGGAGCGGGCTGAGGATGTCCGCCGGCTGACGGCGCCGCTGCGCGCCCTCGGCCGCTCGTTTCTGGAACGGCGTCCGCGCGATCGACGGGGACGGGACGGCGACGAGAGCGATCCCGCCGCCGCCATCTAGGCCGTGGTCTCACGCCGCCTGAATGTCGCTCAGGAAGCTGTCGACCTCGCGCTTGACCGTCAGGGACTGCGTCGCCAGCTCGGACGCCGCACTCTGAACCTGCGCGGCGGCGCTGCCGGTTTCGCGGGCTGCGTTTAACACGCGCGCCACGTTGGCCGAGACGTCCTCCGTGCCCCGCGCCGCCTCGCCGGCATTGCGCGAAATCTCTCCCGTGGCTGCCGTCTGCTGCACCACGGTCGCCGCGATGGCACCGCTGATCTCGTTGACGGTCATGATCGTGCGCGCGATCTGCGCCATCGCTTCCGCGGCCTGGCCAGAGGCCGCCTGGATCGCGGCAATCTGCCCGCCGATCGCCTCCGTGGCCCGCGCCGTCTGCGCGGCGAGTTCCTTCACCTCGGACGCCACGACGGCGAAGCCCCGCCCCGCCTCACCGGCCCGGGCCGCCTCGATCGTGGCGTTGAGCGCCAGCAGATTGGTCTGGTTCGCGATCCCGGAGATCATGCTCACGGCCTCACCGATTTGCTCGGCGGCGGCGCGCAGGCTCGCCATGGCGGCGTTGGTCGCCTCCGCCTCGTGGGCAGCGTGACCGGCCACCTCGTTGGAGCGCACGACCTGCCGCTCGATCTCCTGAAGCGAGGAGACCATCTCTTCGGCCGCCGCTGCCACCGTTTGGACGTTGGCGGACGTCTGCTCGGCGGCCGTGCTCGAGGTCACAGCCTGGCCGTTGGTGTCGTCGGCCACGCGGGTCATCGCCCGCGCGGTCGCGTCGAGTTCACTGGTTGCCGCCGTAACGATGTCGAGTGAGGCGGCGATCTTCCGCTGGAAGGCGTCAACGAGTTTGTCGACCCGCTCGGCTCGGCGCAGGCGGGTGGCCTGCTCGGCAGCCTGCGACGCCTCAAGCTCGGCTCGAGCGACGGCATTCTGACGGAAGATGTCGACGGCCCGGGCCATGGCGCCCATCTCGTCCGTGGCGTCACGAAACGGCACCAGGATCCGGCTATCGCCCTCGGCCAGGCGTGTCATCGCCTCGGTCATGGTGGCGATCGGTCGGCTCACGCTGCGGGCGAGTGCGAAGGCGAGCAGGCCGCCGAGAACCAGCGCCAGGCCGATCAGGCCGATTTCAACGCGCCTGACGGTGGCGACGATCTCGGCGGCTTCGGCGGTTCTCCGCGCGACACCGATCAGGATCCTGCCCCGCAGATCGCCACCGACTTGGTCGATGGCCTCGACATGCGGCTTGATCCCGGTTTCAAACACCGCCTTTGCCGCCTTCACCGCCTGCTCATGGGCTTGAGAGCTGCTGGAGGCGCTCTCGAGTGCCTCACGAACCGCACCGGTCTGCGGTCTGAACGGCGCGCCTCCTGGGATCGCCGTGAACGCCTCAACGGCAGACCGCGCTTCTTCCATCCGCCTCTTATAGGTTTCGAGGTCCCGCGGATCGCGCTTGATCGCGTACCGCGCGGATGCCAGACGAGCCTTAAGAACGACGTTCTCGATGGCTCGCGCACGGCCGAGCGCCGCGTCGTCGTCGGCGCGCGCATGCACGTCCGCGAGTAGCTGCTGCATGACCTGGGTAAGATTGTTGCCGACCTCGAACATCCTTGTCTTGGCAGCGATGAGAGCCTTACCGGCCGCAGCGAGACGCTCTAGTTCCGGCTTCAGTGCCCGGGCATCCTCAGTCATCTGCGTGAAGAGCTTGCGCCCAACATCCGTCAGGGCGCTCACGGCCCCCGTATCGCAACTCGCCTCGATGGCGCGGCGCACCGTCTCCATGTCCGCGATTCGCTCAGGCTCCGGCATTAGCTGGTACGTCTCGGCGAAACCCCTGAGACGGGCGGCGAGACCATCGGCTGCAAGAATCGCCTGTGCACTTTGATAAAGACGGCTGCGGGTCTCGTAATCTTCGTTCAGCCTATCCTGCTGATAAATCGCGTACGCGCCAATAACTCCGGCAGTCAAGACAAGAAGAATAAATCCCGCGTACAAGCGCGATCGAATTCCGATAGTCATAACGGTAACTCCCAAAGCGCACGCCGAAACGATGCGCCATGGAACAAAATATGACATCGGTGACATAAATATGTATAATACGACATTAATACCTCAGGTTTTATTGTTTTTAATCGAGCTATATTGTTGATATATTAAATTTTTCGGCGCCTAAAGCTTCGTTTAAGCGCAATATCCAATACCTCCGGCCGCGCATATTGAGTCAACGAATGAAATCGTTCGTGTGTGCAGCGACCGGATAGAAGATGTCGCAATCTCAACGTGCCCGGACCGTCGGTCTGTCCGGCGGCATCCGTTATTGGCCACAGCGCTCCTCTGAACCGCATCCTGAGGGATCAGAGAACACTCGTCCGATCATGCGTCCGGAACGGGTCGCGGAGCACGGATGGATCCTGCCCCAATTCCGGCCTAGGACGCGTCCGATGGGGCGGCGCGCCGCACATCGAAGCGCATTCCTCCCGATTCTTGGACGCAGACGCACCGAAATCCGTGCGACCCCGCACAACCGCTGGGAATGGAGCTGCGCCTTCAGGACAATGTTTGCCGCACGCTTCAGGCGGCGCGGCTTGCCAGCGCCTCGCGCATCGTCGTTGCGACCATCCCATTCTGGAGCTGGTCGCGGGGCACGAGCAGGGCATCAGGCACGTGGGCCGCAGCCTCCGGCTCCATGGCGCCGGCCGCATCACTGGCAAGGATGATGCGGAGGGCCGGTCGCAGAACCCGCGCCTCCACCGCAAGCCGCGCGCAGCACAGGCTGCCCTGGAGTGCTGAATCCACCACCATCACATCAACGGGCAGGCCGAGAGCCAGAACCGTCATGGCATCGACTCCGCGGTCGCACGTCGTCACCTGATAGCCCAGCAGGCGAACCTGTGCGGCGACCTCGTCGCGCCAGCGCTTATGCCGGCCGACCACGAGAACCTGGATCCGGTAGCATCCGCCCTGAGGGAGCGTGCTGGAGGCAGTCTCGACGTCGGCTGGGGGCATTCCGCACTCGACTTCGCGCTGGCTTTGCGATGCAGCATGCTAAGCTGGGATGCAATCCACACGCAAGCCCGACGCCGTGATGGCGCCGCATTCGGCGCCGCCGTTGCACAAAGCCGATGCACCCCGGCAGCCTGACCATAGGCTGGGCACGGAGTTGACGCCGGCGGGGTCGCGCGGGCAACACCGGGCCGCCGCGGAACCTCAGCCGCGCGCTGCTGGAGCCCGAGCCGATGTCGTCCGCGAAAGCCCCTCCCGTCTCACCGCTGGCGCCCACCGCGATGCCCGACTTGCCGCCCCTGCCGGGCGTGCGAATCGCCACCGCGCAGGCGGGGATCCGCTACAGTGGCCGCACCGACGTGCTCTATGTCGCCCTCGAGACGGGGACCCGGGCGGCAGGGGTGTTCACCCGGTCGAAATGCCCCTCGGCGCCGGTGGACTGGTGCCGGGACGCACTGGCGGACGGATCGGCGCGGGTGCTCGTGGTCAATTCCGGCAACGCCAATGCCTTCACGGGCCGGCTCGGACGTGACGCGGTGGCGCGCACCGTCGAGATCGCGGCGGCGGCGGCGGGATGTGGCGCGCGCGAGGTCTACGTCGCCTCCACCGGCGTGATCGGCGAGCCGCTCCCGGCGGAGCGATTCGCGGGCGTGCTCGCGGATTGCGCGGCCCGGGCCGAGGATGGACCGGACGCCTGGACCGCGGCGGCCCGCGCGATCATGACCACCGATACCTTCCCGAAGCTCGCCACCCGCACGGCCGAGATCGACGGGGCGCGCGTGACGATCAACGGCATCGCCAAAGGCGCCGGCATGATCGCCCCCGACATGGCGACGATGCTGTCCTTCGTCTTCACCGACGCGGCCATCCCGCAGGACGTGCTGCAGGCGCTCCTGTCCGCGGGCGCGAAGACCAGCTTCAACTGCGTGACCGTGGACGGCGACACCTCCACCTCCGACACGCTCATGCTGTTCGCCACCGCCAAGGCCGGCAATCCGGCGATCACCGATCCCGCCGACAAGCGGCTCGCCGGCTTCCGGGAGGCGCTCGACGGCCTGCTGGTCGAGTTGGCCCAGCTCGTCGCAAAGGACGGTGAGGGCGCGCGTAAGTTCGTCACCGTCCGGGTCACCGGCGCCGAGAGCGACGCGTCCGCGCACCGCATCGCGATGTCGATCGCCAACTCGCCTCTGGTGAAGACTGCGGTGGCCGGCGAGGACGCCAACTGGGGCCGCGTGGTGATGGCCGTGGGCAAGGCCGGCGAGCCCGCCGACCGCGACAGGCTCGCGATCTGGTTCGGTGACGTGCGGGTGGCCGTCCAGGGCGCCCGGGACCCCGATTACAGCGAGGCGGCGGCGAGCGCCGTGATGCGCGAGCCGGAGATCACGGTCCGGGTCGATCTCGGCCTGGGCGACGGCACCGCCCGCGTCTGGACCTGCGACCTGACAAAGGCCTACGTCGAGATCAACGGGGACTACCGTTCGTGAGGGCCGTCCTGTTAGGCGCCCTCCTCGTCATGAGCCTGGAGACGTCGGCGCGGGCCGACGACGCGGGGTGCAAGCGCCACATCAGCGTCGTCGGGCACGCGTCCGAGACGCGAGCGCCGGACTTCGCCGAGGTGACCGTCGGCATCGAGGCGCGCGGGGCGACCGCGGCGGCCGCCCTCGACGCGGCCTCAAAGGCGGTGACCGAGGTCTCGGCGCAGGCCCGCGTCCTGGGGGTTCCGCCGGCCGATCTCGGCACGGCCGCCGTCACCCTGCAGACAGCGACCCGCACCGTCGCCCGGCCAGGGGGCGCCGTCACCGAGGAGCCCGACGGATACCGCGCCAGCAACCTCGTCACGGTCCGGCTCGCCGACATGGATCGCCTCGGCGACCTGCTCCGGCAGGCACTCGCGTCCGGCGCCAACCGCATCGACGGCGTGAGCTTCGGACTGCGCGACCCGGACAAGAGTGAGGCGGCCCTTCAGGTAACGGCGACCCGGGACGCCCGGAGCCGGGCCGAAGCCCTTGCCGAGGCGGTCGGCGCCAAGCTCGGCCCGCTCTGCACGCTGAGCACCACGGCCGGCACGCCGTACCGCCCGGGGCTGGAGATAGCCCGCCCGGCACCGATGGCCGCCAAGGGACGACGGGTGCCCCTGGAGGCGGGCTCGATCCAAATATCTTCCGAGGTCTCGGCCATCTTCGCGGTGACGCAATGAGTGCGTCCGGAGGCGCTCCCGAGAGTGCGCCCTTGCGCCTGCTCCTCGTGGTCGCCGTCGCCCTCGTCGACGTCGACGGCCGCGTCCTGGTGAGCGAGCGCCCGGCGGGCAAGCAGCTCGCCGGCCTGTGGGAGTTCCCCGGCGGCAAGGTCGAGCCCGGCGAGCGCCCAGAGCAGACGCTGATCCGCGAACTAGCCGAGGAGCTCGGCATTCGGGTCGAGGAGCCCTGCCTCGCACCGCTGACCTTCGCGAGCCACGCCTACCCGGACTTCCATCTGCTGATGCCGCTCTACATCTGCCGGCGGTGGACGGGGACGCCGCGGTCGATGGAGGGGCAGGCGCTCAGATGGGTGCGCCCCAAGGCCCTGCGTGATCTCGCGATGCCGCCCGCGGACGCGCCGCTGATCCCGTTCCTGATCGACCTTCTGGACGCCTGACCCCGTCCCGGCCCGGATCGCTCAGGTCCGGGACGTCATCGCGGCCGTCATCCCGCACCCAGGACGCGCGGGCGCCCGCTCTTACAAGGTCAGGATCGACTCGACGACCTCTTGCACGTCGAGCGCCTCCGCGAAGGTCGCGAGGTGGTGGGGCTCGCCGCGCGCCATGCGGACGACGCCCTCGAGCTGGCGCCGCAGGGTGATCGGCCGCAGCCGCTCGTTCGGGATCGCGTCAGGCTCCGGCTCGAAGCGCCCGTCGGCGCCCCGACGCTCGGCGATGGCCCAGTCGCGCAGCCGGACGGCGCCCGCGTCGCCCTCCAGAGTCCACGTGTTGTGGTCGTCGGCCTCGACGCCCCCGACCCGGCCGGTCAGGGTGACGGGGATTCCGCCCGCCGTGAGCGTCACGTCGATCGCGCGCTCTGACCGGCCCGGCTCCGGGAAGGCGATCCGACCGGCGAGCCCCTGGAGCGGGCCAAGCTGGCGGCGGGCCAGGAACAGGAAGTGCGAGACCACCTCGCGGGTGAAGCCGCCCTCGCCGCGCGCGTCGAGCCAGCGGGCGGCGTCGGCCTGCCACGGGCGGGGCCAGCGGGCGAATTCCACCGCGACGGTGAGCGCCCGGGGCGTGCCGACCGCGCCGGCCGCGATCCAGCGCTCGAGCGCCGCCACGCCCGGCGACGAGGCGAACGGGAAATTGACCGCGCCCGCGCCCCCGGCCTCCGCCACGAAGGCGCGGGCGTCGCCGCGATCGATGGCCAGCGGCTTCTCGCAGAAGACGCTCCGGCCGGCCGCCAGGGCGGCGCGGGCGTAGCCGAGATGCGAGGCGGGCGGCGAGGCGACGTAGACGCAGTCGCTCGCCGCCACGACGGCGGCGGAATCGGCCACTCGCGGCACCGCCGGGAAGGCCGCGCCGATCCGGTCCAGGGCCTCCGGGGCCGGGTCCCAGATCGCCGCGGCTCGCACGGGCGAATCCACTGCCCCGTGGATCGCGCCGAGCAGGCGCTCACCCATGATGCCCGCGCCGATGATTCCGAGGGCGAGCGGTGCGTCGGAGGTCGGCATGCAAGGGTCCTTATGAAGGTCCGCGTCTGACGGGCCACGCTGGCGACCCGTCAGCGGCTTTAGGGGTCCGGACCGACGCGGGAAAGACCGAACCGTTCAACCTTGGATGAAGGCGAGCAGATCGGCATCGAGCCCGTGCGCGTGCGTCGCGACCAGGCCATGCGGAGCGCCGGGATCTTCCTTCGGCACGCGTTGGGCGGCCCGCGCCGATCGGCACCACTCGAACGTCTCTCGCAAGCTTCGGCACCCCAGCCTCTGCATGAAAGCCCCTGCCGTCCTGCATGGTGACGGAGCGCAGGGTGGTCTCTCGCAAGGGTTGAAGGACCGGTCAGGCCCGGCCCTGCCGCGCGTCCAGGCTGAACAGACCGGCCCCGAAGGCAACGATCTGGAGCAGGCCGCCGGCCATGGCGAGATTCTTCAGGAAGTGGAACATCTGGTTCTGGTCGCCGAGGGCCGTGTGGAAGGTCACCGCGGTTGCCACCGCGAAGAGCGCCAGAACCAGGGCGACCAGTCGGGTGCGGTAGCCGACGATGAGCAGCAGCCCGCCGACGAGCTCCACGAAAGTCGCTGCGGCGTAGGCGACCGGCGGCAGCGGAAGATGGGCGGCCTCAATGGTGGCGAGCGTCGCCGCGGGGGTGGCGAGCTTGCCGGCGCCGCTTACGAGGAAGATGGCACTCATCAGAACCCGGCCGGTCACCGGCAGCAGGGCGATCGCACCGGGGGAGGAGATCGGGGACATCATCAAACGCTCCGTCCTGTCGTGTGCGGCGGGTTCAGGCCGCTTCGGGAATTGCGAGGCTGCGAAGCCAATTCAGCGCCAAGCCGATATCGGCTTGCGATAGACCGTGGCCCACCGGCAGGATCCGGTGCTCGACACGCCCTCCGGCCGCGGTGAGCTGCTGCGCGAGGCGCCGGGCGTTCTCCACGGGCACGATCGGGTCCGTCGCCCCGGAGAGGATCAGGACCGGCCGGCCGGCGAGATCCGCCACCGGGGGCTCGGCGAACGGCACCATCGGGCGGATCAGAACCGCGCCCGCCAGGGATTCCGGCCGGAGCAGCAGCAACGACGCGGCAATGTTGGCGCCGTTCGAGAAGCCCAGGGCCACGGGCGCCCCGATTCCGTACTGCGCCCGGGCGGCTGCCACGAAGGCGGCGAGGTCGACGGTGCGGCGCCGGAGATCCGCCTCGTCGAAGACGCCCTCCGCCAAGCGCCGGAAGAAGCGCGGCATGCCGTTCTCGCTGACGGCGCCGCGCGGCGCGAGCAGGGCGGCCTCCGGCGCAACCATGCGGCCGAGGGGCAGGAGATCGTGCTCGTCGCCACCGGTCCCGTGCAGGAGGAGCAGGGGACGCGTGGTGTCGGGACCGGGCTCGAAGCGGTGGATGAAGCCGAGGGTATCCTGGGTCATGATGGCCTCGAGGGTGTTGGGAAGGGGTCCCGCCCCGCATTGGCGCGGGGCGGGCATGACGGCGTTGTGGCTCAGGCGACCTTCGGCAGGACGGCCTCGATCTCGGCCCGGTGCGGTTCCAGGGCGGCCGGGAGCTTGAGGGCTTGGCCGAGGGCCTCGACCGGCTCGTCAACCGCGAAGCCGGGCGCGTCTGTGGCGATCTCGAACAGCACGCCGCCGGGCTCGCGGAAGTAGATCGAGCGGAAGTACTGCCGGTCACGCTGCTCGGTGACGTGGAGCCCCCGCGCCTCGAGCGCCCGGCCCATCGCGGCCTGCGCGGCGTCGTCGGCCGCCCGGAACGCGATGTGGTGGACCGAGCCCGCCCCCGCGCGGCCAGGCAGGAACCCGCCGACAGCCCGCAGGGTGACGAGACCGCCGAGTTCGGCGCTGCCCGCGAAGCGGATCAGGCTGCCCTCGCGACCGACCTCCTGAAGCCCGAGCACCTCCGTGAGGATCGCGGCGGTCGGCTCCGCCTTGTCGAGGAGGAGCGTCACCCCGTGCAGGCCGCGGATCGCATGCTCGGCGGGCACCTCGCTCGACGCCCAGCCCGCCGCGTCGCCGATATCGACGCCCACCAATGCGAGCATCATACCGTCCGGGTCGCGGAAGCGCAGCGTCGGCGCGCCGAAGACCTGGACCAGCGGCTCGTGGGCGACGCCCTTCTCGATGAGCCGGTGGGTCCACCAGCCGATGGAGGCACGGGGCACCCGGAAGGCCGTCTCCTGGGTCTCGCCGATCCCGGCGCGGCCCGGCGCGGCGTGCTCGATGGGAAAGAAGGTCAGGATCGTGCCGGGCTGACCGGCCGCATCGCCGTAATACAGGTGATAGGTGCCCGGATCGTCAAAGTTCACGGTCTTCTTCACCAGCCGCAATCCGAGGATTCGGGTGTGGAAATCGAGGTTGCGCAGGGCCGGGCCGGAAAAGGCCGTGACGTGGTGGAGGCCGGTCTGAACCATGGCGATGTCTCCCGACAGGCCGCTGCAAGGGGCGGCGCGTTTCGATGACGGGAATGTGCCCCTTGCCATGCCTGTCGAAAATAGAAACGATGGAAACCTATCGTTTCCGAGTTTGACCGATGAGATTGCCTGATTTGGAGGCCTGGGCGGTGTTCGCCAAGGTGGTGGAGACCGGCTCCTTCGGGCGGGCCGCAACGGAACTCGGTCTGTCGAAGGCGACGGTCTCGAAGGCGGTGAGCCGGCTCGAAATCAGGATCGGCGCCCGCCTCTTCAATCGCACGTCCCGGAAGCTCGCCCTGACGGAGGCCGGGCATGCCGCCAAGGACGGCGCCGCACGCATCCTGGCCGAGGGCGAGGCGGCCGAGGCCCTCGCCACGGCGTGCGCCGCCGAGCCGCGCGGGCTGGTGCGGCTCGCCGCGCCGATGACCTTCGGGGTGATGCACGTCGCCCCGCTCCTGCCGGCCTTCCTCCGGGACTACCCCTTCGTCTCGGTGGACCTCCACCTGTCGGACGCGGTCGTCGACCTCGTCGGCGGCGGGTTCGACATCGGGTTACGCATCGCGGCCCTGCCCGATTCCTCCCTGCGCGCCCGGAGGCTCTGCGCGATCCGCCGCTCGCTGGTCGCCACCCCCGCCTATCTCGACCGGCACGGCCGGCCCGAGCACCCGGACGACCTCGTCCGCCACACCTGCCTCGGCTACGCCTACCTGCCGACGCCCGACCGCTGGCGCTTCGTGGACGGGAGCGGTGCCGAGGCCGTCGTGGTGCCGGCGGGCCAGCTCCGGGCGAACAACGCCGAGGCGCTGGCGCCGGCGCTGCGGGCCGGCCTCGGCCTCGCCCTGCAGCCCGATTTCATGATCTGGGACGATCTCGAATCGGGGCGGCTCGAGCGGGTGCTGCCGGCTTGGTCGCCGCCGCCGATCGCCCTGCACCTCGTCACGCCCCCGGGCGGCCCGAGGCCGGCGCGGGTGACGGCGCTGATCGCCCATCTCGGCCAGACCCTCGGCCAAGCGCCCTGGGCCACTCCGCAGCCGCGGCGCGACCCGGCGGACCAGTAAGCCGCGCGCCGGCGCCTGCGCCGCTTCCGGCCCGGATCCGGGCGCTTCATTCACCTGGATCAGTGTCGAACCCGTGCGCCTGCGCTATCGGCGAGTCGCACGAGTCCGAACCGCGGCGTGGTCCTTGCTGCTCGGTGTCCAGGCCGACATCCGCGGTTCGCGGCCCCCGTGCAATTCGTCGGGCGCACTAACCTCAAGTTTGTTCAGGACAATCTGGCATTGGACAGGCGCGCGTTTTCCGGGCATGACGATGCCGTGTATACATGTATACCGTTTTTCTGAGGCGTTGATGTCCCCCATGGGCCCTGGACGTCCCGCACCCGACCGGCTGCGGCACAAGACCGTGGCGGCAGCCGTCGCGGATTCGCTGCGCGAGCAGATCCTGAACGGGGATCTGCCGCCGGGGGTGCAGCTGCGCCAGGACGCCCTGGCGGAGGAATTCGGGATCAGCCGCATCCCGGTTCGCGAAGCCCTGCTGCAGCTGGAGGCCAGCAAGCTCGTGCGGATCATGCCGCATCGCGGGGCGGTCGTGACGGGCCTGTCGCTCCAGGAGGTCGAAGACATCTTCCAGCTGCGCCTTCAGCTCGAGCCGCAACTGCTCCTGCTGTCGGCCCCGCACCTGACCCCCGACGATATCCGCGATCTCGACGCCCTCTCGAAGGAGTACGGCGCGGCGCTGGAGACCGGCCAGGTCCTCCGCTGGGGCGACCTGAACAGCCGCTTCCACCTCGACCTGATCCGGCACGCCGGCCGGCCGCGCTCCCTGGCGATCGTGTCCGGCCTCCTGCAGGATTGCGAGCGGCCAACGCGGCTGCAGATCTCGACCTCCGAGGATGCGACCCGCGCGGTCAGGGAGCACGCGCAGATCCTGGCCCTGTGCGAGGCCGGCAAGTCCGACGAGGCGGCCGCCTGCCTGCGGCACCATATCGAGCATATCGGCGCCTCGCTCATCGCCCTCTATCGGGGCGCGCTCGTCGAGGCGTGAGGGGAGGCCCCCCCCCGCGCGACCGGGTCAGTCCGGCTTGGCCGGCCGGCCGCCGATCCGGCCCGGCAACCGGGTCAGGCGGTCCTTCATCTCCAGGACCTTCTGGACCTTCGAGCCCAGGGTGAGGAGCTGGACGAGGCGCTCGGTGTCGAGGCGGCGCACGTCGGCGTACCAGCCGGCGAACAGCTCGAAGAGGTCGTGCATCTCCCGGAGGCGTGCCTGCGCGTGCCGCTCCTCCTCGGTCCCGGCCTCCTGCATCAGGAGTTCGCGCAGGAGGGTCAGCGTCGGGTCGACCTCGCGCTTCTTGCGCTCCTCGACCAGCGTGCGGACGATCTGCCAGATATCCTCGGGCGTCGTGAAGTAGTCGCGCCGGTCGCCGGGCCTGTGCTGGAGCCGGACGAGGTTCCAGGCCTGGAGCTCCTTCAGGCCCATGCTGACGTTGGAGCGCGACACCCCGAGCCGCTCGACGATTTCGTCGGCGTTGAGCGGCCGCTCGGCCACGAACAGCAGGGCGTAGATCTGCCCCACGGTCCGGTTGATGCCCCAGCGCGAGCCCATCTCGCCGAAATGCAGCACGAAGGTCTGGACAAGCGGTGGCAGCTGCACGGCAGGAATCCGACGCTGGGAGGTGTCAGGTGGGCGCCCCCCGGTCTATCAGCTCCTGAGCCAATACCGGAGGACCGTCGCGACGAAGCCGAGGCCGACGATGCTGGAGGCCCAGAGCCCCGCGAACCACGCGAGGCGCTTCCAGAGGGGCTGTGCTGCTGCGGGTGCCATCAGTGATATCCGTGCGCGTCGACCTTGCCGCGGAAGACCCAGTACGAGTACGCGGTGTAGGACAGTATGATCGGGATCAAAACCGACGCGCCGGCAAGCAGGAAGATCTGGCTCGCCTCGGGGGCGGCCGCCTGCCAGATCGTGATCCGGCCCGGCACGACGTCGGGGAAGATGCTGATGCCCAGTCCCAGGAAGGTCAGGGCGAACAGGCCCAGCGCGATCAGGAAGGGCGCCCGCTCGGCACCGCCCCGCAGGGTGCGCCACAGGGCGTAGGCCGCGAGCGCCACGAGCAGCGGCACCTGCGCGGTCACGAGCACGTTCGGCATCGCCAGCCAGCGCTCGTAGTAGCGGCCCTGGAGGAACGGCGTCACCGCGCTGACGAGGGCGATGGCCGCGACCGTCGCCGCGGTGAGGCGCAGAGCGTAGCGCCGGGCCCGCAGTTGGAGCAGGCCCTCGGTGCGCATCACCAGCCACGTCGCGCCGAGGAGCGAGTAGCCGACGACCAGGCTCGCGCCGACGAGGAGGCTGAAGGGCGTGAGCCAGTCCCACCAGCCACCGGCATAGGCCCGCCCCTCGACCGCGATGCCCTGCAGCAGCGCGCCCAGCGTGATGCCCTGGGCGAGGGCCGCCACCAGCGAGCCGCCCGCGAAGGCCACGTCCCAGGCGGCGCGGTGGCGGGGGTCGCGCCAGCGGAACTCGAAGGCGACGCCGCGGAAGATCAGCCCGAGCAGCATCGCGATGATCGGCGCGTAGAGCGCCGGCAGGATCACCGCGTAGGCCAGGGGGAAGACGGCGAACAGGCCGCCGCCGCCGAGCACCAGCCAGGTCTCGTTGCCGTCCCAGACCGGGGCGACCGAGTTCATGGCGGTGTCGCGCTCCGCGCCGGGCCTCAGGACGGGGAACAGGAGGCCGATGCCGAGATCGAAGCCGTCCATGACGATGTAGGCGAAGACCGCGAAGGCGATCACGAGCGCCCAGACCACCGTGAGATCGAAGCTGTAGGCCATGGGTCCCTCACTCGGCCGGCTGGAGGTGGCGGTCGGGATCGATCGCCGGGGCGGGCGTGATGCCCGCCGTCCGGATGGGCGCGCCGGGCTCGATCCCGCTCTCGCCGGCATGCGGGGGCTTGCCCATCAAGCGCAGGATGTAGCTCGTGCCCATGGCGAAGACCGCGAAGTAGATCGCCACGAAGGCGGTGAGCGAGGCCGCCACCGCCGGCGCGTGCAGCGGCGAGGCTGATTGCGCTGTGCGCAGCAGGCCGTAGACCGTGTAGGGCTGGCGCCCGACCTCGGTGGTGATCCAGCCGGCTAGCACCGCCACGAAGCCCGCCGGGCCCATCGCCACCGCGAAGCGGTGCAGCGGGCGCCACGCGTAGAGCGCCCCGCGCCAGCGGGCCACGAGGCTCACGCCGCCCAGGAGCAGCATCAGCATCCCGAGGCCGACCATGATGCGGAACGACCAGAACACGATCGGCACCGGCGGCCACTCCGCCCGCGGCAGGCTGTCGAGCCCCTTCAGGGGCGCATCGAGGGCGTGCTTCAGCACCAGCGAGGACAGCTTCGGGATCTCGACCGCGTAGCGCACGGTGCCGGCCTCCTGGTCGGGCAGGCCGAACAGCACCAGCGGCGCGCCGTCCGGGTGGCTCTGGAAGTGGCCCTCCATGGCCATGACCTTGGCGGGCTGGTGCTCCAGGGTGTTGAGGCCGTGCGCGTCGCCGGCGAGGATCTGGACGGGCGCGACCAGGGCGGCCATCCACATCGCCATCGAGAACATCGTCCGGGCCGCCGGGTTGGCCCGGTCGCGCAGCAGGTGCCACGCGCCGACCGCGCCCACGACCAGCGCGGTGGTGAGGTAGGCAGCCAGCACCATGTGCACGAGGCGGAACGGGAAGGACGGGTTGAACACGATCGCCCACCAGTCCAGCGGCACGAACTGGCCCTCGGCGTTCGTGCCGTAGCCCGCCGGCGTCTGCATCCAGGAATTCACCGCCAGGATCCAGAACGCCGAGAAGAAGGTCCCAAACGCCACCATCAGCGTCGCCGCGAAATGCAGCCGCGGCCCGACCTTCGTCATGCCGAAGAGCATGACGCCGAGGAAGCCGGCCTCCAGGAAGAAGGCCGAGAGCACCTCGTAGGCCATCATCGGCCCCAGCACCGGGCCGGTCTTGTCCGAGAAGACCGACCAGTTCGTGCCGAACTGGTAGGACATCACCAGCCCGGACACGACGCCCATCGCGAAGGCGATCGCGAAGATCTTAATCCAGTACTTGAACAGGTCCATGAAGACCTGGCGGCCGGTGGCCAGCCAGAGCCCCTCCAGCACCGCTAGGAAGCTCGCGAGGCCGATCGAGAAGGCCGGGAACACGATGTGGAAGGCCACCGTGAACCCGAACTGCATGCGGGCGAGGATCAGGGGATCGAGGTTGGCGAGCACGTCGGGCCTCCGGCTCAGGGTGCGACCCGGCATATATAGCAATTTCAGAAATGTCGGAAAAGTCGGAATATACCAAAGGCGCCGGCGGCCCTCGGCCGGCCGCGCCTTGCGGCAGCCGGGGTGGGCGCGGGCGCCGCCCGGGTCTGGACGTCCGAGCCCGAACGCGTCAGGGTCGCGCCATTCCCTACCGGTCGGGACCTCTCAGGCGCCGCGTGGCTCGCTGCGTCACGACCCGCCGCGTCCCGGCGCAAGGAGAGCACGCGCCGCCATGGCCGATACCCTCGTCTCCGCCGCACCCGTCGATCTCTCCGCCGCGCTCTCGGCGCGCATCCGCGGCATCGGCACGAGCCAGATCGGCCTCGTGGCGGATCGCGGGCGCGACGACCCGGAGGTGGTGAAGCTGTGGATCGGCGAGGGCGACCTGCCGACGCCGCCCTTCATCGTCGAGGCCGCGCACCGGGCGATGCTGGCCGGGCATACCCGCTACACGACGTCGCTGGGGCTCCCGGCGCTGCGCGCGGCGCTCGGGGCCTACCACGCCCGCCACTGGGGCGTGGAGATCCCGCCGGACCGGTTCGGCGTCACGGCGGGCGGCATGAACGCGATCATGCAGGCGGCCCAGGTGCTGCTGGAGCCGGGCGACGAGATGATCATCCCCTCCCCGGCCTGGCCCAATCTCGGCGAGGCAGTCCGCATCGCCGGCGGCGTGCCCGTGACGGTGCCGTACCGACGCTTGCCGGACGGGCGCTTCGCGCTGCCGCTCGCCGACATCGCGGCGGCGATCACGCCGCGCACCCGGGTGATCATGGTGAACTCGCCCTCGAACCCGACGGGCTGGACCATGCCGCTCGCCGAGATGAAGGCCCTGCGCGACCTCGCCCGGGACCGCGGGCTCTGGATCCTCTCGGACGAGGTCTACGCGCATTTCACCTACGGCAACCGAATCGCGCCGTCCTTCCTGCAGATCTGCACGGAGGACGACCGGCTGATCGTGACCAACACCTTCTCGAAGAACTGGGCGATGACCGGCTGGCGAGCCGGCTGGGTGATCTATCCCCGCGGCCTCGCGCCGACCTTCGCGAAGCTTGGGCAGTACAGCACCACCTCGATCCCGACCTTCGTCCAGCACGCCTGCATCGCGGCCCTCGAGGAGGGTGACGCCTTCATCCGCACGATGGTGGAGCGTTGCGCCGAGGCCCGGGCGATCCTGGTGGAGGGGCTGTCGCGCCTGCCGGGCGTCACGGTCGCGCCGCCGGACGGGGCCTTCTACCTCATGGCCCGGATGGGCGGCGACGAGCCGAGCCTCGACCTGGCGCTGCGCCTCCTGCGGGAGGCCAAGGTCGGCGTGGCGCCGGGCACCGCCTTCGGGCCCGAGGGCGAGGGCCTGGTGCGGATGTGCTTCGCCATCAGCCCGGACCTGGCGCGGGAGGCGGTGCGCCGGCTCACGGGCGTGCTCGGGACCAGCGTGCCGGCCGCGGCGGCACACTGATTCGGGCGGGGTCCGGCGGCAGCCCTTCGGTCTCCGTGCCGCCTCGAGTCACGCCGCCTCAACGTCCCCAGCGCAGGACCAGCGCGTCGTTCCGCCGGGCGAGCTCAATCAGGCCGGCCCGCGTCGCCGGGTGCAGCGGCTGGATCGGCAGCCGCGCGGTCTCGTTCGCGATCACCCCGCCCTCGGCCATCAGCGCCTTGCAGGCGAGCAGCCCGCACTGCCGGTTCTCGTAGTTGATCAGCGGCAGCCAGCGCGCGTAGGCGTCCATCGCCTCGTCGCGGCGGCCCGCCGCGTAGGCGTCGGTGATCTGCCGGATCCCGTCCGGGTAGCCGCCGCCGGTCATCGCCCCAGTGGCGCCGGCGTCGAGGTCGGCCATCAGGGTAATCGCCTCCTCGCCGTCCCAGGGGCCCACGACGGCGTCGCCGCCCAGCGCGATCAACTCGCGGAGCTTGGACGCAGCGCCCGCGGTCTCGATCTTGAAGTACGCGACGTTCGCGATCTCCCGGGCCATGCGCGCCAGGAGCGGCGCCGATAGCGGCGTTCCCGCCACCGGCGCGTCCTGGATCATGATCGGGATCGAAATCGCGTCCGAGACTGCGCGGAAGAAGTCGAAGATGCCGAGCTCCGGCACGCGGATCGTGGCGCCGTGATAGGGCGGCATGATCATCACCATCGCGGCACCGGCCTCCTGAGCCCGGCGCGAGCGCTCGGCGCAGACCTGCGTGGCGAAGTGCGTCGTGGTGACGATCACCGGCACGCGGCCGGCCACGTGCTCCAGCACGGCGTGCATCACCCGCTCGCGCTCGTCGTCGGTGAGGACGAACTGCTCGGAGAAATTGGCCAGGATGCACAGGCCCTGGCTCCCGGCGTCGATCATGAAGTCGATGGCTCGGCGCTGCCCGTCGAGGTCCAGGGCGCCCGCGGCGTCGAAGACCGTGGGGGCGACCGGAAAGACGCCGCGATAGGCTTGGGCGGACGAAGTCATGCGCGGTCCTTCTGCCGGGATCGCGCATCCCGACGGACGAATCGTATCCGCGGGCGGGACCCGGCCGTCTCTTAGCACGCTGCGCCGAATGGTGTGACATCGGACAGGGTGCGGGCCGGATCGAGCAAACCAAGCTGTCGACAAGAGCACCGACTTTCCTGTACGGCCGAGCTCTTCATTGCTTTATCCATCGTCAGCCGAGATCACGGGCGGCGGCCGCGCGAGAACAGCGTTTTCCTTCCGGAGTCTACTGTAATGCAATTCTTCTCCGTCAGCCGCGTCGCGGCCTTTGTCATCGCGACACTCCTCGGCGTGCCCGTCAATGCCCCCGCACAGGCCGACGACCTCGACGCGATCCGCGCCGCCAGGACCCTGCGCATCGGCACCGAGGGCACCTACGCGCCCTTCACGTTCCACGATGCCTCCGGGGCGCTCGTCGGCTTCGACGTGGAGATCGGCCGCAAGGTCGCCGAACAGCTGGGCGTCGGGCCGCAATTCCTCGAAGGCAAGTGGGATGGCCTGATCGCTGGGCTCGACGGCAAGCGCTACGACGTGGTGATCAACCAAGTCGGAATCACTAAGGAGCGGCAGGCGAAGTTCGACTTCTCCGAGCCCTACATCCGGGCCCGGGCCGTGCTGATCACGCGGGCGGACCGGTCGGACATCAAGGCCTTCGCCGACCTCAAGGGCAAGAAGGCCGCCCAGAGCCTGTCCAGCAACTTCGCGCGCCTCGCCGAGCAGTCCGGCGCCGAGCTCGTCGGAACGGACGGCTTCGACCAGTCGGTCCAGCTCGTCCTCACCGGCCGCGCCGACGCGACCGTCAACGACAGCCTGTCGTTCCTGGACTTCCACAAGCAGAAGCCGAACGCCCCCGTGAAGATCGCCGCCGAGCAGGCCGACGCGGACGCCTCCGGGATCATCATGCGCAAGAACAACCCCGCGCTGAAGGCCGCGATCGACAGGGCGCTCGAGGCGATCAAGGCCGACGGCAGCTACGCGGCGATCGCCCAGAAGTACTTCGGGGCCGACGTCTCAAAGTAGACCGCCCGCAGCGCGCGCCCGGCGGGGACCCGTCCGGGCGCCGATCCCGTAAAGCTCGCCGCTCGTTCCGCCCGGTAGGAGACGCCGTCCCGTGCCGCACTGGCTCGACCTCATGCTCCAGTCGCTGGGGCCGCTGCTCGCGGCCGGCCTGCGCTTCACCGTGCCGCTGACGCTCATCGCCTTCGCGCTCGGCCTCGCGCTGGGGCTCGGGACCGCCCTCGTGCGCCTGTTCGCACCGCGACCGCTGGCGGCGCTGGCGTGGCTCTACGTGTGGATCTTCCGGGGCACGCCGCTCCTCGTGCAGCTCTTCGTGATCTTCTACGGCCTGCCGAGCACCGGCATCCTGATCGACGCCTTTCCGGCCGCCGTGATCGGGTTCACCCTCAATGTCGGTGCCTACACGTCCGAGATCGTCCGCGCGGCCATCGCCTCCATCCCGAAGGGGCAGTGGGAGGCGGCCTACGCCACCGGCATGACGCCGGTTCAGGCCCTGCGCCGCACGATCCTGCCCCAGGCAGCACGGGTGGCCGTGCCGTCGCTGGCCAACTCCTTCATCGCGCTGGTGAAGGACACCTCGCTCGCCGCCGCGATCACCGTGCCGGAGCTGTTCCAGGCGGCCCAGCGCATCGTCGCCGTCACCTACGAGCCGCTCATCCTCTACATCGAGGTGGCGCTGATCTACCTCGTCCTGTCGACGCTCCTGTCCTGGCTCCAGACGCTGCTGGAGCGGCGCCTCGGGCGCTACGGCGGCTACCTGGAGGCCCGCGCGTGATCGCCCTGTCGGCCATCGAGAAGCGCTTCGGCGACAACCCGGTCCTGCGGGGCGTCGACCTCGCGGTGCCGGAGGGGCGCGTCACGGCGCTGATTGGCCCGTCGGGCTCGGGCAAGTCGACGCTCCTGCGCTGCGTGAACCTGCTGGAACTCCCGCAGGCCGGGACTCTCATACTCGGCGACATCCGCCTGACTTTCCGGCCCGGCAGCGCGCCGGCGCGGCGGGACGTGCTCGCCGTGCGCCGGCAGACCGGCATGGTGTTCCAGAACTTCCAGCTCTTCCCCCACCGCACAGTGATGGAGAACGTCACCGAGGGCCTCGTCACCGTCGCCAAGTGGCCGAAGGCCCGGGCCCGGGCGCGGGCCCTGGAATTGCTGGAGCGCGTCGGACTTGCCCACAAGGCCGCGGACTGGCCCGCCAGCCTGTCGGGCGGCCAGCAGCAGCGGGTGGCGATCGCCCGGGCGCTTGCCCCCTCCCCGCGCCTGCTGCTCTGCGACGAGCCGACCTCGGCCCTCGATCCGGAACTCGCCGCCGAGGTGGTGGACGTGCTGGCCGGCCTCGCGGGCGAGGGCATGACCATGCTGATGGCCACGCACGACCTTCGCCTCGCGCGGCGCGTCGCCGACACGGTGGTGTTCCTGGAAGGGGGCACGATCGTCGAGCAGGGCGCGGCAGCGGACCTCTTCGGCCGCCCGACCGATCCGCGCACCCGCCGCTTCGTCCGGACGCTGCTCGGCGAGGCAACGGAGGGGGCCTGACCGGCGCATGCCGAGACGCGCGGATCAGCGCGACAGGCAGCGCAAGGTGAGAAGATCCTCAACGGTGAGCGCGGTCCCGAAGATCAGCGGCCGCCAAGCCGGCAGGGTGGCAAGGATCAGGCCGGCTGTCAGCGCGAGCCAGGGCAGAACCGGTCGAAGGCTGGGACCGGCGGCCTTCACGCGGGTCGCCGCGCCAGCGACGCCTCCTCCCCCCGGCCGACCAGAACGAGGCCGAGGCCCGCGGCCAGCATCGCGCCGCCCCAGAGCAGGAACCCGATGTCCCAGTAGAGCCACTGCGCCCGCGGCATCAGCTCGTTGACGTGGTGCACGCCGAGGATCTCGTGGTCGATCACGCCCTCGACGAGGTTGAACAGGCCCCAGCCGATCAGGAGAGACCCGGCGAGCAGCTTGCTGGACCAATAGAGGTGCGTGCGGTGCGCGGCTCGCCAGAGGATGAACAGCCCGAGGACCACGAAGACGTAGGTCGCGCTGTGGAAGATGCCGTCCCAGAGGGTGTTCAGTTCGAGGTTCGGGATCGTGTCGACCGGGTACCAGCTGCTCAGCATGTGGTGCCATTGCAGAACCTGGTGCAGCACGATCCCGTCGAAGAAGCCGCCGAGCCCGAGCCCGAACAGGATGCCGGCGCTCAGCGGGAAGACGCGCTTTCGGGTGTCAGCCGCTTCCATGCACAACTCCCGCTTGGCGGATGATCCGGGGCCCCGTCAATGCTTCGCTCCGCACGCCAGGACGACGGCGTCTCGAGGAAAAACCGCTCCGGAACCCGGCGGATCCGTCACGGCTCGCGCGGCGTCACGGCCGGGGTCGACACCATCCGCAGGTAGACGATCAGACCCGCCAGGAAGACCGCGAGGCCGAGCCCCGTGGCGTAAGGTGCGAAATCTTTGCCGGCGATCGCGATTGCCGCACTGTGGCCCGCCAGGAGATCAGTCCCGGCGAGCAGCACGCCCACGCAGCTCTCGCCGACCAAGAACCCGGAGGCGAGGAGCACGCCCCGGCGGCGCGCGGCGCCTACCGCCTTGTCGGCCTTCTTCCCCGTCTTGCCGCCGTCGGAGCCGATCCAGGCGCGCAGCCGGCGCTCGGCGACCCAGCCGAGCACGCCACCGATGGCGATCGTCATCTCCACTGAGAGCGGCAGGTACATGCCGATCCCGACCGTCAGCGCCGGGAAGGTGAGATTGCGCCGCTTCAGCCAAGACTCCGCGGCGACCAGCACCACGCCGAGACCGGCACCGATCAGCACCATGCTCCAGGGAAGCTCGTTCTGCGTGATGCCGTTGGCGATCTGGGTCATCAGCGCGGCCTGGGGGGCCGGCATGGCGCTGCCCGGATCCTGGCCTTCGTGGGCGGGGGCGCCGACGAAGCCGTAGGCCTCATAGAGCAGCGCCAGGAGCGGGGCGATCACCACGGCGCCGACCCCGACGCCGAGGATGAGGGCGACCTGCTGGTGCCAGGGCGTAGCGCCGACGACCTGCCCGGTCTTCAGGTCCTGCAGGTTGTCATTGGCGATCGAGGAGGTCGTGATGATCACGGACGTCAGCAGCAGCGCCATGCCGGTGACGAACCGCTCCCCGTCCGCCCCGGCGGAATGCCCGAGGATGACAGGCAGCAGCAGCGCGGTCGCCATCGTGGTCAGGATGCCGATCCCCGAGATCGGGCTCGACGAGGAGCCGAGAAGGCCCGCGAGGTAGCCGCAGGCCGCCGCCATCAGGAAGCCGAACAGGATGGTAAACAGGGTCGCGGCCACCGCCAGCACGATCATCAGGCTGCCGAGGTCGGCCGGCTTGGCGAAGTACCCGAACAGGATGGCCAGTGGCACGCACAGGCCGAGGGTCGCGGCGGCGACCCAGGTTATCGGCAGATCGCGCTCCTCGCGCGGATGATCCTTGCCGAGCCCGCCACTGCCCGACAGGGCGGCGCGGATGCTCGCGAAGATCGGGCGCGCCAGGGATCCGACCGTCCACATCCCCCCGACCGCGATGATGCCGGCCCCCATCAGGCGCACCTGCCCGGACCAGACCGCTTCGGCCGCCGCCCCCGCGGACTTGCCGGGATCGGGCGACAGCGCGGTGAGAATCGGGACCGCGATCCCCCAGGCGACCAGGACGCCGGTCAGCAGCGCCAGAGAGGCGCCGATGCCCACGAGATAGCCGACGCCGACCAGCGCCAGCGAGAAGCCGGTCCCGCTGCGGAACACGGCGCCGCCGAGGCTGACCGCGCCGTTGAGGCCCTCGCCCAGAATCTTCAGCCCCGTCGTGGCCAGCCCGATCATCCCGGCGGCCGCGGCGGCGCCGAGCAGGTCCCGAAGGCCGTGGCCGCCCTGCTCCTCGTGGCCGGTCTTGAGCACCTCCGCGGCGGCGATGCCTTCGGGATAGGGAAGGTCGCTGCCCGATACGAGGGCGCGCCGGAGCGGGATCGAGAAGGCGACGCCGAGGAGGCCGCCCAGCAGGCACACGGCCGTGGTCTGCCAGAACGGGAAGCCGTGCCAGTGCCCGATGAGGACGAGGCCTGGCAGGGCCAGGATGACGTTGCACAGGGTGCCGGCCGCCGAAGCCTGGGTCTGCACGATGTTGTTCTCGAGGATGCCGGCGCCGCCCATCAACCGGAAGGCGCCCATTGAGATCATCGCGGCCGGGATCGAGGACGAGAACGTCATCCCGGTCTTCAAACCCATGTAGAGGTTGGCGGCCATGAACACGACGG
This sequence comes from Methylobacterium sp. P1-11, assembly GCF_008329595.1. Taxonomy (NCBI): domain Bacteria; kingdom Pseudomonadati; phylum Pseudomonadota; class Alphaproteobacteria; order Hyphomicrobiales; family Methylobacteriaceae; genus Methylobacterium; species Methylobacterium sp. P1-11. Next base: position 228,409 of record NZ_NPKS01000002.1, read on the forward strand.
TGATGGCCGCGCCGAGCGCGATCCCGCGCAGGGTCAGCTCGGCCTGACGGTCCTGCGTCTTCGGCGTGATCGTCGGGTTGCAGGCGTCCATCATCCACTCGGGCTGTCGTCCGCAAACCATCCGAGGGGCGAAAACTTTCCCCGGGCCTGCCGCCATACCCCCTTCCGCATCCCCGACGGTTGAGGCCTGAGGCGATCTGTCCCTGGGTCATGCGGTCGACGGGATGCAGTCACCTGCCGCCCTGGAGGGTTTCGTAGCAGACCGTCCCCGCCGCCCCGCTCGGGGTGCCGGGCGCATCTTCCGGGACATCCCAGACAGCCCATGTGGTATCTCTACGGCATCGCCCTGCTGGCCGGCGTCGCCAACGCCATCGAGCCCGGCCAGAACGCCACGCTGGCAAAGGTCACGGGACAGCCGATGCTGGCGGGTCTCTTCTGCTTCGGCCTGGCGATCGTCTGCTTCCTCGGCGCCATGATCGTCGCCCGGCTGCGGGGACGGACGCAGGCCGAAGCGGCGTCCAGCGTTCCGTGGTGGGCCTGGCCCGGCGGCATCCTCGGGGCCGCCGTCGTCCTGGCGCAGCTCTACATCTCCGAGACGGTCGGTGCCGCAGCGTTCCTGGGCTGCGTGATCACGGCGGGCGTGGTCGGCTCCATCGCCCTCGATCATTACGGCCTCGTGGGCTTCGAGCGCCATCGCGCCAGCCTCTGGCGCATCCTCGGGGGCGTGCTGATGGTCGCAGGCGTCGCTCTCGTGGCGGTGTTCTGACGGCCCCGGCCGACAATCCGAACGTGTCGCATCCTCAGGATCCCAGCATGATCTTCCTCTACGGCTTTGCCCTGCTGGCAGGCATCGCCACCGCGATCGAACCGGGCCAGAACGCGGGCCTCGCCAAATCCCTCGCGCGGCCGCTGCTCGCCGGCGTGGTGAGCCTCGTCGTCAGCATCGCCACGATTCTCGCCGCCATGCTTGTGACGGGGCAGTACGGGTTGCCGGCGACGGACCGCCTCGCGCAGGTGCCCTGGTGGGCATGGCTCGGCGGCCTGATGAGCGCGGGCCTGACCATGGCGCAGCTCTCCGTCTCCAAGCGGATCGGCGCCGCCAGCTTCCTCGGGCTGATCGTGACGGCGGGCGTGGTCACGTCGATCCTGCTCGACCATTTCGGCCTCGTGGGCTTCAAGGTCCACGAAGCGAGCCTGTGGCGCATCCTGGGCGGTGCCCTGATGATCGGCGGTGTCGCGCTGGTCGCCCGGTTCTGAGGCCTGCCCTGCCGGGTTAGATCGTCCAGCCGCCGTCGATCATGACAGCCTGGCCGGTCGTGTAGGTGGCGCCCGCGAGATAGACGGCGAGGTCGGCGATCTCCTCGGGCGTGCCGAGCCGCCCGATCGGCTGGCGCGCGATGAAGGCGGCGCGGGTCTCCTCGTAGTCGCCCTGCTGGCGGATGCGCTCCTGCAGCGACGGGCTCTCCACCGTGCCGGGGCAGATGGCGTTGCAGCGGATGTTGTGGCCGACATAGTCGGCGGCCACCGCCTTGGTCAGGCCGATCACCGCCGCCTTCGTCACCCCATAGGCGAAGCGGTTGGGCACACCCTTCACCGAGGAGGCGACGGAGGCCATGTTGACGATGGCGCCGTCGCGGCGCTCCAGCATGCCGGGCAGGACCGCCCGGATCGTGCGGATCATCGCCTTGACGTTGAGGTCGAGGGCGAAGTCCAGCTCGTCGTCGCGCATCTGCAGGATGGTGCCGGCATGCACGATGCCGGCGCAGTTGAACAGGATGTCGACCGCGCCGATGCGCGCGACCAGGGCGCTGACGGCGCCCGCATCCAGCACGTCGAGGGGTGCGGTGCTGAGGTTGTCGGCGCGCAGATCGGCCAGGGCCGCCGCGTTGATGTCGGTGGCGTGGACCTGCGCCCCGGCGCGGGCGAAGGCGAGGGCGCTGGCGCGCCCGATTCCCTGTCCCGCCGCCGTGACCAGGACCGTCTTCCCGGAAAGATCTGCCATTGCTCGCTCCCAGCAGGCCTCGCTTCGCCGCGAAGGCGTCCGGACCGGGTCACGCGGGTCGCGCCCGGCGGGGCTGCCAATCAGATCCCGGATTCCCGGCTGAGCGGCCGATCCTTGTAGGTGCTCACCGCGCCGAGCTCCAGGCCCGATCGCCCCTCCGCCTCGCTCCGTCGGCGCTGCGCCGCCGTTTCCAACATAGGCTATCGCCGTCCCGGCTCAGGCTTCGTACGGCCATTCCGATCACGAGCGGGGCAGCGCGTGCGCGGAATTCACAACGCCTCTGGTCGGGCGAAGCCGGGATCAACGGGCGCGCCGCCATGCTGCTCGGCCTGCTCAGCAGCACGTTCTCGACGCTGGTCAGCCAAGTCACGGCGGCCCGCATCGGCCGGGATGCCGTCGTCGACCGGATGGTGGTCGCCGCGATCCCGCTGCGCGACGGCGCGCTTCAGATGGATCCGTCCGGTCCCGTGATCCTCGCCGGCATCCTGTTTCATCAAGCGGCGGGTTTCTCCTGGGCGGTGGTGTTCTTCGGCCTGCTCGGGCGCTGGACCGGCCGCCTCAATCCCTGGATGATCCTGCTGATTGCGCCGGTCTGGGCGCTGTTCACCTCGGCGACCGAATGGCTCGTCCTTGTTCCGGCTGCCGCCGTTCCGGCAGCCGATCTTCTCCCTGGAGCCACCCTACTGAATCGGCTTGCTCGTCCACGTCACCTCGGCCTCGCTCTACCCGCTCTTCCCATGCCTGCGGGATGCCGTCGCGCGGCGGCACCCGTCGCCCCATCGCCGCTTCGCGGTCGCCTGGAGCGGCGGCGCGCTGCTGGGCGCGGGCATGCTCGGGGTGCTGGCCCTCTTCGGCTGGCAGGGCCGGGAGGTCGCCTGGATGGGGCGTGATCCCACCTTCGACCAGGATTACATGCGGCGCATGATGGCCCATCATCGCCAGGGGATCGACCTCGCCCGGCTCGGGGCGGTGCGCGCACAGAACGACCATCTCCGGGCTCCGGCGCGCCTGATCGCCGCCGCCCAGGGCGGCGAGTTCGCGGTCTTCGATCAGTGGTGGCGCAGCTGGTTCGGCGCCGTGTCCCAGATCTGCGCACCGGCGGAAGAAGCGTCGATGCCGGGCATGCTGGAGCCCGGCCAGATCGACCAGCTGCGCGCGATGACCGGGGCGGCCTTCGAGGCGCAGTTCGCAGCGCTCATGATCTTCCACCACACCGGCGCGATTCAGATGGCCGATACGGCGATGGACCGGGCGGTCGATCTGCGCCTGCGGATCATGGCGCAGGCGATCCACCACGAGCAACGCGGGGAGATCGCGCTGATGCACCGGGTCGCCGGCCTCGATGCGGTGCGCGCCGCGCTGGGAGATCTCGTGCTGCCGGCGGGCGACGCGGCGCCCGAGCGGGAGGCCTGCGACCGGCTGGAACCGTAGCCTCCGGCGCGGATCCGCGGCCACCGGTCCTGCGTTCTCCCGGCAGCACCGTTCTGTGGAGGATCGCCGTGGGGCTCGCCGCCTTCGTCTTCTTCGTCGTCCCCTGGATGGCCGTCGCGATCTGGATGGCGCTGCGGCCGTCCGGCGCGCGCCTCGGCGCTCCGGCCGCCCCCTGGCGTCCGCTGACGGATTATCCGCCACCCGCCCGGGATCAGCGGCACGCCGCCGAGACGCGGAGCCTGCAATCCGGTGCGGCGCATGACGGCAAGCACACCCCGATCGAGGCCCTGTAGAGCCGGGTCAGCCCTCCGATTGCAGGAGGTGGAGGTTGAAGCTCCCGCCTTCTGCCGTCCAGAGGGCGCGGGGCTGCCAGCCGCTCTGGACCGCGAGGGCCCGGAAGGTATCCGCAGGGTACTTGTGCGACGTGTCCGTCCGGATGCTCTCGGCGGAAGCGAACGCGATGGTCTGGTCGCCCAGGCGATACGTAGCGGGCTGCGTTGCCACGAGATGTGCCTCGACCCGCAGCGGATCCGGGCAGATCCGGACGGTGTGCCGGAACTTGTCGCCGTCGAAATCGGCGCCAAGTTCCCGGTTCAGCCGCGCAAGGATGTTGCGGTGAAACGCGGCCATCAGGCCGTCCGCACGCCCGTAGGCACGCTGCAGGCGTTCCGGATCCGTCGTGCCGTCTGCACCGACCAGGAACAGGCTCGGTCCGAGCGTCGCGCGCGCCCGCTCGAGGAAGAGCCGCGCCTCGTGCGGATCGAAATTGCCGATGCTCGTCCCCGGATAGAAACCGAGGATTCCGCCCGGTCCCGCCGCTCGGGGCAGCTGCACCGGCTTCGAATAGTCGGCGCAGACCGGAACCATCGGGATGGTAGGGTAATCCGCGGACAGGCGCTGGATCGCGGCTTCCAGGTAGGCGCCGGAGATGTCGATCGCTACGTAGGCCGCCGGCTCGGGCAGCGCATCGAGGAGGGTGCGGATCTTGCGGCTGGCGCCGCTTCCGAACTCCACGACGGTCACGCCTGGGGCCACCAAGCGGGCCACGTCGGCGGCGACCTGGGGCAGAACAGTCATCTCCTGCGCGGTCGGATAGTAGTCGGCGCTGTGGCAGATCCGATCGAACAGGTCGGAGCCGGTCTCGTCCCAGAGGTACTTTCCCGGCAGTGTTTTTGGCTGGCTGGTCAGGCCCGCGAGGGCGTCACGGAGAAATGTGTCGGTCATGGCTGGATCACAGGGCGCGTGACGGTCAGGATGACCAAGGCGAGCCGCTCGACCGCGTCGTAGGCGGCGGTCGCGAGTTCCTCGCCGTATTCGTCCGGGTCGAACTCGCTGTAGGTCCAATCCAGCCCGGCCCGCCCGCAGAGTTCGGCGACGGCGGCACGGAACGGATCCTCGCCATCGACGATGGCCGCGCCGGTGAACAGGACGAGGCTGCCGCCGGGGGCAAGCCGCTCGGCCGCTTGCTCGGCCACGGCGAGGGACAGCCCGGCGCCGAGGGGCCCGCCACCGTGACGGTAGGCGCGCTCCGCCGTGTCGATCATGAAGGGCGGGTTCGACACGATGAGGTCGAACTGGCCCTCGACGTCGCGCAGCATGTCGCTGCGGCGGACATCGACTCCGTCGGTGCCGGCGAGCCGGGCGTTGACGCGCGCCGCCCGCATGGCCGCCGGGTTGATGTCGACGAGCACCACCTCCGCGCCGGGCGCCCTCTTGGCGATGCAGATCCCGGCCGCGCCCGACCCGCAGCCGATGTCGACGGCACGGCGCACCGGCCGTGACCGCGCCTCGAGATGCGCGATCACGGCCGCGGCGAAGCGCATCGTGTCGGGACCGAAGAACACCGCGTCGGTCGCGCTCGGCGGATACGAGGAATGGGCGAACAATTCGCTGTCGAGGCTGGAGAACCGGATCGCCGGTCGTAGCAGCGGGCCATCCTCGGTGATGGCGCCGGCCACCCGCATCAGGCGCAGGATCGGCTCCGGGACCAGATCGGCGCGGAAGGGCCGGCTCCAGCCGAACACGTCGCGCAGGCTCCGGGCCTCGGCGTTCCGCGGCCGGGCGTTGACGTGGGCATGGGTGGCCGGGGTCACCGTGGTGAAGGTGTAGCCGGTCTCGCGCAGCGCACGCCCCAGCGACAGCACCGCCTCTTCGTCCTGCGGAAACGGAACGGAACGCGTCATCGGTCGGCCCTCAGCTGTCCATCTGGCGCATCACGAAGGCACCCGAGGCGAGATCGGCGGCAACCTGCTGCGCGTCCCAGGTCGGGGCCGCCTCCCCGCGCCGGAACGGGCAGGCCCAATCGTCGGGGACCGCGCGTCCGCTGAACTGCCGGGCGGCCGAACGCTCGCCGTGCTGGGCGAGCATCGGATTGATCGTTCCGGTCCAGGCCGCGTCGCGGTCGACAATCGCCGCGCGCAGGCGCTCATAGCGCCCCGCGGCTCGCAGCCGCTCGAACTGGTCGTGCAGATTGAACACCAGGGCAGGCGTCTCGAAGCGGCGGGCCCGGCGACTCGCCCCGGGATGCAGCCCGACGAGGAAGAAGCCCTGGCCACCGAGGCTGAGCGAGAAATGCGGATCGTCGGGGTCGGAAGCGACGCGCGGGTCGTAGCCCTGGCCGAGGCACTGATCCATATCGGAGAGAGACTGAACCCGCTGCCATAGCGCGGCCTCGAAGGCTTCCTCTGAGAGGATATGCGGTTCCTCGAACAGTACCGCGAAGCTCTGGAACAGGCTCGGCTGCGCACGGTACCGACAGATGAAGGCGAGCAGGGCCGGATAGATCCGGGCATCGTCCAGGCCGGAGGTGATGTCGCGGGCGACCACGATCTTCATCTGGCCGCGCGAAAGGGCGGACTTGGCACCGACACAGGGGAACGGCGCATGCTCGATGAAGTCCCGAAACCGTGCGGCAACGGGATGTTGATCGTCATTCGTAGGAAGCTGCATATGAGCGTTGGTTCACACCATCGGCGTCGGGCGCGGACGCGCACACCACCGCCCGGCCGGCCGCGGTGTAATCCCGACTTGAATGCCCGGAAAACCGGAGACGGCCAGCATTGTTCCCCGACCGGCATCGCCAATCCACCGATTGATCTATGTTAATTCTGGATCATTAAGAGTACATATGAATTTAATACTTAGCAGAAGACGGCCATGATTTCGATCTCTGGACGATCGAACGGTCGCAGCCGACCGCAGGGCGGGCCGGCGCAAGGGATCGCAGTGCGGCCGCGCCGCCACGCTCGCCGCGTCGTAATCGAGGTCCGACGCGTCGTTAACCAACCGATTACCATGCGATCCTAACGCAATCGGCAGAACCGGCGCCTCCGCGCCGGCCGGTCGCGCATGATGAACACCGCAACGTTTCTGTATTCCTGGTCCGCCACGGCCGCGACGCACCTCGATCTGTTCGGATCTCTGGGCCTGCTCCTGGGCTTTACTGCCGGCGTGATGCCGCGGCGCGCCTGGATCCTTGCTGCCTCGGCGGCTTGTGCGGCCTGTTTCGGCGCGCATTACCTGACGCTCGGGGCACTCACCGGGACGGCGATGTGCGCCATCTCGGTGCTGCAGAGCCTGGTCTCCCTCCGCTGCATCGGCACGTCGGTTCGGAGCGGCTGGGTTCCGCCCGTCTTCGCCGCCAGCACCGTCGCGGCCGCGTGCCTGACCGTGGCCACATGGAACGGGTGGCCATCGGCCTGCGCGGCCCTGGGCACGCTGCTCGCCACCGGCGCGCGGCTGCAGGCGGCTCCGCAGATGATGCGCCAGCTGTTCCTCGGCGCCTCCCTGTGCTGGGCCGGGCACAACCTTCTGGTCGGCTCGGTCTTCGGCTTGACCTGCGACGTGCTGACGATCCTCGGCCTCGGGATCGCGCTCATGCGCGCCGTCGCGGTGGCGCCCGTGGAACCGGTCGCACCGGACTGCGCGCGGGCGTGAGGCGCGCGGAACCTGCGGCGATCCATACGGGAAATTCGTCGCGGTTCCGCTGTTGCACAGGTGCGGGGTCGCCACGCCGGCCGGCCAAGTGAGAGACCGGGACTTGCCCGAAGCAACCTATCCGCCCCTCGACGTCCTCAAGCCCGTGGCCGACGGCGTCTGGATCGTCGACAGCGGTCCGCTCCGGGCCCTCGGCATTCCCCTGCCCGTCCGGATGACCGTGATCCGGCTTCGGGACGGGGCGATCTGGCTGCACTCGCCGACGCGCTTCGACGAGAGTTTGTGTCGCGCGATCGCCGCGCTGGGGCCGATCCGCCATCTGGTCGCCCCCAACATCGCCCATTGGACCTTCCTGAAGGACTGGCAAACCCATTGCCCGGAGGCACTGACCTGGGGGGCGCCGAACCTGCGGCAGCGTCGCCAGGTCCGTCGCTCCGGGCTGCGCATCGACCGGGTGCTGGAGGATGCCGCGCCCCCCGACTGGGCGGCGGATCTGCGTCAGATCGTCGTGCCGGGCGGCTTCGGTTTCCGGGAGGTCGCGTTCTTCCACGGCGCGAGCCGGACGCTGATTCTGACCGATCTCGTCCTCAACCTGGAGCCGGCGAAGATGCCGGCCCTCCTGCGCCCGTTCCTGCGTCTCGCCCACATGACGCCGCCCTGCGGCGAGCCGCCGCCCTATCTGCGCCTCGTCATCAAGCTCCGCAGGCGCGACGCGGCGCGTGCGGCGGCAGACCTCGTCGGCCTGGCGCCCGAGCGGGTCGTGTTCGCGCACGGCCTCTGGTTCGCGGGGGACGGTACGGCGCGCCTGCGGCGCTCGCTCCGCTGGCTCGGGACGCCGTCTTGAGAGCCGTCGGCGTCAGGCTGCGGTGGCAAGCTGCCGCATGATCCAGGCCCGGGCCGCCCCGAGGTCCGCGAAGAGCGACGGCGCGGCCGGTCCGATCGGGCCGAACCCGGCCTCCAGGAACCATTTCCCGGCATCCTCGTCGTGCTGCGCCGAGAGACGGACCAAGACCGCGACCAGAAACCCGTCGGCGAAGACGAGCTGACTTTCAGCATCGTCGCTGCCGGTTGCGACCTGCACGGCCTGCAGGTTCAGGATCATGTGGACATCGACTTCGAATCGAAAGCAAAACGAAGGATTGCGGCCGGACGAGACCGTCGCGCGACAGTGACCGGCGCGGATTTTCGTGCCAGTCCCTCTGATCAATCGGCCCTTCGCGACGAAGTTCCGGGCCGGACCGCCCGGTTGGCCAGGGATGGACCGGCCGCCCTGGAAAGCAGAATTGCAGAGGGAGGACAGGGTGACGGCCCGCGGGCTGGCCCTTGTCCCGGATGCGGGCCTCTCCCCACCTGGCCCGCATTCGGCACGCGGCCGGCGGCCACCCCGTCCGGGAGCGGCGGGCGATGGTGGGCGTTCCGGCCTGAAGGCCGCGACGATCCGGCCCGCTCAGGCGCCGGCCCGGCCCATTGCGACCGTCCCGTCCGCGCGGTTCAAGGCGCTGACGCGCGGGCCGCGCAGCCCCGGATTCTGCTGCTCCAGGGCGTCGAGAACAGCGTTGGCGGCGTCGATGATCGCGCCGGGGGATCCGCCCGGGATCTCGGGCCGGATCGCCTCGGCGAGACGCGCGAGGCAGGTCTGCTCGATCTGCGGGTGATCGGCCCCAGCGGCCTGGCGCCAATAGGCGGCGTAGACGTTCTCGGCGATCGTTCGGGCCGTCCGATCGACTCCCGGCGTGTCCTGCGGCATTGCGTCCCTGCCTCGATCTCGTGGTGATCGATACAAGGGTGGCTCCCGGAGCGCCGCGTTCAAGGCTCTCCCGACACGCCGTCCGCGACGGGGCCGGCCCCCTCGATGGTGCGGGCAAGTTCGGTCAGCACCTCCTCGACCATCGGCGGCCAGGGTGCCTTCTCCTCGTCCATGAGGCGTGCGGCGCTGACCAGCGCGGAGATCTGCGCCTCGTAGACCGGTCGGCCCACCAACTGCGCGTAGCGCACCCGCGCCGCGAGCGCCGTGGCGAGGCGCTGCACCTCCGCGATCTTCGCGCCGCCGCCGTCGCCGTTGCCCATCCGTCGCCCCCTCGGGATCCTCATCGATCCTCATAGGCCATGGCAAGGATGCAGTCAGGACCGGCTACCAGGCCTGCAGGATCCGGCCGCCGACGAGCGCGACCACGATCCCGACCAGCAGCGCCATGGCGATGTCCCGGAGCGGAGCGGTAATCCAACCTGGCTTCGGGACCGGTTGCGACACGAAGCGTGTCAGGCTCTCGGGCAGAGCCGGCGCGGGCGGCACGGGTCTCCGGCGCGTCCCGTTGCGGATGCGGTGCATGGGCTTGGTCCCCGGCGAACTCAGGCAGTCTCGACCCGGCGAGAGGGGGCGGCCGCCTGCGCCTTGCGCGCGGCGGTCTTCGGCCGGACGAAGTCGCCGAGGGGCTTGCAGACCGGGAGGCCGATCACCTCTGCCGGTCGTGGCCCGGCTTGCGTCGCCGGTGCGCGCGCCACGAAGGCGTCGGGCTCGGCGGCGATCTCGGCCGCTTCATCGCCCACGTTCGGCAGATCGACTCGGTGCCCGATCAGGTACGCTTCGAGGTCGATGAGGCGGTGGCGCAGGCGCCAGATGTCGTTCTCGACGCCGTTGATCTGGACCAAGAGGTCGGACACGGTGCCCTGACGCGCCGCGATGGCCGACAGCACGGCGGCCCGCTCGTTCAGCAGAACGGCTCTGACGGTCGGGTTCATGCGCGTGCCTCCGGATGTTCGATCGGCACCATCTGCCACTTCTGCCGCGAAGACAGTTCTCAAAATGGCTTAGCCGTTACGCCCGAAGGTGAGCGCCTGCATTCGACACCGTCTGGGCGCTGATCCGCCGCAGAATGCCGCGCGTCGGCGCCGATCCCGCGCGTCGGGGAACTTCTCGCGTGCGCATGCGTCAGTTTCTCGCAGACCGACGCACGCAGTGCTGGGAGCTTCTCATGTGCAGATCCGCGATTCTCGCCATGGCCGCCCTGACCCTTGCCTCTTTCACCGCCTGGGCCGATCCCGTGAGCCAGACGGGAACCGGCGGCGGTCCCGACACGGCCGCCAAGGCGCCTCACACCGCAGCGACCGGCCAGACGGTGCCCAACCCGAGCGCCTTCGGCCCGAACGAGACCGGCAGCATCGAACGGCGGGACGCCGTCGAACAGCGCAACGACGCTATCACGCGCGGCATCTGCATCGGCTGCGACCGGTGAGGCCGGGCTGCTCCCGGGAGCGGATATGACGACGGTTCATGGCCGGGCTCCCATGGCTGCGGTCGGGGCTTGAAGCCGCGGCCGCCCTGGGCCAAATCAGCGCTCCTCACCAACCATGAACAGGAGTTGAAGCGTGGCCACCGAGTCTGTCGAACAGGCGACGGAGAAGTCCTATTTCGGCCTGACCCTCTCGCAACATGCGGAGCGGATCCGGAAGCTCGCGGCGGAACGCGGCCTGACCGGGGATGTATTCGACCGGGTGACCGCGCAGGCCGTCGCGATGATCCCCACCATCCGGTTGAACGACACCGCCCAGCGTTAGACCGGGCCGGACCGATCATCGTTCGGCCCGCAGCCCCTTGATCATGCGCCGGGCAATGGTCCGCACGGCCTCATCGTCCCGCGCCTCGCCCTCAACCGTGTCCCACAGGTGGGCGAGGCTACCTTCAAGCTCGTCCAGCAGGTCTGGTTGGCTCCGCGCCAGGAATTGCATCGTCCCGAACAGAAGATGCTCCGTCGCCATCTCACGGCGACGCGCCTCGGTGACGGGATCCGGATGCGGCTTGGGGGTCTGATCGCTCATGGACGCCAAACGGTGCGCGCGCGCCGCAGTTCGACTAGGTAGACGAGGTGCGATGCCGCGGCTCTGCAGGTCGCGCGTTCGAGAACGCACCCACGCGTCGATGCGGCGCGCCCGCCGTTCCGAACCGCCTGTCCGGGGCGCCCAAGGTGAGCCTAGACCCGAAGGATCACCCCGGAGGCGGGCAAGCCAGAACCTCTGTCGGAAGTGACCCGGACGCGGCGGGGCTGAATTTCGAACTCCGCTGCGCGACACCGAGGTGGTCGGACGCGGCCGCAACGTCGCTCCGCAGTGGCACGGATCGAGGCGGATCCCGGGGACCGAGCGATGAAACCGGCTCACTGTCACACCCAGAGGATGCCGCGACGAACGTGGCCCGGAACAGCGTCGGCCGCGCCCGGTTTGCCCGGCAGAACCAAGCGTCCGGAGAGGGTAGACGATGGCCGAGACGGATCCGCGCAAACCTGGGGACGAGGCCCCGCCCGGCACGCCGGGGACCGGCGAGAATCTGTGCCGAGCCTGCGGCGGAACCGGCAAGGTCGCTGACGCAAGTTGTCCCGAATGCAAGGGCACCGGCAAGGTGACGACCGGTATCGGCGGAGCCTGAGGTCCCGCCCGAACGAGCCAACCGCTACTCGCTCAGCGACGGAGCGCGCCGAACCAGGCGGCGACCGGTTCAACGAACGCGGCCCAGGTCCGCGACCAGACCGTGCCGGTGCGCGCATCCGCCGGGCGAGCGCCGGCCATCAGGGCCGCCACCAGGGCGTCCTCTCGGGGCTTGCACTCGTCGAGGGCGTTGCGCTCATCGCCCGCGCGGCTCTGGCCCGTCGGCTGATGTACCCTGGCCTCCCGCAGGCAGCGATGCCAAGCGCGCTCCAGTTCGGCAGGATCAGGAACGCCGGCGGCCGAACCCGCGGCCGCAGGATCGGTGGCCAGAAGGAGCATCGCGGACAAGCTGAGCACCGGCATGCGCATGGCCGTTCTATGCCCGATTCGCCTGCACCTCGGATAGAACGTAGCGGCAACAGTGGCCGCCTGGTGCAGCCGCTCATCCGGCCCGGTCGGCCTTCGCCATCCGGCAGCTGTGATCCATGAGGTACTCGGCGCTGGCCTCCGGCTCCCGATAGGCCAGGAGGATCATCCCGCCCCGCGGATCTTCGGGCACGGCCTCCACCGCCGCGAAGGTCGCATCGTGCAGATGACCCTGCCAGCCCGGCACGTGGGCCAGGGCCGCGAACGGGTTGAAGTCCGCCACGGCGTCGGCCGGAACCCGAAGGGCGATGTAGGGCACCTCCTCCAGCGGCACCGGGAACGGGGACCAGGCCTCGCCGACGGCGCCGCCATGGGCCTTCAGGGCCGCCATCACGCTCCGGCGCATGCAGTCGAGGTGGATGTGCAACTGGTCCTGGCTGCGGCCGTCTGCGGAATTCACCTCCAAGCCCACCGCCGATACCGGCAGCCGGTTCTGCAACGCATCCGACACGTAGTGTCGGGCCGCCAGTGCCGCGCGCCAGTAGGCGGCTCCCCGCGCGCCCTGAAGCGCGGGGGCCTCGATGCCCGAGACGCTGTCGGTAGGCATCACCACCGTGTGGGTGGGCTGTCCCGGCGCGCGCAGCACCGCCGTTCCAGGGCGCGCGCCGTCGCCGAGGTCGACGGCCAGACAGGGAAAGCTTCGGCCCGCCGCCTTCTTGGCGAGCACGCAGCCCTGCAGCGCCACCCAGAGTACGTCCCGCACCGGGTTGGCCGCGATGGCGGCGGGGATCGCCGTGAAGGCGAAGAGGGTGGCGACGACCAGAATACCACGCATGATGAGATGTTCCGGTCACCGGCGGTCGTTATGATACGGACGGCGCCGCGCCATCATTGTACGCGGCCTCCGTCGATGTGAGGTTACGTTTCCGCGATGCTGAGATCGAACGTGCGGTGGCGGGGCCTGATACGGGTCGCGGCCTGGATCCTGGTGGCGCTGATCGCCGTGGTCACGCTGGTGCCGATCGGCCTCCGCCCCGTGGTCACGGCCAATCCCAGCATCGAGCGCATCGCGGCCTACGCAGCGGCCGGGCTGCTCATGACAGTGGCCTACCCGCGGCACTGGCTCTGGATCCTGGCCGGCAGCGTGGTCCTGGCCGGCGGTCTGGAAGCAGGCCAGACCCTCACCGGATCCCGCCATGGCCGATTCGACGACTTCCTCGTGAAGGCCGGCGCCGGCCTTGTCGGCGCCGTGGCGGGCCGCCCGCTCGCGATCCTGGCCGATCGCCGATTCGGCAGCGGCCCGTTAGCCAGCGATGCGTTGGCTAGCAGTCCCTTGGCCAGCGGCACCCTCAATGGCCGTGATCTGGGCGACCGGACCTGCGAATGAGTCCCGCCGGACCGGTTCACTGACATCGCGAGAGGGTAGGGGCGAAGCGCGGGGCGTCGCGACGGTGGCCACTCGCGCGCCTGTAGTCCGTGCAGGGATGCGGCACCTTTTCGGCGCGTAGCAACCAGCTTCCGGCGGAAACCGCCGAGCTTGACCCGCGTTGCCTCAGGGGGCTCTCACGCGAGGTGCGGCATGTTCGGCGCGGCCAAGCTCACGGGACGGTTCTGGTTTCGCAAGACGTGGACGGGCAAGCTGGTCCTGCTCGTCGAAGAGGAAAGGCCGCGGTGGTTCAGCCGGGCCGGTCTCACCAAGCTCCGCTGGCGCGATGCCCGCCTCCTCGATCTGGCCGAGGCGCCGATGCGGACGCTGATGACCCTTGAGCGCAGCTACCGCGCCGATCACGCGTCCGGGCCGGCGCGGGTGCTGCAGGCTGTCGTCCCGCCGGGAACGCGCGGCGCGATCACCACGCCCATCGGGACCGCCGCCAACGCCTGAGCGCCGCGAGGGCGCGGGCCGAGCTTGGAGGGGCATGGCTCGGCCCGCCTGTCGTTCGGCTTCTTGCCCCTGAAACCGGAGCGACCCTGCCAGGGACCACGGCAGGATTAACGCTTTCTAAAGCCGCCCGTACGGCTCCGTCCCGCGCGAGAGCGCGCCAGTCGATCCGGCGGCGCGCGCAGCCATCGTGTCTGAAAGTATCCAGCGCCAAAATCGCCACTGATCTATGTTGGTATTCGTCGATGCATCCGGTAGATAACAGGCATTATGGGATATCTTCATGCAGATAAGGACTTGACTGTCGAGAAGCGAATCCACGTTCATGGATCACTCACACGTGAGAGGCGCCTATGGAAGATAGCAATCCTGCACCGCACCAGGACCCGATCGATTTCGTTGAGCTGACCGCCGACATTGTTTCGGCTTATGTGGCCAACAACTCGGTCCCGGTTCCCGACCTCCCGTCGCTCCTGTCCGGCGTTCATGCTGCGCTGGCCGGTCTTGGCCAGACGACGGCCTCGGCCGAGCCGGAGTTCAAGAAGGCGACACCGGCGCAGATCAAGAAGTCGGTCACGCCGGACGCCCTGATCAGCTTCATCGACGGCAAGCCGTACAAGACGCTGAAGCGTCATCTCACCGGCAACGGCATGACGATCGAGCAATACCGGCAGCGCTACGGGCTGCCGCCGGATTACCCGACGACCGCGTCCAACTACTCGGCAATGCGGGCCGAATTCGCTCGCAATGCAGGCCTGGGCCACAAGCGCCGGGGCCCCGCCACGAAGCGGAGCGAAGCCTCGGACGCCGTCACGCCTCCGGAGGCGAGCGGCACGAAGTCGAGCAGGGGCCGCAAGTCCCGGAAGGCCACCGCGGAGGCGTGAGCGCCGGCCGCGCTCCGGCGCCCGATCTTCGGGCGCGGAGCTGGGATGACGGGATCGGGCATGGCGCGCTGGCTGCACCCGCCCGTCACCTCCGGGCCGCCGCGCGTCGGAACGACGCCTGCGGCCGGCCGTTGGCCCCGCTGAACGCCCGACCGAGCGCGACGGAGCCAAGCTTGAACCGATCGATCCCCGCCCTTCTCTTCGCCGCCGCGACCGTGGCCGCCCTGCCGGCCGCGGCCTGGGCGCAGGACCGGCCCGGACCGGAGCCCCGCGCCGAGACTGCGCCGAAGCCGGCAGCCGACACGAAGGATCCGGGCAAGACCGCGACCGACGCGGTCACCCATCCGTCCGCCGTGCCCCCGACGGAGGGCGAGGTCGGTACCGGCAAGCCCCCGGCCACCGGGGCTGCCTCGCCGACAGGCCGTTAATCCCCGCCGCATCCCCAGGCCGAGAACCTTTCCGGCTGGGCGGCGTATCCCTGTCGCGGCCAAGCATTGGCCGTGACGGGCGAGGTGAGCCGGATCATGCGTCAAGACCGGGTCGTTCACGCCCGCCGCGAGCCCGCCCGCCCCGATCGAAGCTCCGCCCGCCCCTGGTACCGTCTCCTGCGCCGGCACAGCACCGGGATCGCCGCGCCAGATCCCGGGCTATGGGTTCTCGCCCTGGCGATCAGCGTGGTCGATGCGATCTGGATGGGGGTGGCCGGGGTGGCGGCCGAGCCCTTGGGCTTCAGCCTCGCCGGCGGGGCCGTTCTTGTCCTGCTGATCGCGGCCTCCTGCCTGAGCACGGTGAAATCGGATCCGCCCCTGCGCGGCATGGCCCTGGCGAGCGCATTCCTGATCGCCTTCACGGTGCCGGTGGCGGTCCTGCACTTCCTGGCGGCCGGGCTCGGGCTGCCCTTCATCGATGGCATGCTGGCCCGCATCGAGACTGCCCTCGGCTTCGACTGGACGGCCCACGTGGCTTTCCTGGCCCGGCATCCGACCCTGTCGTGGTGGCTGGCGCTCGCCTACCACTCCAGCGGGCCGCAGGTCGGGCTCGTGGTGATCGCGCTGAGCGCGACCCGCCGGCTCGGTCGGCTCTGGACCTACATCCGGCTGTTCGCCGCGACGCTGCTCTGTGTGATCGCCCTCGCGGCGCTGCTGCCGGCGCTCGGACCCTACGCCCATTATGCGCCACCCCTCGTCCCGTCCGAGCCGCTTGAGACGGTGGGCGCGCTCTGGCACCTGGAGCCGGTGGCGCGGCTGCGGGCCGGTACCCTGCACACGCTGGCGCTCGGCGACCTGCGCGGACTCGCGACCTTCCCATCCTTCCATGTCTGCCTGGCGATCCTGACGGCCTGGGCGCTCGCACCGGTGCCGCTCCTCGGCCTCCTCGCCGTCCTGCTCAACCTGGCGGTGATCGTCGCGACGGTCGGATCGGGGGGCCATTACCTGTCGGATGTGCTGGCGGGCGGGCTGCTGGCCCTCGCTGCCCTCGCCTGCCGGGACAGGGCTGTGCGGCGCGCGCCGGCCGGCGCCTCGACTCGTCGGGATCCGGCAGCGCGGGCGATCGAGACGATCAGCCCCGCCGACGCCTGAGCGCGGCGGCTCCGCCGCGAACCACCCCGCGCCCGGCGGATTAGCCGAGGAGCGGAGATGTGAGCGACGATGACCCGGACCCGGCGGACGATCCGCGACATGCCGAGCCAGACCGGTCGGCGGGCGATCGTCACCGGCGCGACCAGCGGGCTCGGCTTCGAGGCCGCCCTCACCCTCGCGGGGGCGGGCGCCGCAGTGATCCTCGCCGCCCGCGACGTAGAGAAGGCGCAGCGCGCCATGGCGTCGATCCGGCGCCGTCATCCGGGCGCGCGGCTGGACTTCCGCCATCTCGACATCGGCAGCCTCGCCTCCGTGCGCGCCTTCGGCGCGGCGTGCCGGATGGACCAGCGGCCGGTCGACATTCTCCTGCTCAATGCCGGCATTGCCGCCGTTCCGAAGCGCGAGGAGACAGTGGACGGGTTCGAGCGCCAGCTCGGCACAAACTATCTCGGCCATTTCGCGCTTACCGGGCTGCTCCTGCCCCTCATACCCGCGCAGGCGACCTCCCGGATCGTCCCAGTGGCGAGCCTCGCGCATCGGCGGGGGCGGATTCACTTCGACGATCTCCAGCTCCAGCAGGGCTACGGGCCGCAGAAGGCCTACCGGCAGCCGAAGCTCGCGATGCTGATGTTCGGGCTCGAACTCGACCGGCGCCTGAAGGCGGCGGGCTCGCCGATCCGCGCGGTCTCGGCCCATCCCGGCGCGGCGCGGACGGATGTGTTCCGCCGCGGCGACCGGGCCGGGCCGGTCCAGCGGCTCGCCGGGCACCTGATCTTCACGGTGATCGGCCAGCCTGCGGCGCGGGGCGCGCTGCCGCTGCTCTTCGCCGCCACGGCGCCGGAGGCCGAGGGCGGCGCCTATTGCGGGCCCGACGGGATCTGGGAGCTGCACGGCTATCCGACCCGGGCCGACATCGCCGCACAGGCTCGCGATTCCGCCGCCGCTCAGCGGCTCTGGTCGCTGTCCGAGACGCTCACCGGACTCGATTGCACCGTCTGATCCCGTTCCCCCGGAGGGCGCCGCTTGCCCCCCGCTCCCGCCCTTCATAGATCCTGACGATGACGGCACTCCCCTTCGACAACAGCTACACCCGCCTGCCAGAGCGCTTCTACGCGCGCCGACTGCCGACGCCCGTGGCGGCGCCGCGCTTGGTCCGGCTGAACCGCGCGCTCACCGAGGAACTCGGTCTCGATCCGGACTGGCTCGCCGGCCCGGACGGCGTTGCCGCGCTCGCGGGGAACGTCGTCCCGGAGGGCGCCGATCCGATCGCGGCGGCCTATGCCGGGCATCAGTTCGGCCAGTTCGTGCCGCAGCTCGGCGACGGCCGGGCGGTCCTCCTCGGCGAAGTGGTCGACCGTGATGGGCATCGCCGCGACATCCAGCTCAAGGGGGCGGGCCCGACGCCATTCTCCCGGCGGGGCGACGGGCGGGCGGCGCTCGGCCCGGTGCTGCGCGAATATCTCGTCAGCGAGGCCATGGCGGCGCTCGGCATCCCGACCACCCGGGCGCTCGCCGCCGTCACCACCGGCGAGCCAGTGGTGCGCGAGACGCTCCTGCCCGGCGCGGTCCTCACCCGCGTGGCCTCGAGCCATATCCGAGTCGGAACGTTCCAGTTCTTCGCAGCGCGCGGCGACGTCGAGGGCCTGCGCGCCCTCGCCGACCACGTCGTGGCCCGACACTATCCCGAGGCCGCTACGGCCGCGAGCCCCTACCGGGCGCTGCTGGAGGGCGTC
The DNA here is from genome assembly GCF_008329595.1 of Methylobacterium sp. P1-11. NCBI lineage: Bacteria > Pseudomonadati > Pseudomonadota > Alphaproteobacteria > Hyphomicrobiales > Methylobacteriaceae > Methylobacterium > Methylobacterium sp. P1-11. Next base: position 246,639 of record NZ_NPKS01000002.1, read on the forward strand.
GTCGTCGCCCAAGCCGACCTCGTCGCCCGCTGGCTGCATGTCGGCTTCGTCCACGGGGTGATGAACACCGACAACATGTCGGTCGCCGGCGAGACGATCGATTACGGGCCCTGCGCCTTTCTTGACGCCTATGATCCCCGGACAGTCTATAGCTCGATCGATCGGAACGGTCGCTACGCCTATGGCCAGCAGGCGCGCATTGCGCTCTGGAACCTGACCCGGCTCGCCGAGACCCTGCTGCCGCTGCTCGCCGACGACGAGACCGCCTCGGTCGCTGAGGCCGAGGCGGCGCTGGCCCTCTACGCGCCGCGCTTCGAGGCCGCCTATCACGGCGGCTTGGCCCGCAAGCTCGGCCTCGCCGAGACCCGGGAAGGCGACCCCGCCCTGGCGGGCGACCTCCTCAAGCGCATGGCCGAGAACCAGGCCGACTTCACCCTGACGTTCCGCAATCTCTGCGCCGCCGCGGAGCGCCCGGAGGCCGACGCGGTCGTGCGCGACCTTTTCGTCGATCCCACGGCTTACGATGCCTGGGCGGTTGAATGGCGCAGCCGGTTGGCGCAGGAGGCGCGCGACCCGGCCAAGACAGCCGACGCGATGCGCCGGACCAATCCGGCCTTCATCCCGCGCAACCACCGGGTCGAGGCGATGATCGAGGCGGCCGTGGAGCGGGCGGATTTCGCGCCGTTCGAGACGCTCCTGGCGGTTCTGTCTCGCCCCTACGCGGACCAGCCGGACCACGCCGCCTTCGCCGCGGCGCCCGAGGGCGGCGGCGTTGGCTATCGCACCTTCTGCGGCACGTGAGGCGGTGCGCCGCCGGTCAATGGCGCGGCCAGGTGAAGATCTCGCGCACGCCCCCCTGATGGCGAAACCAGTGGACGCGGGTGGCTGGATTGAAACCGTGATCCCGGTACGACGTAGCGATCACGGAAACGAGAGTTTCCGCCGCCGACCGGTCATGAATGTCGTAGGCCAGAAGTTGCTGCGTGCCTGCGTTCGCGCGGGTGAGATCGCGAACGAGAATCGAATACGACATATCTCCCCTCCTTTCGACAAGAACAATCTAACCAAGATTATCTCTTTAGGGCTATGATTGTTCGCAGCAGCATCATGTAAAGGTTAAGCAATATTAACGGGATTGCGTTCATTTGATACGGCTCCGATTCGGGCCTTCGTTCGATGTGCCTTCCCGGCATGACGAGCGCGGCGAACAGCTCCCAGGCCACGCGCAGGAACGGCGCCGAAGCCAGCGATTGAAAACGTCCGCCCCGTGCGCCGTCGAATCGCGCCGCGACCGTGGCCACCGGAATGTCGCCCGAACTCAACGGGATTTCCCCGGGCCGACCCTACATGTCGCGGCGCAGGCGCCTGCCGAGACCGGCCGGCGCACGAATGGGGGAACCTTGAGACGATGGTGAAGCGGATCCTCGCATGGCTCGCCGCGTCGGCCATCGCGCTGCTCATCGCCCTCCCCGATGCGCAGGCGGCTGGGATCGTCGTCGCCTCCAAGATCGATACGGAGGGCGGGGTGCTCGGGAACATCATCCTGCAAGTCCTGAAGGCCAGAGGCCTACCGACGGTCGACAAGATCCAGCTCGGCGCCACCGCGATCCTGCGTCAGGCCCTGATCGAGGGTCAGATCGACATCTATCCCGAATACACTGGTAACGCGGCGTTCTTCTTCGGGAAGACAGATCTCCCTGTCTGGAAGGACCCGGAGGCGGCCTACCGGACGGCCCGGGACTTGGACTTGGCCGCTAACGACATCGCATGGCTGACCCCGGCCTCGGCCAATAACACCTGGGCCATCGCGGTGCGCCAGGACATCGCGCAGGCCGCAGGCCTAAAGACCATGAGCGATTTCGGCCGCCACGTAGCGGGCGGCGGTTCGATCAAGCTCGCCGCGTCGTCGGAATTCGTGACTGCCCCGGGCGCGCTGCCGGCCTTCGGCAGGACCTACGGCTTCGCGCTCAGGCCCGAGCAACTCGTCATCCTGGCCGGCGGCGACACGGCCGCCACGATCGCCGCGGCGGCAAGGGGCACCTCTGGAACGAACGCCGCCATGGTGTTCGGCACCGATGGCGGCCTCGCGGCCGCGCGGCTCGTGATGATGGATGACGACAAGGGCGTACAGCCGGTCTACCAGCCGGCACCTGTGGTCCGCGGGGCTGTCCTGAAAGCCCACCCCGAGATCGCCAGGGCGCTAGAACCGGTCTTCCGCAGGCTCGATCTCGCCACGCTGCGGGATCTCAACGGCCGCGTCCAGATCGGCGGCGAGCCGGCCTCCGCCGTCGCGGCGGATTTCCTCCGGCAGAACGGGTTCGTGCGTTGAGCAGCCCGCACAGACAGCGCAGCGACCCGCGTCCTTGCGAGCGGAGCGTAAGCAATCCAGGGCCGCGCGACATCGGACGCGATGGTGCCCACGGGATTGCTGCTCGCCGCGCGAAGTGACGGTGCGGAATCCTCAACGGCCTTCCGAAGGATCCTGCGTCGACAAGCCGACGCTCCGTCGGCAAGGATGGTCGGCGGGCCGCAGGGACGCGTCGCGGAGCCGGTCACCAGTCTCATGAAGCGCGCCCCCGTGCAGACCAGACTTGAACTAGCGCCGCCGGGCACCGTCGGAGCTTGAGGATGGGGGAACGTTCCACGACCTGGCTGTTCCGCCCCGGCGTTGATCCGCTGGGCTCGGCCTTCGCTGCCCTGCTGGCACTGAGTCTTCTCGTCCTACCGCTGATGACGACCCGACCGAACAGGATCGCGGCCGGCTCCGGGCTCACCGCCTGGTCGGCGCTTCCGCCCGGCGAGGCGCTTCTCCTCGGGGGCATCGTTGCCGTCGCCCTGCCGCTCCTGGCCCTGCGAGCGGCACCGCTCCTGCGCCTTGTCGCCGCCGCCGCAACGCTGCTTCTGCTCGGCCTCGCGGCCGGCTGGGCGGCCGACCATTTGACTGCGCCGGGCGACCGCTACGGCCGGGTCTCGCCGGATGCGGGCTGGTGGTTGGCCTTCGTGACGGCGGCCCTCGCCGTCGGCGACGGGCTGGCGCGGCTGCGGCCGGGACCGGTCCTGCGGATCGCTCTGCTGGCGTCGTTAGCCGCGGTGACGGGGCTCGCCCTGCGAGCCGGGTTCTGGAACAACCTCTCGGTCCTGCGGGAATATGCCAGCCGCTCCGACACGTTCGGCCGGGAGTTGCGGACCCATGCGGGACTTGCCCTGGCCTCGGTGGCGGCCGCCGCCGCTCTGGGCATCCCGGCGGCCATCCTGGGCCGCCCGGTCCCGGCGCTGCGGACCGGCCTGCTCGCCACCCTCAACGTCGTGCAGACCATCCCATCCATGGCGCTGTTCGGGATGCTGATCGCGCCGCTCGCCTGGATCGGCCGGGAGATTCCGGGCGCGGCCGCCCTCGGCATCGCGGGGATCGGCGCCGCACCAGCCTTCGTGGCGCTGCTGGCCTACGCGCTCCTGCCCGTGGCCGCAGCGACCGTCACCGGCCTCGACGCCGTGCCCTGGCGGGTGCGCGACGCCGCCCGGGGCGTCGGCATGACCGCGCGGCAGCGGCTGTTCCAGGTGGAGCTGCCCCTCGCCCTCCCGGCGATCCTGACGGGGATCCGGATCGTCCTCGTCCAGAATATCGGGCTCGCGGTGATCGCGGGGCTCGTGGGCGGCGGCGGCCTCGGCGTGTTCGTCTTCCAGGGCATCAGCCAGAATGCGGGCGATCTCGTCCTGCTCGGCGCGCTGCCGACCGTCGCCATGGCGACCGGCGCCGCCGTGCTGCTCGACGCGGTCATCGACCTGAGCCGCGGCCGCGCGGCGGAGCGGATTCCATGATCGATCTCGCCGAGGTGAGCCGCGTCTTCGACGGGCGCGCGGTCGTGGCGGGCGTCACCCTGCGGGTCGAGGCCGGGACGATCCTGACGGTGGTCGGCACCTCGGGATCGGGCAAGACGACCCTGTTGCGGATGATCAATCGCCTGATCGAGCCGAGTGCCGGCACGATCCGGATCGCGGACCGGGACATCCGGGAGGTGCCCCCACATCGCCTGCGGCGCGGGATCGGCTACGCTATCCAGGGTCACGGGCTGTTCCCCCACCGCACGGTCGCGGAGAACATCGCGGTGGTGCCGAACCTCATCGGCTGGACGCGCGGGCGGATCGCCGCCCGGGTCGATGAACTCCTCGGCCTGTTCAACCTCGATCCGGCGATCTACCGGGACCGCCTGCCGGCGGCGCTCTCGGGGGGCGAGCAGCAGCGGATTGGCGTCGCCCGGGCGCTCGCAGCCGAGCCGCCGATTCTGCTGATGGACGAGCCCTTCGGCGCCCTCGATCCGATCATCCGCAGCCGGGCGCAGGAGGATCTGCTGGCGATCCAGAAGCGATACGGAACCACGATCGTGCTGGTGACCCACGACATGAACGAGGCCCTGCACCTGGGCCACCGGATCGCCGTGATGGATGGCGGACGTCTGGTCCAGGAGGCCGCGCCGGCGGACCTTCTCGGCGCGCCCGCCACCGCCTTCGTGGGCGCCCTCCTCGGCAGCGGCGACCGGGCCTTCCAGCTCATGAGCCTGCGCGTCGTGGACGACCTCGTCGAGCCCGGGCCGGCACCGGGCCTGCCCATCCCGACCGGGACCTCGGTGCGCGTAGCCCTGGCGGAGAGCCTATGGTCCCGGCGCCCTGCCCTCCCGGTCAGCCGCGACGGCGTGGTCCTGGGACGGGTCACGCGGTCGGCCCTCGAGGCCCAGGGCGGCCGGCCGTGAGCCGGGCCTCGCATTGCGCCTGGGCCGCGCTCCTCGCCCTGCTCGGCGCGTTCCTGATCACGCCGGGCCGCTTCGCGCCACTGTTCCGCCCGTTCACCCCCGGCGATACGCCGCCGATCTACGCGCAGACGCCGCTGCTGACACTCGCCGCCAATCATCTCCTGCTGGTCGCCGTCGCGACCCTGACGGCCGCCGTGATCGCCCTCGGCCTCGCCGTCGCAGCGACGCGGCCTGCCGGGCGCGACGTGCTGCCGTTCGCCCGGTCCGTGGCCCGCGTCGGCCAGACCTTCCCGCCCGTGGCGGTCCTGGCCCTGGCGGTGCCGATCTTCGGGTTCGGCGCCGCCCCTACCCTCATCGCGCTCGTGCTCTACGGGCTGCTGCCGATCTTCGAGACCGCCCTCACCGGACTCGACGAGCTCGATCCGGCGCTGATGGAGGCCGCGCGCGGCATGGGCATGACCGACCGGCAGCGGCTCCTCCGCGTCGAGCTACCCCTGGCGCTGCCGATGATCCTGTCAGGGATCCGCCTCGCTGCGGTCATCGGCCTTGCGACGGCGACGATCGGCTCGACGGTGGCGGCCAGCACCCTCGGCGAGGTCATCGTCTCCGGCCTCCTCACCGGCAACACCGCCTACGTGCTGCAGGGCGGCCTCGTGGTGTCGGCGCTGGCGCTCCTGATTGATGCCGGCTTCCGCCATCTCGAGCGCGGCGCGACACGCCGGGCTGGATTCAGTTCCTAGAGGCGGTTAGAAAGCCCGCGGGGCCGTACGCGCGACCCTGGGGCGTGGAACCCCCTGTCTGATGGTCGGTGCCGACCAGAACGGCACCCGCATCCTTGGCCACACGGTCGGGGAGCCTGCGACGCATGTCCAGGCGTTCCGGCGCTAAAGGTCGTAGGGACCGTTCAGACACGGTTTTCCAACTCCCCGACTCGGGATGGTCGAAGGCTCGTTCGCGGGGGCGCACCGCGAGCCAGAGCCCGCCGGGAGGATGGACCATGGGCTCCAGCGATCCCGATACGCGCAGACGGCAGCTTGCCCGGCTGCGCGCGGCCTACGAGGCCCATCCAGGCCGTCCGGACCCCACAGCCATCGGGAGCGGCGCGCGCCACTCGCGGGCGCTGCTGGGACGCATCCTCGTTGTGCTCGGCGGCTTGCCGGACGGGAGCGGCCTGCCGGCGGTCAGACCGAGTGGAAACGGGCGCGCCCGGCCGTAGCGGCACCCGAACGCCTCCTCGTCTGGAACGGCGCGACGGCTCCGGCCACAGAAGACCGGCCTCCCGGCCAGACGCTGCAGAGATCACCGACTCGCCCACGGCTCCGTCAGACGATTCCGGCCGAAAAATCTCGTTGCGTTCGATCCATATTGAATATTCATCTGGTCGAGAACAGTATTATACGGACGCACATGATTCGGTATGCTGTCGTCCGACAGAACGATCGAAGCCGACCGGTCTCGAATGCGTCGGACTGGGAGGTCGCCATGACACCAAGGACCATCCGCGCAGCATCCCTCACGAGTCCGTCCGCCACCGCACTCGGCCTGCTTCTCCTCGGCGCGATCACGGCCCGCGCCGAGGACATGCCGCGGCAGGGTGATTTCAGGATCACCTATACGTCGACCAGTATCTCCGCGCAGAAACCTGTGGTGATCGGCGAGAACCGCACGGCCTCGGCGAGCATCAACATGATGACCGCCGTCAACGAATCGGGTGGCCGGCTCCTGCACAACATGGCCGGACGCTGCACTTCCGCCCCGCTCATCGACAACATCGCCAAGACCCTCGAGAATCACGGCTATTGCGACTACGTCGACGCCGACGGCGACCACGTCTTCGAGAAGTGGGACTATCCGGTTCAGCCTCTGGGCGCCGTCAACGAGGGGACGGGCGAGTGGATCGGCGGCACCGGCAAGTTCGCGGGCCTGTCCGGGACCATGAAGATCCGCTCCCGACGGTTGAACTCCCTCACGGAGGGTGCCGTCCAGGTCGTCGGCGAGAAGCTCGGCAGCTACAGCTTCACCAACACGGTGGCCAGCGCGAAGCCGGATTGACGGGCGCGGACGGGTCGACGCGCCGCGGCGGGACAGGCGGGCCGAGTTGGCGGTAAGACGCCGCCCATGACGCCCGCCGACCGAGACCGGTTCGAAAAATGCCTCACCCTCGCCGCCCAGGGCGGCACGGCGGGCGAGCGCGCGGCCGCGCGGGCTGCCGCCGAGCGCATCGCCCAGGGCGCCGGCCTCACACTCGCCGAGGCGGCCGAGATCGTCCGGCGGAGTGGGCAGGCGTCCGAGCCCCGGGCGTCGCGTCCGCCTCCGCCCCGGCGGACCTATCCTTGGGCGCAACCCAAGGCGCCGGTGGCGCCTATCACGGTCGAGGAACTGCTCCGTCAGAAGGCCGAGACGGAAGCGTGGCGGAAGCGGTCGGCAGCCGCCGCCGACCGCCACCGGAAGCGGGAGCGCGCCGACCAGGACGCCTACGCGGCGGAGCAGCGCGCCCGGCAGGCGGAGCGCGACCGGGACTGGGCGCGCACGCGCGCCGATCCTCCAGACACGGCGCGGAACGAGACCTGAGCGCAGGTCACCCGGCGGACAGCCGGTTCAGCGGTGATGCCGCGGGCGGGCGCCCCGGTGCGTTCGCACTCGGCGGTGGCGCGGCGCGCCCCGCGGTGACGCCTGCGGCTCCGCGGCGACCGCCGGGCCGGGCGCGACGCCGTCATGGGCCGCCACGACCCGCCGGGCCTCCTCGACGCTCATGTCGCAGGCGCTCGTCATGCCCTGCAGGGCCCCCAGGGCGCGGTTGTATTCGGGGAGGTTGGTGCATCCGGGAACGCCCCACGCCCCGGCGGGGGTCGGTGCCGCGCCCGCCGCCGCCAGCATGAGGGCGGCAAGACCGTTCCTGATCGACACGGATCATCCTCTTGATCGCAAGGGCCCGATTCTCGCCCTCGGTGAGGAAACGCGGTCATCCCCACGGTGGCTTCACCGTCGCGGGATCAGGCCCCGCCGCACATGTGCTGCGAGTCGGGCAGCGTCCAAGAATCCAGCGTGCGCAGGTTGGTCGTGGTGTACGTCTTGCCGCGATCGTCGCCTTTGGGGCAGCCGGTCGGCAAGGCGACGAGGCAGGTCAGGACCCGGTCTCCGACCCGCGACCGCCCGATAGCCTCGATATAGGCATATGAGATGCCGTAGACGCCGTTCTTGAGATCGACACTCGTCCCATCGCCTGTCCCGTCACCCTTCGGCTTCACGAGCGTATCGCTGAAGCGGGTTCCGATTCGCGTGATCGTGGTCGCCACGCAGGTGCCGATCCGTGTCGGCATCTGTGCCTCGGCGACGCCAGGCGCGAGGCCGAGACCGCCAAGAAGGACGAGCACGCCGGCCAGACCTTTGCCGAAGCAGCCCGCCATCAGGCGGCTTCGAGCAGGAAATCGGCCCTGCGGAACATCAGCTCGCGCCGGTAGAAGTAGACGCCCTGCCGCCGCATTGCCGCATGCGCCGCATCAGCGTCGAACCCGTACGGCTTGTCCCGCGCGGTATCGATGCAACTCACATACTTCCAGCGCACACCGTCGATCACCGACGGGATCGGCTGATCCTGCCGGACGGCGCAGAACTGCGCTCCATCGGAGGCCTCGACGAAAATGTAGAACGTCTTCCGCGCGCACATCCGAACCTCCAAAGGTCTCGGGGGTGTAACTGCAACGCCACGGTCAAGTTATAATCCCGTTGCGCCACAATAGTCAAGCTTCTGCCACATTTCCGTCACGCATGAGACGGGGCATCCCGGCCGTCGGCCTCAGAGGCAGCCGACGCGCCGCAGCGCGCCGATCAGCTTCCGGCCAACACGATAGCCGTTGAGGGACTCGGCGCCGAGGATGCGGACGGTCTCGGCCGTGGCGGTTCGATCGTAGAGGAACAGCTGGAAATCCGCCTGCCCCTGCGCCGGATTTCCAGTGCTGACCTGGCCGCAGAACGCCACCATGGGCTCCGTCCCTGCGGTGATCGGACGGACCTTGCGGAACCGCACTAGACCCGCATCCGGGAACGCCGCCGCGACCCGGGCCCGCATCTCGGCTTCCGACGGATCATCCACCTCCTGCCCGTGCGCAGAGGGCGCCGCGAGCAGCATTCCGAAGAGTGCCACCAGCACCACGCACCCTCGGCCTGCCGCAGGCGCCGCGCGGTGCGTGGCCGTGAGGGCGGAAAACCTCTGCACTCTCGGCCTCGACACGGTCAGGCGGCGTGTAGCGGTCATGGAGAGACTTCGCGATCCGGTAAGACGGCATTGGATCACGAAGACTGGCGAAGCAAAAGCGCCAGACCGCCTCCCTTGAAATCTCAGACATGAGCGCAGGCTCATCCGCGACCAAACGCCATCGCACATTCACGCAAAGAATTTTTTATTCAAAACAAGTCACTTGCCGGATACATCATGGATCATTGACACCCAATAATGTCCGAGTAAGCATGATGAACGGAAGGTTTCGCGAGGATCGAAGATGGGATCGATCGAATTGCGCACGGACCAAGACAGTCGCGAACCGACGCTCAGAGAGGTCGCGGTGCGAGTCGTAACCGCCTATCTGTCGTACAACGCGATCCCGCAAACCAGTCTGCCACCGCTTCTGGCGACGGTGCACGGAGCGCTGTCTGCACTCGCCGACCGACCGGAGGCCGTCGAGGCGCGCCCCGAACAGCTCTCGCCCGCACAGATCCGCGGGTCCGTCCGCCAGGATGGCATCGTCAGCTTCATCGACGGCCGATCCTACAAGACCATGAAGCGGCACCTACGGGCGCATGGGCTCACGCCCGAACTCTACCGCGCGCGCTACGGGCTGCCGGATGATTACCCGATGACCGCGCCCGGCTATGCCGAGCGCCGCTCAAGGATCGCCAAGGCGATCCGGCTCGGCCGAAAGGCCGCCTGACCGACGGAAGCCCGTCCGTTCCGCCGAGCGCCGCCAACGACCGCCGCCTTGGTGAACCGATCGCCCGCACGAACGTAGATATGCCTGACGGGTGACGCGCGCAGGCGACTGTCGGTCCGGGCCTTCGGATCCCGGCGGCCGACGCGGAAGGGCGAACCGGTGTCCGCACTTTGGAGCGGCGAGATCGATGAGGAGGAATGCGGGCATGAAGGGTCTGTCGGGCTGCGCCGCGATCGCTGTCCTTCTCGGCGCTGGACCAGCCGCCGCGCAGACCGTCCTGGCCCCGTCGGGCGACTCGGCCGTGACGCAGCCCGGCGGGACGGCGGGGCGGGCCGCGCGCCACAACATCCGGGAGGCCTACCGGAACGGGGACGTGGTCGGCCATCGGCCCGCCCTGGCCGCTCCCGCATCGCCGCCGGACCGGTCACGCCGCACGAATCCACGCTTCTAGAGAGCCGGATTCGACGCTCGATGCCCATTCGTGCCCCCGCGACGGACGGAGAGCGTCCGATCCGTGTTTGGGTGAGCGCGGCAAAGCCGACGTCCCGCGGCGCTGCTGGCCCCGAGCATTTTTGAAATCGTCCTGTCATAGGAGGCGAGCAGATCGAGGCGTGCAAGTCGACCGCGTAGCGCGGCGATAGCGGTTCGAGATGTCCCGTCCCTATCCGACAGCCCGGTTCCGAACCTGACGGACAGGCGCTCGATGCTTCGACGTGTGATCGCCCTCTCGCTCCTGCTGTGCTGTGCCCCGGCCTGGGCCAAACCGCGCTGGCAGGAATTGCCGCCGACTCCCGCGCCGCTCGTCGGCGAGACCGCGGGCTATGCCGCGGTCAATGGCATCCGGCTGTATTATGCCAGAATTGGCAATGGCCCGCCGATCGTCATGCTGCATGGCGGCTTGTCGAACTCCGATTACTGGGGTCACCAGGCCGAGGCGCTCGCCAGCCACCGCACGGTCATCCTCGTGGACAGCCGTGGGCACGGCCGCAGCACGCGGGATGATCAGCCGTTCGGCTACGATCTGATGACCGACGACGTGGTCGGTCTGCTCGACATGTTGAAGATCCCACGCGCCGACGTCGTCGGGTGGAGCGATGGCGCGATCCTGGGTCTCGACATGGCGATGCGCCACCCCGACCGCGTCGGCAAAGTGTTCGCGTTTGGCGCCAACGCCGATCCTTCGGGCCTGATCGAGGGTGTGGAGAAGAACCCGACCTTCGCCGCCTTCATCGATCGGGCCGGCAAGGAGTACGAGGCCCTCTCGCCGGCTCCGAAGGACTATGGCGCCTTCGTCGACGCGGTCGGCCGGATGTGGAGCGGGCAGCCGCACTGGACCGAAGCCGATCTGAAGCGGATCCGCACGCCGGTCCTGATCGCGGACGGCGACCACGACGAGGGTATCAAGCGCGCGCATACCGAATATCTCGCCGCCACGATCCCCGGGGCGGGTCTCCTGATCCTGCCGAATGTCAGCCACTTCGCCTTCCTCCAAGATCCGGCACTCTTCAACGCGGCGCTACTCGCTTTCCTGGATGGACAGTGATTTCCGCGAACGCGCCTGCCTAACGTGACGTTCGCGATCCCGAACACTCACATCGAGAGGTGGCACGCAGCGCGTCGCACGATGGCTCGGCAATTGACACGCGGACAGGTGGCCACGGCCGGTTGACCAGCTCAAATAGCAGATGGCATCCTATCCGCCTGTCAGAAGCCGACCGAGGACTGGTTGGCGGCGCAGGTCGCCGCCGTGTTCCAGGCGCCCGGCCAGGGTTTCAACCGGCATATCGTAGTAAACTTGCGTAACGGGCGGCCGCTTTCGACCGCGCCGTCGGATGAATGCGACGGCACGGTCGAGTCGCGCTGTGCCGCGCGCCGCGCCGCATTCGCGTTAGATCCGGACCATTGGCAGGCCGCCTGAACGCGCCGCGCCGGCTCCTCTGAGCCGCGACGACCGCGCGCATGGTGGATTTGTGAGCGCCATCACGTTCCCCGATGCCGGGCGCACCGCTAAGGCGGTGCGTCACCGGCTGCGCGCATGCTCCGGATCGGAGAGGACACACGCGTGATCGACGCCCGAATTCAGGCCGCGAGGCCCCCCGATGCCGCCGCGCATACGGGCGGGTCGGTCGCGGCCGTCACGCAACGGCTCGACGCCCTGCCGATCACGCGGCTTCACGCGGCGGCGCTCGCGGTCTGCACGCTGGGCCTGTTCACCGACATCGCCGAAGTCGCCCTGAGCAACGCGTTGGCGGCGATCTTCCTTGCCCCACCCCACAACATGGCGCGCGGCAGCCTCTCGCTGCTTCTCGCCTCCGTCTTCGCTGGCGGGGCCGTGGGCGCCCCGTTCTTCGGGATGCTGGGTGATCGCCTCGGTCGCAGGCGCGCGCTTCAGGCCTCCCTGGCACTGATGGCCGCCGGATCGCTGGCGGCTGCCGCGAGCCAGGGGCTCACCGCGCTGACCGTGGCCCGCACGATCTCGGGTTTCGCGATCGGTGGGTTTCCGCCCCTGGTCGCAACCTACCTGGCCGAGGTGATGCCGGCGCGTCACCGCGGCGCGACGCTGCTGATCTGTGCCGGGATCGGGCTTCTCGGCGGCCTGGCGGTCATCCTCCTGGTTCAGGCGCTCTCACCGGGCGCGCCGCTCGGGATTGAGCCGTGGCGCTGGGCGCTGATCCTCGGAGGCGCCCTGGCGGCGCTCGGCGGCTTCCTGTTCGCGCGGTTGCCGGACTCGCCGCGGTGGCTCGCCTCAATCGGGCGCTCCATCGAGGCCGACAGCGCCTGCCGCCTGTTCGAGTGCGCCGCCGGCCGGGTGCCGGTCTCGACACCGGCCGGACCGGCCACCACGCCGGCAGCACCCGGCGCGGTGGGCTTTCGCGCCCTGTTCACCGGGACGCACGAACTGCGCCGGACCGGCCTGTTCGTCGGGCTCTACACGCTCGCACCCCTGGCGACGATCGCTTTTCCGCTGCTCAGCGCCGTCGTCATGGTGGAGAAGGGCTTCAAGGTCGAGCAATCCCTCGCCTTCGCCGCGCTGTCGATGCTCGGTCCGCCGCTGGGCACCCTGCTGACCGCGCTGGTGATCGACCGGCTCGAGCGGCGCGCCTGCCTGACGGGTCTGGCGGCAGCGATGGCCGCCCTGGGCACCGGCTTCGCGGCGAGCGGCACGTTCCTGACGCTGGTCCTGGTCGGCATCGCTTTCAACACGGCGGCGGCGACCTACGGCAGCATCCTTGCCGTCTATGCGACCGAACTGCTCCCGACACCGCTGCGGGCTTCGGCCATGACCTGCGCCTGGGCCGGCGGCCGGATCGTCGCGGCGCTGGCGCCGATCATCCTCCTGCCGATCCTCACGGCCTACGGACCGCATGCGATGTTCGCCGTGATCACGGTCGTTCTGGGCGCGAGTGCGACCCTGCTGGTCGCGGGTCCGCGCGGCCTGTCAGGCCAAGCCGTTGCATAAGTCTTGCGGGGACGCCCCACCTTGCCGGGTCGGCAGGACTTCGATTGCCAATCCGGCAAGATTCACAGGATAGACTTGTGCAGTCGGCGGGAGGGCGCCGCCGGACAGGACGGGAGCGTCACACGTGTCTAGCCCGGTGCTTGTCCCAAGCCTCGTCGAGACGACGAACCATATCGAGCCCCAGCGGTCTTTCGAGTTCTGGCGCTGCACGGCCCTGGCGGCGTTCGGCGATATCGACCGGCAGCATCCGCGGGAGCGGTTCTCGGCCAAGCGCCTGACCGTGGCCTCAACCGGTTGGTCGCTGACCCACACGGTGAGCAGCCCGGTCGAGGTGGAGTTCCGCTCCCGCCACGTCGACCGGAACGCCCGCGGGATCGTGGTGATCGGCCTCGCGCTCGACGGTATCGGCTACCAGGAGCAGAACGGCCGCGGGGCCCAGCTGACCCCTGGCGACATCAGCTTCCTGTCGCGGAACCGGCCCTTCGTGGCCGGCACCCAGAGCGCCTACGATGAGATCCGCCTCGCCGTGCCGCGCGAGTTGTTCGAAGCCTGGGTCGGCGACGCCGACGCGTTCGTGGGTCGCAGCCTCAACCCGCACCCGGCCGGGGCGGAGGTCCGGGCCCGGCTGCGCAGCCTGGCCAACTCGATCGCCTGGATGTCCGAGGACGAGGCGCAGGCGGCCATCGAGGGCGTGCTCCATCTCCTCGGCCGCCTCGTCGACGGCGCGGCCCAGCGCACGAAGCCCGAGGAGGTCTCGCAGGCGGCCGTCGTCTCGCTCGCCCGCGCCCATATCGCGCGCCGGATGCACGATCCCGACCTGAACCCGCGGGACATCCAGGTGGCGCTGGGTCTGTCGCGCACCAGCCTGTACCGCGCCTTTGCGGAGACCGGCGGCATCGCGGCGGCGATCCGGGACGCGCGCCTCGACCTGGCCCGCAGGCGGCTTGAGGCCGCCCGCGACGACAAGATGCGGATCGCCACGATCGCCTATGCGTGCGGGTTCACCGACGTGCCGACCTTCAATCGCGGGTTCCGCAAGCGCTTCGGCCTGGCGCCGGGGGACCTCCGGCTCGCCCTTCCCTAGGCGAAGCGAGTCAGCCCGCGGCGGCCAGATCCGCCGCGCCCCGGACCTGGGCGGGGAAATCGAACACCGCGTCCGCATGGGCGATCGTCGCCGGGCGATGAGCCACGATGACCCGCGTCATGCGCAGGTCCCGCAGGGCGCCGGCGATCACCGCCTCGGTGGCCTCGTCGAGGTGGCTCGTGGCCTCATCGAGGAACAGGATCTCGGGCCGCCGATAGAGCGCGCGCGCCAGCACGATGCGCTGCTTCTGGCCGCCCGATAGGGTCGAGCCCATGTCGCCGACGAGGCTCTCGAAGCCCATCGGCATGCGGCGGATGTCGTCCAGAATCGCCGCCCGGGCGGCGCATTCGGCGATCCAGCCCGCATCCGGATGCTCGTCGAAGGCCGCGATGTTCTCGGCGATCGAGCCGGCGAACAGGCCGTCGCTCTGCATCACGCCGGCGATCCGGCGCCGGTAGGACCCCGCGGCAACGCGGATGTCCTGGCCGTCGGCGGTGACGATCCCCTCGCTGGGGGGCGTCAACCCCATCATCACCTTCATGAGCGAGGTCTTGCCGCAGCCCGAGGGACCGGTGATCGCGAAGGAGGCGCCGGCCCGGACTGACAGCGAGACCCCGCGGAAGATCCAGGGCTCGTCCGCGCCGTAGCGCAGGGCCAGGCCCGCGCCGCTGAGCGCCCCGGCCTTCAGGGCGACGACCGGCGCCGCGGCGGAGGGCGCGGCGCCGGCGAGATCCTGCTCCTCGGGCTCGCACAGCACGATGTCGGCGAGCCGGTCGGTCTGCACGTCGAGCATGCGCAGCTTGAACCACGCGTCGATCAGGCTGCCGACCCGCGCGGCGAACTGGTCGCGATAGGCGAGGAACGCCACCAGCATGCCGAGCGAGAGGGACCCTCCGATAACAGCGCGGGCGCCCAAGACCAGCAGGATCAGGCGGTCGAGGCCGAACAGGAACTCGTTCGCGCGCCCGAACACGAGATCGAGGCGCTGCAGCCGCAGCCGGGCGTTCAGGGCGGTGACGAAATGGTTCATCCAGGCGCCGCTGCGCCGTTCGCGCAGGTCGAGGAGCTTGACGCTCGCCATGCCGCGGACCGTCTCGATGAAGTGCGTCTGCTGGCGGGCCTCGGCCACGAGGGCCTCCTCGCTGCCCTCTCGGTAGGCGCCGTAGGCGAAGACGCGCAGGATCGCGTTCAGCGCCGTCGAGATCAGGACCACGGCAACCAGCCAGCCACCGTAGACCGTCAGCATGGCCAGCATGCCGATGGCCATGAGCCCGTCGAGCATGGCCTGGACGAGGTCGGTCGTCAGGCCCTTCTGGATGGTCGCCAGGGAGCCGAACCGCGAGATCACGTCGCCGACATGGCGCTTCTCGAAATAGTCGAGGGGCAGCCGCGACAGGTGGTCGAACAGGCCGGCCGACCATTGGTAGTTCAGCCGGGTCCCGGCCAGCATGATCGCCCAGGTGCGGGCGATGCTGAGGCCGAGCTGGAGCAGCAGCAGCAGCGCGAGGCCGATCGCCACCACGAGAAGCAGGTCGTGATCGGCGTTCACGATCACTTCGTCGATCACGACCTGCGAGGCGATGGGCATCAGCAGGGCGACGAGCTCGATTCCCAGCGACAGGGCCAGGACCTGGGCCAGGGCGGAGCGGATGCCGCCCATGTTGCGGAACAGATCGCGCAGCCGCAGGCCCGGGGCGGCCCGCTCGCGCCTGAAGCCCGGGTTGGGCACCGCCTCCAAGGCGACGCCGGTGAATTCCCGTGACGCCTCCGCGAGGCTGACCCGGCGCCGGCCGCGGCCCGGATCGTTGATGACGAGGCCGCCACGCTCGACCCGGGTCAGCACCACGAAGTGGTTGAGGCCCCAGTGCAGGATGCAGGGCAGCCGGAGCCGGGGCAGATCCTTGAGCTCGACCCGCAGGGCGCGGGCCGTCAGGCCCTGCGCGCCGCAGAGATCGATCAGGTTGCGCAGGGTCATGCCCTTGAGAGACAGGGGATGGCGCCGCCGCAGCGTCGCGAGGTCGATCTGGCGCCCGTGATAGGCCAGGACCATGGCGAGGCAGGCCATGCCGCATTCGGCGGCCTCGGCCTGAAGGACGACCGGCACCCGACGGCGGAGTCCGAAATCCAGCCGGGTGGCGAAGGACGGCGCCGTCACGGCGCGGCCTTCCGGACCGGCAGGCCGTCAAGGCCGCCCCGCGTGACGAGGGCGAGGCTTTCCCGGACATGCGCCACCGGATCGAGCAGCCAGCGGTAGAGCGACCGCTTCTCCAGGGCGATGTCGGCCTCGACGCGCATGCCCGCCTCGAGGCTGCGCCGCTCGCCGTAGGCCAGTACGGTGTCGGAATCCGGCCGGACGACGATGCGGTAGAGGTCGGTTCCCTCCCCCCGGGCGGCTGCGCGCCGCGCGAAATCGGGCGCGTCGTCGCTGCCCAGCGGCGCGCGCGTGACCTCGGTGACGACGCCGCGATGCAGGCCGAAGCGCTGGAACGGGAAGGCGGCGTAGCGCAGCATCACGGGCGCGCCGGCCTCGGCGAAGCCGATGGCCGACGAGTCGACGAACAGGTTCGCCTGGAGGCGCCCGGCGCTCGGCAGCAAGGTCAGGAGCGTCGCCCCGGCCGCCACGGTCTGGCCGACCTGCGCGCGGATCGACGTCAGGGTCCCGGCCTCCGGCGCCCGGATCTCGATGGCGCGGCGCGCCTCGCTCTCGGCCTTCTGCTGCGCCAGCTGGGCCGCGGTCCGGTCGAGGTCGGCGAGGTCGCGGGCCAGCCGGTCGTCGTAGGCGGCGAGCTGGGATTTCGTGTCGGCGAGTTTGCCGTCGATCTGGAGGCGGCTCTGCTGGAACTGCGCGAGCTGCGCGCTCGCCTGCATGTAGAGGTAGTTCTGGCTCTGGAAGTCGGCGGCGCGGGCGTAGCCGCGCGCTACGGCGTCGGCGAGTTCCTCGACCCGCGCCCGGAGCGGCGGCACGAGCTTGTCCTGCAGCTCGATCTGCTTGGCGAGTTGGGCCGACTGCTCGCTCAGATTCGCCACCTGCTCGCGCAGGGCCTGCCGCTCGGTACCGGCCAGCTCGGCCCGCGCGGTCCGCTGCCGCTCCACGCTCTGGCGCTGCCGTTCCAACTCGGCGATCACGCGCTCCTGCGTGGGGCCGCTCGCCGACACGGCGTCGAGATCGATCGTGTACAGGAGCTGCCCGCGGGCGACCTTGTCGCCCTCGCGAACGCCAGTCGAGCCGACGCGCCCTGCCACTGGGCTCGCGAGGCTGATCAGCCCGATATCGGGCGCGAGCAGGCCGACGGCGTGAATGCGGCGTGTGTAGGTGCCCTGCCAGGCGTAGAGGCCGACCGCCACCACCATGATCACGCAGGCCAAGGCCACGATGCGGATCGACAGGGGCTGGATGATCTGCGCCTCGCCCAGCCACGCATTGCGTCGTGCCTCGATAACCTCAAGTCGAAAGAGCGGATTTGGCACCCGGCAATAGCAACCTTTCTGCAAGGAACACGCACATTCGAGAACAATGCGCTGCGCGTTCTCCACCTTACTCGCTCGCATCACAGGAGTTCTGTGTCAACACCGTTAAACACGTCGAATATTGAATAATCATGACTGCGTCATAACGTCGCAACTTTGGGCAAAAGATCATATTTTTCAATGATTTGCATGACAACTTCGCTCGGCTTCTTTCGCAGCGCAAAACCAGGTCAATTTTTGCACTGTTTCATGCCGCGCTGCGAAGACTGCCGTTGCGGGGTGTTGCTGAAGCGCCCGCTTCCCCAGCGCCGAGGGCGGATCGAGCGACAACGCATGGGGCGCGGCGCAGGAAAGGCAAGTGCCGTCAGTTTTTGCCCAATGGTCCATTAGGAGGGGTCTCGATCCATATCGGCGGCTCAGGGCCGATTGACATGAAGCATATCTTTGTAATCCTAAAGGCAGGTGCCGACGTCCAAGGCACCTCGACGCTACGGTCAGGCAATAGACCGCAGCAGTATAGCCTTCTTCATAAGTCTCAACCTGGAGAACGATCATGCAGGACAGCATCGATACCGTCCGCGAGCTGAGCGCCGCCGAGCTTGATCAGGTGGGCGGCGGCCTCGGAGTTGGCCTCACCGTCGGCCTGGGGGTCGACGCAAGCCAGGAACTCGGTGCGGTCTCGGGGCTCGTCGGCCAGGCGGGCGGTCTGGTCAGCGGCCTCGTAGGCAGCGTCCTCGGTGCGGTCGGCGGCGTCGTCGGTGGCGTAACCGGCGCCCTTCGCTGACGGCGGCGCATCGGGAGGGCGGCCGCGAGGCCGTCCTCCTCCGCCCCGGATGCGACGCCGTCGGAATCGCTTTGGCCGGCATGGACAGCACAGCCGAGAGCCTATCCGAGACCATCGCGTATGCCACCAGCGGGAGTTCCGGGCATCTCTCCGACCGTCCCGAGCTGACATGCTACGCGCCAAGCGTGCGCGGTCGCCCGGAAATCACCTTCATCGACTTCCGCTTCGCCGACGGCGGGTGGAGCACGCATGCGGTCACTGGCCTCGAGGTCGCCGCCAGCACGCAGCCCGCGGGGGCGGACCACGCGGTCGATTACGAGATCGCGGCGCGCCTGAGCGAGCGTGAGGGCCTGCTGGTCCGGCGCCCCGGCCTGAACGGCACGACCCGCTGGGTGGGTCCCTATTCCGGCCGCGTTCTCTCCTTCTCGGCCGCCGCCGTGGAGCGGCTCGCGGACGCGCCGATCGGCCGGATCGCCTTCGCGACCGATGGGAGCGATCTCCGCGCCTGCCGGAGCACCTGTCACATCCTCAGCGCCCTGAGCTGCGTGCACCAGGACGATCCATCACCCGATCCGCTGCTGATCGAGAGCCTCCATCTGGCGGTCCTGCGCTCGGTCATCGCGATCCGCGCGCCCGGACGGTCGGCCGACCCTGATCTCTCTGCGTCGCAGGCCGGACGGGCCTGCGCATATATCCGGGAGCACCTGGATCAGGAGATAACCGTCTCCGCCCTGGCCGGGATCGTCGGGCTCAGCGAAGGCTACTTCATCCGGGCCTTCCGCCAGACCACCGGGGTCACGCCCTATCAGTACATCATGCGCGAGCGGGTCGACCGGGCCGAGGCCCTGATCCGGTCCGGCGCGGGATCGATGGCGGAGGTCGCCGCACGGTCGGGCTTCACGAGCGCCAGCGCCATGAGCCGGACCTTCCGGAAACTCGTCGGACGCTCACCGACCGGGCGCACGGCCGGCCGGCGCGCCTGACCGTCTAGCCGGCAGCCCGCCCCGTCGCCCCGCGGAACAGGTCCTCCATCTCGCGCCGGACGCGGATCGCCTCCTGACCGGCGTCGAAGGTGACGTCGCTCCAGCGCACGGCCCGGCCCGCGGGCACATCGTTCTTGAGGACCATGTTATGGGCGAGCCCGATCGGCAGAGCGTCCTGCGCCAGGGACGCGGCCGCCGGCATCAGCTTGCCGTAGACGGTGAACCCGCCCTCGCCGTCGAGCCGCTCGCCGGCCCGCAGCGGCCGCTTGGCCGTGGCGGCGACGTCGCCGCGCCACTCGCCCGTCGCCCCCGTCGCCTCGCCGCGGACTGCGATGGAGGCGACGGAGATGCCGAGTTCGAGGCCGATCAGGTGATAGGGCTTGTAGGTCGCGGCGAACCGGCCGCTCGCGTCGGTCCTGAGGCCGTACTGGGCGAAGCAGTCGCGCACATAGGGGCTCGGCGCCTCGAACACCGCGTAGACACCCCAGCGCAGGTCCCGGAAGACCGGCCGCCCGTCCCGCTCCACCGACGAGACCACCTCGACTGTGCCGCGCTCGGTGAGGAGGCCGCCATCCGCCACGGGCTTCAGGATGCTCGGCAGGTCGTCGACGCCGCAGGGCGGGAAGGCGAGGCCGTCGCGGGGCGGGGTGAGCCCGCAGGCATTGGCAACGGCGGCCATCTCCAGCGCCGACTTGGTGCCGTCCAGGAAGGAGTTGAACATCTGCGGGTTGAAGTCGCCGCCCGCGACCTGGCTCTCGCTGAAGCCGTAATGGCCCCAGACCGTATCGGGCGTAGAGGCGTGGTAGGCCGGCAGGTACTTGGTGCCCTTGCCGGCACAGATCACCTCCAGCCCGATGGTGCGGGCCCAGTCGACCAGCTCGGCGATGAGCGCCGGCTGATCGCCCGAGGCCATGGAGTAGATCACCCCGGCCTCGGCCGCCCTGCGCGCCAGCAGCGGCCCGGCCAGGACGTCGGCCTCGACGTTGACCATCACGATGTGCTTGCCCGCCGCGAAGGCCCGAAGTGCGTGGCGGATGCCGGCGGCCGGGCTGCCGGTGGCGTCGATGACGATGTCCACGAAGGGGCTCGCGATCATCGCGTCGGCCTCCTCGGTGACCAAGGTCGTGCCGGCCCTGGCGGCCTCCTCCAGCCCGCGTGCCGCGAACCGGGCGTCGTCCCAGCCCACCCGCCGGAGCGACGCGCGCGCCCGGTCGGGCGACAGGTCGGCCACCGCGATCAGATGGATCCCGGCCGTGCGCGGCGCCTGCGACAGGTACATCGCGCCGAACTTGCCGGCCCCGATCAGGCCGACCCGGACAGGCCGGCCCTCATTGGCACGCCGCTGCAGCTTGGCGAATAGGGACATGGGGCGTTCTCCCTGAGCGGCGCACGGTCGGGCCCTGGCTCCGCCGCGTTCGCCTCGTTGCTTGGACCTGAACCTAGAGCGGCTCCCGATCCCGTTGAGACCTGTCGAACGACAAGACCGGCACCGTCGGTTCGGACGATGGAACGCGCCGCCGCTCCCGTGCGGGAGGGGGAATCCGCTCGGGCTTCTGCACCGTCGACGGCTCCGGGTTCCGGGCTCGCCTGCGAGGCCGGAAACGACACCGTGAGTCACGGCGCTGTGACCGAAGCGCTAGCGTCCCGCCGGCTCCTCCGAGTCAGGCCGGCTCAGCCCTTCGCCCCGACCGGCTCTCGGCCTCCACCTCCAGGAGCCAGCGGCGAAAGGCCCGGATCTTCTCCAGAGCCCCGTCGCGCTCGCGGTAGCAGATGAAATGGAGGTCTCGAGTCAGGCTCTCGACCCGGCCGCCGCCGAGGCGAACCAGCTGTCCGGCGGCGAGTTCGTCCTGCGCGAACCGCAAGGTCTCCAGCGCCACGCCGAGTCCCTGAACGGCCGCCGAAATCACCAATGCTCCCCGGTCGAAGGCCGTACCGGCGCCCCCGGCCGGGACGGGCAGGCCGTTCTGGGCGAACCAGTCCGGCCAGCGGACGGGACTGAACGACGAGTCCAGGCGGGTGAAGGGACCGATCGCTCCGGGCGCGGCCGACTCCGCAGCCCAGGCGACCTCCGGCGCGCAGAGCGCGGCGATCTCCTCCGGCCCCAGGGACTCGACGGTCAAGCCGGGCCCGCGCGGCGGGCGCCCATAGGCGATCAGGATGTCGATTGCCGCCTGCCGGCCGAGATCCACCGGTTCTGCGCTGGTCGAGAGCCGGATGGCGATATCGGGATGGCTCTCCACGAAGGTGGGCAGCCGCGGCCCGAGCCACTTCGCCGCGAAGCTCGGGGTGCAGTGGACGGCAAGCGACGACGGCACAGGCGGGCCGAGTTCGGCGCAGACCGACTCGATCGCGTCGAAGGCGCTGGAGAGGCCCGCGAGCAGGCGCTGGCCGTCGGCGGTGAGCAGCGCCTGACGATTCGACCGCCGGAACAGGGCGCGGCCGAACCAGCGCTCCAGGCCCCGGATCTGGTGGCTCACCGCGGAGGGCGTGAGGTGCAGCTCCTCGCTCGCCCGGGCGAAACTGCCGAGACGCGCGGCCGCCTCGAAGGCGCGCAGAGCCGGGAAGCTCGGTATCCGGCGCATGCGGAATCCATGAACCAAATTCACGAAAAGGGTGAAAAATCGTCGTTTGTCAACGCGGAGAGGCAGCAGGATAGTGCCAGCCATCCCGCGATCGGCTGCGCCCCGCCGGCAAGGACACGCCATGCTCGACGATCACGCCCACGACGAGGCCGTCGTCCTCGATCTGCCCAACGACGATGCCGGCCGCAAGCGAACCTCGATCTACCAGCCCGAACAGGCCGGCCTGGTCTTCCCGGAAATTCCGGATTTCGCCACCCATGCCGAGGCGCGCGCGTACCGCAAGCAGCACCTCGTCGCCGCCTGCCGCGCCTTCGCGCTGCACGGCTTCGACTATGGCTTCGCCGGACACCTGACGATCCGCGACCCGGAACGGCCGGAGCTGTACTGGACCAACCCGATGTGCGTGCACTTCTCGCAGGTGCGGATGTCGAACTTGATCCTGGCCGACCACAAGGGCCGGGTGGTCGAGGGGCGTCACGCCATCAACCGGGCGGGCTTCGTCCTCCACGCCGCCGTCCACGAAGAGCACCCCGAGGTCATGGCGATGTGCCACGCGCACACCACCTACGGCACCGCGTGGTGCGCCACTGGCCGACCGCTCGAGATGATCAGCCAGGACGCGGCGGCCTTCTACAACAGCCACGCGGTGATCGGCGCCTCGGCCGGCGCCGTCGCGGTTGAGAAGGAGAGCGGCCTCTCGGTCGCCCAGCAGATCGGCCGCAACCGCGGCGTGCTGCACCAGAACCACGGCCTCCTGACCTGCTCGCAGCACAGCATCGACGACGCGGCCTTCTGGTTCATCGCCCTGGAGCGAGCCTGCCAGCAGCAGCTCCTGGTCGAGGCCTCCGGCATCAAGCCGCAGCTCCTCTCGGAGAAGACCGCGCGCTACAGCCGCGAGCACGTGGGCAGCGACTATATCGGCTGGCTGCACTTCCAGACGCTGTACAACCACATCGCCGAGACCCAACCGGACATGTTCGCCTGAGCCCGCGTCCTCCGCGGACGGCACCGCGACGCGCATCGGGGCCGGCCCTTCGGCGGGGGCCGGGGTCGATCAGCCGGGCTCCGCCGCGCGGATCCGCCGCCCCTCGTACCGAGCCCGCGGACGGATCATGATGCCCTGGCAACCCTGCTCCATGACGTGCCCCGCCCAGCCCCGGCTCCGTTCGAGCATGAGGACCGTGAAGGGCGCGCTCCGCGGTAGGGACGCCTTGCGGATCGGGGCCGTGAGCGCGAAGTCGAGCGTCGAGGACTTTGGCGCGGTCCAGCCAGTCCGTCATGTTGATCAGTTGGATCAAGATTGATTGATCCGCCGACGGCCGGCAGGGTGCGCGCACCCTTCGAGGGCCGCGACCATGCTCGAACGACACGCCGCCGGTGACGCCCTGCCGTCGATCCTCTCGGAGGTGCTGGCAGCCCTGGCGCTCCCGCCCGATGCCGGGGAACGGCTGACGGTTACCGGCGCGGAGAATCTGCCATCCTGCTTCCCGGTCACCGCGCTGGCGACGGCGGCAATCGGTGCCGCCGGCCTCGCCGTCTCCGAGCTCCTGGGCCTGTTCGGACACGCGCCTGACGTAAGGGTGGACCGGCACTTGGCCTCGGCGTGGTTCGGGACGTCGCTGCGACCGTGCGGCTGGACGATACCGGCTGCCTGGGATCCGATCGCCGGCGACTACCGGACAGCGGATGGCTGGATCCGACTGCACACCAACGCGCCCCACCACCGCGCCGCCGCCCTCGCGGTCCTCGACTGTCCGGGCGAACGGGACACCGTCGCGGCCGCATTGGCGGGGAAGGCGGCCGAGCCCCTGGAAGCCGCGATCCTGCGCGCGGGCGGTTGCGCCGCTGCGATGCGCAGCCCGGAGGCGTGGCAGAGGCTGGACCAGGGCCAAGCGGTCCGCGTCGAACCTCTGGTGTCGATCGCGGCGATGTCCGGCCACCGCCCGTCGCTATGGCGCCCGGACCCGGCCCGACCCCTCGCGGGGATCCGGGTCCTCGACCTGACCCGCATCCTGGCGGGTCCGGTGGCCACGCGCTTCCTGGCGGGACTGGGTGCCGAAGTCCTGCGGATCGACCCGCCCGGCTGGAACGAGCCGTCCTTGGCGCCCGACATCACCCTGGGCAAGCGCTGCACGCGACTTGACCTCCATCGGGCAGCCGACCGGCGCCAGTTCGAGACCCTGTTGGCCGAAGCGGATATCCTCGTGCACGGATACCGCCCGGGCGCCTTGGACCGGGTCGGCTACGGGGAGGCCGGCCGTCGGGTGCTCAACCCGGACCTGATCGACGTCGCGCTCTGCGCCTATGGCTGGACCGGACCCTGGGCCGGCCGCCGCGGCTTCGACAGCCTCGTCCAGATGGCAACGGGCATCGCGGCGGCCGGGCAGCGCTGGAAAATGGCCGACCGGCCGGTGCCGCTGCCCGTCCAGGCGCTCGACCACGCCACCGGCTACCTGATGGCAGCCGCATCCCTACGGGGCCTCATCGCCCGTCTGCGGGATGGGCAGGCCGTCACCGCGAAGCTCTCCCTGGCCCGGACGGCAGGTCTGCTCACGGATCATGCCGGCGGCGCACCCGGCTCCGCCTTCAGCGGGTATCAGGATCGGGACTTCGCACCGGAGATCGAGCACACGGCGTGGGGACACGCCCTCCGGCTGCACGGGCTCGTGCGGATCGATGGTGCTCCACTGCGATGGGACCGCCCCGCCTGCGCTCTCGGCTCGACGGAGGCGGCGCAGGTCCGGCATTTCGCTGGCGCGCCATTTTCCGGCGCGAGCACCCGCCCGGAGGAGGTACGCCATGGCCGGTGAGACCGCTCTCCCGGACTTCCGATCCGCCCCCTCCGACACGCTGCAGCGGCTCGCGGCATGGTGGCCGCGGGAGGCGGCCGAGGCTTTACGCATCGCGCTCACCGCCATCGCGGCGATCTGGCTCGCCATGTGGCTCGAACTGGCGCTGCCGCACTGGGCTGGCTGGACGGTCATCTCGGTGACCCTCGCCACCCGCGCGGCCTCCCTGCGCAAGAGCCTGTGGCGGGCCGGCAGCACCCTGGTGGGCGTCGCCGTCGCGATGGCGCTGGTGGCCAATTTCGCGCAGGCGACCATGGCCTTCGACCTTGCGCTGGCCCTGTGGATGGGCCTGCTCACCGCGGCCTCCAGCGTCGAGAGCGGCCAGCGCGCCTACGGCTTCGCCTCGATGGGCTTCACCGTGCCGATCATCGCGCTGGCCGACGTCCAGAATCCGGAGGCGGTGTTCCAGATCGGCGTCGACCGGTGCTCGACGATCCTGCTCGGGATCGGCTGTGCCTACGCGTCGAACGTGTTCGTCGCTCCGGGCGTCCCGGCCGTCAGCCGCGCCCTGGCGGAGCGGCTCGAGGCGGCCGCGGAGGCCTGCGACGTCTGGATGGCCGCCCTGCGGCGGGGCGCGCGGCCCGGACCGATGCCGATCGCCGCCGTGATGACGCTGGGCGAGGTGGTCACCGACACCTTCACCGAGCAGCCCTCCTTGCGCTCCGGCGGCCGGGGCATCCGCAACGCCGCGCCGCGGCTGCGGCGTGTGCTCGCGGCGGGCCTGCTGCGTGCCCTGCTGCCGGACCGTCCGGGATCGCGCTCGACCGATCTGATCGGGGCCAGCGGGGCGATCGCCGTCCGGCAGATCGGGCGCGTCCGGGTCTCGGCGCAGCTCCTGCGCGCCGGAGGTCGGGTGGGACGGCGGCGCGTACCGTTCCGCCCGCACCTGCTCCTGTGGAACGACCTCGACTGGGACGGCTGGCACGCTTTCGACAACGCCCTGCGCACCGCCGCCGCCGTCCTGATCGTCAACGGCTTCTGGTACGTCACCGGCTGGTCGCACGGGGCCGGCGCCGCGACCTGGGCGAGCCTCGTCTGCGTCCTGCTCGCCGCGCATGCCGATCCGCGGGCGGAGTCCCGGGCCTTCCTGATCGGCGCGCTGCTCGCCGCGGTGGTCGGGCTCACCCTGCGCTACACCCTGCTGACGACAACCGGGAGCTTCGCGCTCCTGGCCGCCGTGCTGCTGCCAGTGGCGATGCTGGCGGTGGTCGGCCGGGCCGACAAACGCGCGATCTACGGGATCGGCTTCGGCTTCTTCGTCTTCGGCGTTCTCGATCCCAAGAACCCGATGACCTACGACCTCGCAGACTCGCTCAACACCGCGCTGGCCGAGCTGCTCGGGATGGCGGTGGCGGCCGTCGCATTCTCGGCTTTGCCTCCGCCGGTGCGTGCCGCGACCCTGCGGCTGCGGGCCCGTCGCCGGCTGGTCCGGTCGGTGCGCGGTGCGGCCCTCGATCCGGCGTTCCTGCTGCCGCCGCTCGACCGCTATCTCGCCCGAGGCTTCGGCCGGCTCGCCCTTATCGGGGCGGAGGACCAAGCGGCCCGCAGCGGCGAGCGGCTGCTCGTCATCGGGCTCCTGCTGCTCGCCCTGCGGGAAACGGACGACCGGGAGGGCCGCCGTGTTGGCCGTATGGTCTGGGCCCGGTTCGTCGCGCCGCGTCCGGCAGAGCCGACGACGGTGCCGGATCCCTTGCGCGATCTCGCCGACCGGGCGACCTTGCCGCTCCAGGCGGAGCGCATCGGGGCGCTGGCCGCCCTCGTGTCGGATGTCGACCGCGCGGGCTGGCCGAACCTCGATCCAGGGGTGCAAGCGTGATCGGATTGCGGGCGGTCGACGTGCTGGGGCTCTTCGTAGAGCCCGCGGTGATCTGCCTGCTCGCCGCCCTGGTGATTACCTGGGGCCTGCGCTGGATCCTGGACTGGATCGGCATCAACCACCTCGTGTGGAACCGCGCCCTGCTCGACTTCAGCCTTCTGACCGCCGTGACGGCGCTGCTGATCCTGTCCCTGCGCATCCAGGGATCGTGACATGGCCACGAACCCGCGACCGTCGCTGCGCGACTGGCAGCCGCCGCCTGCCTACAACGTCGCCGCCACCTTGCTGGCGCTCGCATCGGCCGTCGGCCTCGCCTACCTCGCCTTCCTCTACTACGCCTACACGCCCTGGACCCGGGACGGACGCGTACGCGTCTACACCGTGCAGGTTGCCCCCGAGGTCTCGGGGACGGTGGTGGCGGTCCGAGTCCGCGACAACCAGTTCGTCCGCAAGGGCGACGTGCTGTTCACGATCGACCCCGGCACGTTCAAGAACGCCGTGACCCAGGCCGAGGGCGCCCTCGAAAGCGCTCGGGCGCAGGCCGGATACCTCGCGGGGATCGCGCAACGCACCGCCGCTCTCGACGATCTCGCCACGACGCCGGAGCAGAAACAGACGACCAGCGGACAGGCGCAGGCCGCCCAGGCCAACGTGGTCCAGGCGGAGGGCGCGCTGGCGCAGGCGCGGCTCAACCTGGAGCGCACGACCCTGCGGGCCACCGTGAACGGCTGGGTCACCAACCTGCTGCTGCAGGAGGGCGGGTTCGCCGCCACGGGGCAGCCGGCGCTGACGCTGGTCAACGGCGACAGCTTCTGGATCGAGGGCTATTTCGAGGAAACGCAGCTCCCCCGCATCGGCGAGGGCGACGCCGCGCGCGTTTCGCTCATGGCGTGGCCGGACCGTCCGATCCGGGGCCGGGTAACCGGCCTCGGCCGCGGCATCAGCGTCGCCGACGCTGCCCCCGGCGTCCAGGGGCTGCCGACGGTCAACCCGATCTTCACCTGGGTCCGGCTGGCGCAGCGGGTGCCCATCCGGATCGACCTCGACGACGTGCCCTGCCCGATCGTGCTGGCGGCGGGGATGACGGCGAATGTCGCGATCCTCGCCGAGAAGGCCGGGTCGCCGGCCACCCTGCCGCCGGATCGGCGCACGGGCGCGGCGGCCGGCCAGCGCTGCGACGGGACGCAGGGCGTCGGGACGCGGCGCTGAGGACGGCCGCGGAACGTCGTGCCGACCGACCACCGGGAAAGCCGGAGCGCCTCGCCGTGTTAGACCCGCAGGCGCGCCGATGGGCGGCGCCCGCGATCGTTATGAGGACGTGATGGACTACAGGCAGTTCGGACGCTCCGGCCTCACCGTGCCGGTGCTCAGCTTCGGCACCGGCACCTTCGGCGGGACGAACGAATTCTTCCAGCGCTGGGGCCAGACGGACGTCGACGAGGCAACCCGCATGGTCGATCTCTGCCTCGATTCCGGGGTTAACTTCTTCGACACGGCCGACATCTACTCGGCGGGCGCTTCGGAGGAAATCCTGGGACAGGCCTTGAAGGGCAAGCGCGGGCGCGCGCTGATCTCCACCAAGGCGACCTTCCGGTTCAACGACGACCTGAACCAAGTCGGCTCCTCGCGCTACCACCTCATCCGCGCCTGCGAGGCCAGCCTGAAGCGCCTCGGCACCGACCATATCGACGTCTACTTCATGCACGGCTTCGACGCGCTCACCCCCGTGGACGAGACGCTGCGGGCGCTGGACGACCTCACCCGCGCCGGCAAGATCGGCTATATCGGCGCCTCGAACTTCTCGGGGTGGCAGCTCATGAAGGCGCTCGCCACCTCGGAGCGCCACGGGCTTTCCCGCTACGTGGCCTACCAGGGCTACTATTCGCTGATCGGCCGTCACTACGAGTGGGAGCTGATGCCGCTGGGCATCGACCAGGGTGTCGGCCTCATGGTCTGGAGCCCGCTCGGCTGGGGCCGCCTCACCGGCAAGATCCGCCGCGGCCAGGCCAACCAGAGCGGCCGCATCGCCGCCGGCGGTGCCGAGGGCGGGCCGCCGGTCTCCGACGATTACCTGTTCGGCGTAGTCGACGCCCTCGACGCCGTGGCGGCCGAGACCGGCAAGACGGTGGCGCAGGTGGCGCTCAACTGGCTGCTTACCCGTCCGACCGTGTGCAACATCGTGGTCGGCGCCCGCACCGAGGAGCAGCTGAAGCAGAACCTTGGCGCCCTCGGATGGAGCCTGACGGCCGAGCAAGTGGCGCACCTCGACGCGGCGAGCCAGGAGACGCCGATCTACCCGTACTGGCACCAGAAGGGTTTTGACGAGCGCAACCCCAAGCCGACCGTCTGGTAGACAGGCTTCGCGTGGCCGAGGCCAGATAGGCTGAGACCGGAAACGATGCGTTTCGATCGTTTCTGTTTCAACCCGGACGATCCCGGTCCAAGATGCCTGCGGATGACGGGCCGGTCCTGGACGGCCGGCCCCAACCCTCCGGGGCGATGCCCGCGGCAGCCGATGGCGCCCCGCCCTCCGCCGCGCGAAGGAGATAAGGCGATGAGCTGGCACAGTGCCGAGGACCCAATCCCGGGCGACCATTTCAGCTGCGACGCGATCCGGACCCTGATCGTGCCCCGCTCGCGCGATCTCGGCTCCTTCGCGGTGCGGCGGGCGCTGCCCTCCACCGAGTGCCGGATGGTCGGCCCGTTCATCTTCTTCGACCAGATGGGCCCCTCGGAGTTCCTGCTCGGGCAGGGCATGGACGTGCGGCCCCACCCGCATATCGGCCTCTCCACCGTCACCTACCTGTTCGACGGGGAGATCATGCACCGCGACAGCCTCGGCACGGAGCTGCCGATCCGGCCGGGCGAGCTGAACTGGATGACGGCCGGCCGCGGCATCACCCATTCGGAGCGCACGGCCTCGACGCTGCGTCAGACCGGCTCCCGGTTGTTCGGCATCCAGAGCTGGGTCGCCCTGACGGACCGAGACGAGGAGAACGCGCCCGCCTTCGAGCATTACGACGCCGCCGCGCTGCCGGTTCTCACCGGCGAGGGCAAGACCGTCCGGCTGATCGCGGGCGAGGCGTTCGGCGCGCGCTCGCCGGTCCGGACCTCGAGCCCGATGGTCTACGCCGACGTGGCGCTCGAGGCCGGCGCCGTCCTGCCCCTCGATCCGACCTACGACGAGCGGGCGATCTACACGGTCGCGGGCGCCATCGAGATCGCCGGCGACGGCTTCGGCCCCGGCCAGCTGCTGGTCTTCCGGCCCGGCGACCGCATCAGCGTGCGCGCTCTGGAGAGCTCCCGCTTTATGGTGCTGGGCGGCGAGCCGATGGATGGTCCGCGCCATCTGTGGTGGAACTTCGTCTCCTCTCGGCCAGAGCGGATCGCGCAGGCCAAGGAGGATTGGCGTCAAGGCCGGTTCGACACCGTGCCCAACGACGCCGAGTTCATCCCGCTCCCTGAGGACCCGCAGCCCGTTCGGTATCCGTAAGCCAGGACCGCGATCCGGCAGTCCCAGATGCAACGGCAGCACGTATACTCTCAATAAAACAACCCTAGAGAGCATATTAACGAACTGTTAACCATTGTCGGCCGATGTGGCACGACCGCCGATGCCTCACCGAAGGCATGCGCTGCACTTTGTCGGCAAGACGCGCGATGGAACAGACGAAGCATTCCAAGGCCGAGGCGTCGGACCTGATCGAATCCGCCGCCTGCGGCGCCCGCGAGGCAACGACGCGGATCGGCGCCGGCAACCTCGTCCTGCTCGCCTCGGACGCGCGTGCCTTGCCGCAGGGCAAGAATCCGAGTCCGTCGCCGGTCGAGCGGTGGCCAGATCTGCTGGAGCGAGTGCAGGGCGCGGCGCGCTACATCCGGGACGTCGAGGAGCGTGCGCAGGAGCAGGAAACGCACGTCCAGGACCTCCTGCGGCAGGTGGGGGCTGATATGGACGCGGCCCGGGCGCAGGTACGGGCGGCCGAGCGGGAGACCCACGAGGTCCATGCGCAGGCCATCAAGCTGATCCAGGCCGCCGAGGAGCGAGCCGCGGCCGCAGAGGCGCGGGCCGCGGCGGCGGAGCAGATGCTCCAGCGCATCGCCGAGACGATCGACGCGGAGTTCGTGATGCAGGCGGGTGGCCAAGTGGGCGGTCAAGCGGGCGGCGTGCAGCACACCCGTACCCCGACCTCGGCGGCTCGGGCGGCTTCGTGACCGGCGCCGTGGCGTCGCGGCGGCGATGAACGCGGCGTTCTGGGCTCAACTCGACGCCCGCATCGCGTGCGCGCAATCAGATCCAGCCGCTGTGATTAGCGACCGGCTCGGGACGGCCGGCGCGCCGAAACCGGCTGCGCTCCCCGCAGCGCCAGCCGCATCCTCTTGCGAATCCCCGTCGGGGCCGGTGGCCGACTGGACCAAGGTCCCGGACACGCTGTCGGCCGCGAGCGTCGCGGCCCAGGAGCAGGATCAGCGCCTGCGCCAGCAATCCACCACCTGCGAAGCGCTGACTGGGGATCTGGAGGCGGCTCGGCAGGAGATCCAGAGTTTGAGGGCGCTTCTGCAGGAGGCGCAGGCCCAGGCGGCCGTGCAGGTCCGCGCGATCGAGGCGCGGGCCGGCGCGCGTGTCCGGGAGGCGGAGGCGCGCG
Source organism: Methylobacterium sp. P1-11 (assembly GCF_008329595.1). Lineage (NCBI taxonomy): Bacteria > Pseudomonadati > Pseudomonadota > Alphaproteobacteria > Hyphomicrobiales > Methylobacteriaceae > Methylobacterium > Methylobacterium sp. P1-11. The sequence goes on from NZ_NPKS01000002.1 coordinate 277,984, forward strand.
CCGAGGCTGCCAACCTGCGGGCGGAGGCGGCCGAGGACTGGCTGAAACGGATCGAGCAGGCCAGCCGGGACCTGCTGCCGAACGACCGGCACGCGGCCGCCTGAACGGCGGTGCGCCAGCGGAGACGAAAGCGAATCCGCGGCTGCCGGCCGAGGCCCGTCGGGTCAGGCGGCGCGGTCGCTCGACACGCCGAGCCCGATCGAGCGCGCCAGCGCGGACCGACGGGCAGCATATTCCTGTGCGACCATCGGGTAATCGGCCGGCAGACCGTAGCGCTCGCGATAGCTCTGCGGGTGCAGTCCGTGGGCCGTGAGGTGACGCTTGAGCGTCTTGTAGAGGCGCCCGTCGATGAAGCTCACGATGCCGTCGGGCCGGATCGACGTACGGATCTGCGCCGCGCTTGGCCGGTCGCGCCGCACCGGCAGATCCGTCGCGGCGTCCGGCGACACGTCTCGGCCGGCCGCCAGCGCGGCGATCGCGTCGTGACAATGCGCGATCAGGATCGGCAGCTCGGTGGCGGGCACCCGATTGTTCGATACATAGGCGACGACCAGCCCGGCAGTCAGCGCGATTTTGGATTGGGGGCTGACGGGGGTTGGTGCGGACACGTTCTGGTCTCCTGAAGGGGGCAAGAACCGTCATAAGTTGGTCTGCGCCATTGCGCTTGCCTGAGAGCGTGCTACCGTTTTCCCGAGCGCGCACGCAGAAGCACGAATACAAGAACTTGCGATGAGGACTTTGTTCTCGACGGCGGATTACAAGCCGAAAGACAGTTTCCGCCTCTGGCGCGAGACGGTCTTCGAGCGGATCGTGCCGGTCGAACTTACCCCGGCCGCCGCACACGGATTCACCGGGACCCTGGAAGCCGCCGAGGTTGGCCCCCTGCTGATGACGCGCATCACGCAAAGCGCCGTCACGACCGTTGCGACCCCGAATACGATCCGCCAGCACGGCAAATACGAGACGTTGAATGTCGCGATCACGCTGAAGGGCCGCGTGTTCTGCGCGCAGGACGATCGCACCGCGATCCAACATCCCGGCGACATCGTCGTGATGGACCGGCGGCCGGCGACGATGGGATCCGATGTCGACACGCAGACGCTGTTCGTTGAATTGCCGCGCCAGTGCCTGGAACGGGCGCTCGGCTCGACGCGCCGCTTCACCGCCCTGACGATCGGCGCGGACCAAGTCGGCACGTCGATGGTGACGACCTTCTTCCAGGAGCTGGTCCGTATGGCGAGCCGGCTGACGCCGGACATGTCCAACCGCCTGTCTTCCATCGGCATCGATCTCATCGTCGCGAGCATCGCGGAGCGCCTTGCCCACGAGACCCCCAGGAACATTCAGGGCATCCTAATCTTCCAGCGCGCCCTGGCCCATATCGAGGCTCATCTCGGCGACGTGAACCTCGACCCTGCCCGGCTCGCGGCGGCCGTCGGCGTGTCCCTGCGCCACCTCCAGGCGCTGTTCCGCGAGCAGGACCGCAATATCGCCGACTGGATCTGGCGGCGGCGACTGGAGATCGCCGCGCAGCGGCTCACCGATCCTGGCTTCGCCCATCTGTCCGTCGGAGAACTGGCTTATAATTGCGGTTTCAGCACCCAGAGCCACTTCAGCAGACGCTTCAAAGAAAGCTACGGGATCTCACCCAGCGAATACCGTTGCCGCAACCGGGGGGTGCCCGAGATCATCTGTTGACGGCCCGCGACTGCAGGCGGGCGCTCGCGGAATTCGCCCGGATCCATCCCGGGGCGAGGATGTCGCCGCCCTCGGTGATGATCCAGGGATTGGCATCCTCGGCGTCGATCGCCGCAGCCGCGGCGGCCAGCGCAGCCCGCAGCGTGGGGAAGCTGTGTAACGCGGCGACCCGGGCGGGGGCAGAGCCCGGCCAGATAGTCAGTTCGGCAGGTCGGTCGAGGTCGGACTGCATCACGTGTCTAGCGAGGCTGGAACGGCACGCCGCCTGTGCGGCGGACGTGCTGGGACGGTGATCGGCCGCCGAGCGTGCGATGCGCTCAGGCGGTTTTCGGCTTCGGCCGGGGCACGCACACCTCGACTATCTGTCCGGTCAGCGGATTCAGGATCAGCATGGCAGCACGTCTCCGGTGGAACTGCCCGTAGAACGCCGGCCGATCGCGCCAGGATCGAGGCGGTCGGCGCAATTGTGCGGTTTGGGTAAACCAACCGTTCACCGTAGCGGCACGCCATTCACCCGCCGCGTGATCGTCTGACGATACATCCGGGCCGTCGTGCCGAGGAAGATCTGCAGGCGTACCGTTTTCGACGTAGGATCCGGCGGCAGCCGAACGGACAAAAGCCCGCCGCGGCAGGACCGGGCGGGCGGAGTGACGGCATAGGGCCGGGAGGTTCGCCGTGGCGACGACGTGCCACCCCAACCGTGACAGTCGCGTGACGATCGGCCGATCCGGTCAGATCCACTCCGGCTCCGCCAGCAGGATGGCGGCGCAGAGCGCGGCCGGGTACAGCGCGGCATCGGCCCCGGGCTGATCGATCAGCGTCCGGGCGAAGGGATGTGAGGTCAGAGCCGCAGCCGGCCGATCCGGTGTCGCGCCCGTGATCGTTCCGTCATACGGTTTCGCCACCGATCACGGCGACCGGAGATGCGTCATGGCTGGACAAGCGACGAGGACCGTGCCGAAGCGTCCGCGGGACGAGCCGGATCCGGCGCGGGCCGAGGGCGAGAAGGCCGGCGCGCGGATTGACGCGGCGTTCGAGAAGCTCGCCCGGAAGATGCGCACCCGAGCCGACAAGGCTCACGGCAAGCTCGCGGCGGTGACGGAGCCCGGCAAGCGCGCGGTGCTGCTGCGCCGCTACGAACTCTACGCGGATGCGGCCGCCTATCTCGAGGAGCGGCTCGTCCATCGCGGGGAGCGATCCGCGTGATCTCCAACGACCCGGCCGGGCGCGTCGCCGCCCGCCGCCGCTGACGGCGAGGACCCACCATGTTCGACGCGACCAAGATGCTCGCCGACGCCCTCGGCGAGCACCTGGCCCACACCTACCAGCGCACCTTCGGCAGCCGGGAGCCGCGCTACGCCGAGATCATCGAGGCTGCGGCGCGCCTGACAATCGAGCGGATCGTCGGAAGCGACGCCCTCTACCATGACGGCGACCATACCGCCCTCGTCACCCTGGTCGCCCAGGACATCCTGCGCGGCCGGTTCCTGCAGGAGGGCATCACGCCGGAAGACTGGCTGCACATGATCCTGGCCGCCCTCTACCACGACATCGGCTACGTGCGCGGCGTCTGCGCGGGGGACCGGGCGCGGGCCTTCGTCATCGATGCGCAGGGAACCACCGTGAGCCTGCCCCGCGGCGCCTCGGATGCGGCGCTGGCACCCTACCACGTCGAGCGCTCGAAACTGGCGGTGCAGGAGCGCTTCGGCACGCACGATCTCGTCGACGCGGCCCGGGTCATCCGGGCGATCGAGCTGACCCGCTTCCCGGTACCGGAAGACGACGCGCACCGGGAAACCGCGACCGAGGCCGGCCTGTTGCGGGCGGCCGACCTGATCGGTCAGCTCGGCGACCCGCTCTACCCGCGCAAATTGAACGCCCTGTTCCATGAATTCGCCGAGATCGGCGTCAACGCGGAACTCGGCTACGACAGCCCGGCCGATCTCGCGGAGCGTTACCCGTCCTTCTTCTGGGGCAAGATCGAGCCCGTCATCGGCGACGGGATCCGTTTCCTCGACCTGACGGTCGAGGGCCGGGGCTGGGTAGCCAACCTCTACGCCCATGTCTTCGCCATCGAGCACGATCGCCGCCGCATGGGCCCGCATCCCGGACCGGGCCCGATCTGAGGCGGCCCCGCGCATCGGGGCCGCCTCAGCGGGCCGCGACGAGTTCGGACAGGACCCGGACCAGCTCAGCCGCCACGAACGGCTTCTCCAAGATGTGACGCCGGGATCCGGCCGAGGCGCCCGAGACCCGCACATCGCCGGTGGCGAACAGGTACGGCACGCCGAGCACATTCGGCTTGGTGGCGACCGGATAGGCGGTATCCCCGTCACTCAGATGCACGTCGAGTACCGCGGCGTCGGGCTGCTGCTCGGCGATCAGGTCCAGGACCAGATCGGCGCGCGGAACCGGACCGATCACCTCGGCCCCGGCGCTGCGCAATCAGCGCTTGACCTCGCTGGCGACGAGATACCCGTCCTCGACGACGAGGACACCGCATCCGGCGAGCGGGCGAACAGGGTCGGACCTGATCCCTCCCATCATGGCGGGATGACCGTTGCACAACCGCGCGAAACAACTGGAAGTTCGGCCCGTTCAGGCGACCGGCGTCTCGATCCGGCAGCGCACGCCGTCAGCGCTAAGGGTGTAGTCGACGTCGGCGTCCAGCGCGTAGGCCAGAGCTTCCTGTCGCTCTCGCGGACCTTGGCCTGCGCCATCTCCTCCTGAAGGCGCAGCACCTCGGCCTGCGCGGCCTTCCAGGCCGTTATCTCCTTCGCGGTGGTAGCCGGACCGTCGCCGAGCTTGACCGCCGACTGGCAGAACCAGCCGTTGAACTGCTCGTGGACGTTGTGCCGTTCCGCGATCGTGGCGGGTCCGCCGGTTGGGCGCCGGGCTCGACCTCTCCGGCTCCCGAATCGTGGCCCCACCCGGCTGTTTTGGAGGAACGTCGGGGTGGGGCCACACCGACGGCGAGCCGCCGGTGAACCGATCATGTCACCGGTCGATCCGGGGCGAACTCACCTGTGTCAGCCCCGGCGTCGCACCCTCAGCGACCCGGATGGGGTAGCAGGTTGCGGGCTTCCTGGATGGCATCCCGGCAGCTCTGGTCGCCCTTCGCGTTGAGGTCGACGGCACGCTGGAAGGCCGATTTGGCCTTCGAGACCTTGTCCTCCGACGCGAGACCCGGGGAGGCCTTGGCGTCGCCGCCCTGCGCCGCCGCAGCGGCCGCCGTCGGCCGGTTCTCGGATTGCCGGCGGACATCATCCGGCGACGTCGCGATCCGGCCGCTGGCGACGTCGTCGGCCTGCCCCTTCCCGCTGGCGGACCCGACCGGTCCCGAGACCCCGCCGACGGTGCCGGGCGTGCCGCCGCTCTCGCGCGAGGCGCCGCCCTTCTGGACGCGGTCCGTGTCGGGCGTGCCGACCGGCTTCGCCGTGCTGCCCGTCGCGCTGGCCGTCTGCTGACTCCCGCCGTTCTCCGGTCCCTTGCGCTGGCCGTAATCCGGCTCGGATGCCGGCGCCCCCATCCCGACCTGGTTGCCCATGTCCCGCCTCAGCTGGGCGATGGCATCCGTGCACGGGCCCCCCTCCTGGGCGAGGGAGACGGTCGGAATCAAGGTGAGAGCGGTCAGGGCCGCGGCCCCGCCGAGCAGGTTGAACTGACCCATGCAGGTTTCCTCCAGACGTATGGGATTACCTGTGGTCCAACCCGAAGCGCCTGGCGTTGTTCGGCCCCCGCCCGCACTCAGGCGAGTTGTGCAGCGTTCGGCGGGAAGAAGCGGTTGGCCGGCCGCGCGAGGCCGAGATGGTCGCGCAGCGTCGTCCCCGCGTAGTCCCGGCGGAACAGCCCGCGCCGCTGCAGCTCCGGCACCAGCCGGTCGACGACGTCGTCGAGACCCTCGGGCACGAACGGGAACATCACGTTGAAGCCGTCGCAGGCGCGCGTCTCCAGCCACTCCTCCATCCGGCCGGCCACCTGCGCGGGCGTGCCGACCATCTGCAGGCCGCCGTAGCCGCCGACCTTGCGGGCGAGCTCCCGCACGGTCGCGCCGGTGCGCCGAGCATAGTCGACGATCTGGGCCTGCCCGCTTTTGCTGGCGTTGCTCTCCGGGAGCTCCGGCAGCGGCGCGTCGAGGTCGAACCCGGTGGCGTCGACGCCGAGACGGACCGAGAGGTTGGCGAGGCCGCTGTCGGAATGGACGAGGTCGTCGAGGCGCGCCTTCTTGGCCTGCGCCTCCTCCTCCGTCTCGCCCAGGACGATGAAGCAGCCGGGCAGGATCTTGAGCTGGTCCGGGTCGCGCCCCGCCGCCGGCATCCGGCCCTTCACGTCGGCGTAGAAGGCCCGCGCCGCCTCCAGGGTCGAGCCCGCGCCGAACACCATCTCGGCGGTCTCGGCGGCGATCTGCTTGCCGGCCTCGGAGGCGCCGGCCTGGACGATCACCGGCCAGCCCTGCACCGGCCGGGCGACGTTGAGCGGGCCCTTCACCTTCAGGAAGTCCCCTCGGTGATCGAGAACGTTCATCTTCGCCGGGTCGAAGAACAGGCCGCTCAGCGGATCCATCGTGAAGGCGTCGTCGGCGAAGGAATCCCACAAGCCGGTCACCACGTCGAAGAACTCGCGCGCCCGGGCGTAGCGGATGGCGTGCTCGAGATGCGCGTCGCGGCCGAAGTTCAGGGCCTCGTCCGGGTTGCCGGAGGTGACGAGGTTCCAGCCGGCCCGCCCCTTCGAGATGTGGTCGAGGGAGGCGAACTTGCGGGCGACGTGGTAGGGCTCGTTGTAGGTGGTCGACGCGGTGGCGATCAGGCCGATCCGCTCGGTGAGCACGGCGAGCGCCGGCAGCAGGGTCAGCGGATCGAACGACGTGACGGTGGCCGAGCGGCGCAGGGCCGCCGGGGGCATGTTCATCACCGCGAGGTGGTCGGCCATGAAGAAGGCGTCGAACTTCGCCGCTTCCAGCCGCCGGGCGAAATGCGCCAGATGGTCGAAGTTGAAGTTCGCGTCCGGGTAGCCGCCCGGATAGCGCCACCACGCGGTGTGGATGCCGACCGGGCGCATGAAGGCGCCGAGATGAAGCTGGCGGTCCCGGCTCATCGCTGTCGTCTCCGGTCTCTCACGGATGCTTGTGGATCGGGTCGACCCAGTACACGGTCTCGGGCGCCTCGGCGGCCTCGACGTCGGGCAGGTTGACCACCACCGCCTCGTTGTCGGAGCGCACCAGCACGCAGTGCAGGGGCTCGTCGGTCGAGGCGTTGATCTCCTGGTGCGGCACGAAGGGCGGCACGAAGATGAAGTCGCCCGGTCCGGCCTCGGCGACGTATTCAAGCCTGTCGCCCCAGCGCATCCGGGCGCGGCCCGAGACCACGTAGATCACGCTCTCCAGTGCGCCGTGGTGGTGCACGCCGGTCTTGGCGTCGGGCTGAATCGCCACCGTGCCGGCCCAGATCTTCTGGGCGCCGACCCGGGCGGCGTTGATCGCCGCCTGCCGGTACATGCCGGGGGTCTGCGCGGTGTTGGCGTCGAGCCGGTCGCCGGGGATCACCCGCACGCCGTCGTGCTTCCAGCGCTCGGACGCCCCGTGGCCGTGATCAGGCGCGTGACCGTGCGCGTGGCCATGATCGTGGCTGTGGCCGTGGTCGTCGCCGCTGTCGTGCATGTCGGATCCTCCAGCGCCATCATTGCACGGCGGCGGCGGTTTGCGAGACGCTCGCGTCGAGGATCGCCTCGGCCCGCGGGGCGCGGGCCTTCGGGATGAGGCCGGCGCGGACGTAGAGATCGATGTTGCGCTGCTCGTCGGCGATGACGGACGCGTCGATCGGGACGGCCCGGTAGGCGGCGCGGCCGAACCAGCGCAGCGGCACCGCCTCCGGCAGGCCGATGAGCTTCGACCAGACGGCCGCGTAGGGCGCCGGATCCTTCAGCGCCCAGGCCCGGGCGCGGGCGAGGCGTGCGCCGAAATCGGCGAGCAGCGCCCGCTTGGTCCGGATCGCGTCGTCGCTCGCCACCGCGAAGGTCAGGCCCGGGGTGATGCCGTTGCCGTCGCGGATCACTCGGACGAGGCCGGCGAGCTCCGCCGTGGACGTGTAGGGCTCCCAGGTCGCCCAGGCGTCGACCGCCCCGGAGGCCAGGGCGATCTTGGCATCTGCCGGTGGCAGGAAGCTGAAGGTCACGCTTTCGGCGGGCAGCCCCGCCTCCTCCAGCGCCGCCAGGGCCACCTGATGGCCGATCGAGCCGCGGTTCGTCGCGACGCGCCTGCCCTTCAGGTCCGCCACGGTGCGGAGGGGCGAATCCCTCAGGGCCAGGATCGCGAGCCCGTCCTGTCGGTTGCGGAAGGCCAGGAAGGCCTTCACCGGCACCCCGGCGGCGGCCGCGAAGGTGAAGGGCGCGTCGCCGACGCCGCCCGCGTCGATCGCGCCGACGTTCAGCGCCTCGAGCAGGGGCGCGGCGGCCGGGAACTCGCTCCAGTCGAGCCGGTAGGGCAGCCCGTCGAGCACGCCGGCCGCCTCCATCAGCGCGCGGGCGTTGCCGCGCTGGTCGCCGACCCGCAGCACCTCCTGCGCGTGCGCCGGCCGGGCCGCCAGGAGCGCCAGCAGGGCGAGGATGACGGCGCGCATCAGGCGGCCTCGGCGGCGCCGCGGCGCCCGAGGGCGTCCCGGAAGGCGGGCAGCAGCGCCCGGCCGTACTGGAGCGCGTCCTCCAGCGGGTCGAAGCCACGGATCAGGAAGGTCCGCACGCCCAGGTCGTGATAGTCGAGTAGGGCGTCGGCGACCTGCTCGGGGGTGCCGACCAGGGCGGTGGAGTTGCCCGCCGCGCCGGTCTCGGCCGCGATGGCGGTGAACAGGCGCTTGTCGTGGCGCGGCCCCGCGGCCGCCGCCGCGAGGAGTCGCCGGGAGCCCTCGTTCTGCGGCGTCGCCGCCGGGCCGAGGCCCTTGGCGGCCCGGACGGCCCGGGTCCGGGCCAGGATGTCCTCGGCGCGTTCCCAGGCGCGCGCCTCGGTCTCGGCCAGGATCGGCCGGACCGACAGGCTGAAGCGCGGCGCCCGCCCGTGGGGCGCGGCCGCCGCCCGCACCCGGCCGATCAGCTCGGCGACCTGCGCGTGCGTCTCGCCCCAGAGGGCGTAGGTGTCGGCGTGGAGGCCGGCCACCGCCAGCGCCGCCGGCGAGGCGCCGCCGAAATAGACCGGAATCGCGTCCACCGGCTTCACCTCGGAGAAGCCGCGCTCCACCCGGTAGTGATCGCCCGCGTAGTCGAACGGCGCCGTGGCGGTCCAGCTCTGCCGGACAATGTCGAGGAACTCCCGGGTGCGAGCGTAGCGCTCGTCCTTGGTGAGGTGGTCGCCGTCCTGGGCGAGTTCCCGGTCGTCGCCGCCGCTGATCACGTGGATCGCGACCCGGCCGCCGGTGAGCTGGTCGAGGGTCGCGAATTGCCGCGCCGCCACGGTCGGCGCCGTGAAGCCGGTGCGGTGGGCGATCATCAGCCCCAGCCGCTCGGTCACGGCGGCGACCTGCCCGGCGAGCAGGAGCGCGTCCGGCGTGGTTGCGTGGAAGGCCACCAGCACCCGGTCGAACCCGCCCCATTCGTGCGCCTGCGCCAGGAGCTTCAGGTACTCGCGGTCGATGGACGGTCCCGACGCCGGGTGGATCTCGGAGGTGTGGCGGGGCGCGACGAAGCCGATGAACTCGACAGAATCGGGGGGAAGCAGGCTCATGGGGCGATCTCCGGGTCACGGGCGGGGTCAGGCGCCGAGGGCGGCCCTGCCGGCGGCGCCGCGGACGGCGTCGGCCTGGGGCCAGTGGATGCGCGCGCACAGGACGTCGCGCAGGTGCCGCTCCAGCGGGTTCGCCCGGGACAGGCCGGCATTGCCGCACAGCTCCGCGGCGCGCTGGACCGCCGCGATGGCATTCCCAGTGGCGGTGAGCTTCACGAAGCCGGCCTCGCGCGGCGGCGGGGGGTGCCCCGCGTCAACCTCGGCCGCGAGTCCGGCGACGAGGCGGGCGTTGACGGCGAGCAGACGCTCGTTCTCGCCGACCGCCTCGTGGAAACGCGGCAGGCTCGCCAGCGGCGCCCCGAGGCTGCCGGGACGGCGTTCCCGCAGGAAGCCGGTGAACCAGTCCTGCGCCGCCCGGGCCACGCCGTCGTAGAGGGCGGCGAGCAGGGTGCAGCTCCAGGCCTGCTGCCAGGGATCAGGCCCCGACCAGCCGCCCGGCGGCCGCAGGTCGACGGCGTGGTCACCGGGGATCGGTACGTCCGTGAAGTAGACGTCGTGGCTGCCGGAAGCGCGCAGGCCGAGATGGTCCCAGGTCTCCGCGATGCGGATGCCCGGCGCGTCGAACGGCACCAGGACGTTGCCGGTGCGCGGCTCCGCCTCGTCGGTCCGGACGAAGAGGAGGCCGTAGGCGAGCCCCGGCGACCCAGTCGCGTAGATCTTGTGGCCGGAGATCCGCCAGCCCGCGCCGTCGCGGCGGGCGACCGTGACCGGCAGGCCGCCCCGCGAGGGCGTCCCGAGTTCGGGCTCGACCCGCAGGGCGTTGATCAGCGCCCCCCGCGCCACGGCCGCCGCGCCGACCGCGTCGGCGAGCGCGCGCGGCCACGGGGCGTCCGGGCGGTGGATCAGCCCGTGCTGGAGGTACTGCATCGCCACGACCAGGGCGGTCGCCGGGTCGGCGGCGCCGAGCGCCCGCACCAGAGCGGCGGCCCGCGCGAGACCCGCCCCGCCGCCGCCGAGACGCCGCGGCACGGTGAGGGCCAGGAGCCCGGCCTCCCGGAGCGCCGCGAGGGAGTCGTGCGGGAAGGTCCCCGCGCGGTCGTGGTCGGCCGCGCGGGCGGCGAGCCGTCCGGCGAGGCTGCTGACGATGTCGGGGGGCGGGACGGCGAAGGTCATGGGGCGTTCGGCGACGTGATCGGCGGGCGGCCGCGCGGCGCCATCCCGGGAGCCGCGATGGTCCGCCCGCACCCCGGTCGCGTCAACGGAATGCCGTTCCGAATATTCATGGATCGGCAGGAGGATGTTGCGGCGTCGTCGGACGGCGAAGAAGAACGTGTTTCCGCCCGCCGGGGACCGGAATCGATCTTTTTCCCGGTCATCGTTCGGGATCCCATCACCGAGAGACAGACGAACGACACCCATCGCCGATAAGATGAGGCGTCTGAGTGCCGCGCAACGGCGCCGACCCGTGAATGATCTCACCCGATCGCGCGAAAATAGAGGAAACGCTTTCGTTGACTCGGCCGCGCAGCGATCGAATACTCGGCACCCTGATCCCTCGACGGATCATTCCCGAAGACGAGGACGCCAGATCCGCCCGGTCGCGCCACCGGTGCGGTGACGCGCGCCGTTCCCGCCGCGCGGCCCGGAGACCCGAGATGACCGAAGCGCCCTCCCGACCGGGCAGCCCCTCCTCCGATCCCTCGCCCTCCCGGCGGCGCCTGCTGCAGGTCGGCGCCGCGGCCGCCGCCCTGCCGCTCGGCCTCGGCATGGGCACCGGCCGCGCCTGGACGCCCGGACCGGGGGCACCGTTCGACCCCGGTCCGCTCTGCCGGCCCGCCGCCGCGGAGGAGCCCGCGGCCCCGCTCCGGACCGTGAAGCTGGCCTGGAACGCCACGGCCATCTGCACGGCGGCCGCGCCGCTCGCCAAGGAGCAGGGGATCTTCGCCCGGCACGGCCTCGACGTGGAATTCGTCAATTTCGGCGGCTCGACCGAGGCCCTGCTGGAGGCGATCGCCACGGGCAAGGCCGATGCCGGGATCGGCATGGCCCTGCGCTGGCTCAAGCCCCTGGAACAGGGCTTCGACGTGAAGATCACCGCGGGCCTGCACGGCGGCTGCCTGCGGCTGCTCAGCGCCAAGTCCTCCGGCATAGCCGACATCGCCGGGCTGAAGGGCAAGACCATCGCGATCAGCGATCAGGCGAGCCCGGCCAAGAACTTCTTCGGCCTGCTGCTCGCCAAGGCGGGGATCGATCACGAGGGCGGGGTGGAGTGGCGGCAGTACCCGGCCGACCTGCTCAACCTCGCGGTCGAGAAGGGCGAGGCGCAGGCTTTGGCCGATTCCGACCCGCGGACTTGGATCTGGCTGAAGGACCCGCGCTTCACCGAGGTCGCCACCAATCTCTCGGGCGAGTACGCCACCCGCACCTGCTGCGTCGTGGCGGCCCGCGGCAGCCTGATCCGGAACGACCGCGCGGTGGCGGGCGCGCTGACCCGGGCGATCCTGGAGGGCGGCCACGCCGTCCACCGGGATCCCGAGGCCGCGGCCCGGGCGTTCTCCGGCTACGGCGGCAAGGGCTCGATCGCGGATCTCGCCGCGATGCTGCGCAGCCAGCAGCACGGCGACAGCCCGGTCGGCGGGGATCTCAAGCAGCAGCTCGCGCTCTACGGGGACGAGCTGAAGCGGGTGAACGTCCTGCGGCGGTCCACCGACACGGCGAAGTTCGCCGAGCGGATCTACGCCGACGTGCTGAGCTGAGGCGCGCCATGTCCGGAAGCATCACAGCCGGCGTCGCCCCGCGGGCCGCAGTCCCGTCCCGAAGACTGCCGCGGCCGCCCTGGCGGATCGTCCTCGCCGGCGCCGCCTGGCTCGCCCTGGCCGGCGTGGCCCTCGGCCTGCCCGACGCGGACGACCTGCCCGAGACCGCGGCCCTCGGGTCCGGCGCGGCGGCGCTCGGCCTCGCCCTCCTGGCGCTCGCGCCCGTGGGCGCCCGCCTCGGCCCCCTCGGGTCGCGGCTGCGGCACGGGAGCCCCTGGCTGGCGGCGCTGGCCCTGGCGCTGCTGGCCTGGGAGACGGTCACGGCGAAATTCGCCCTGCTGCCGATGCCGTTCTTCCCGCCGCCCCAGGCGCTCCTGGAGGTCTTCCTCGATGACTGGCCGAAGCTCGGCGGCAGCGTCCTCAACTCGCTGATCCTGCTCTCCGGCGGCTACGCCATCGGGGCGGCGACCGGCTTCGTCCTGGGCGTCGCCATCGGCACCTTCCGGGCGGTGGGCTACTGGGCGCACCCGGTGCTGCGCTTCGTCGGGCCTCTGCCGGCCACGGCGTGGCTGCCCCTCGCCTTCTTCGTCTTCCCGTCGTCGTGGTCGGCCAGCACCTTCCTGGTGGCTTTGGCCACCGGCTTCCCCGTCACGGTGCTGACCTGGTCGGGAGTGGCAGGCGTCAACAAGGCCTATTTCGACGTGGCGCGGACGCTCGGCGCCTCGCGCGGCTTCCTGATCCTGCGCGTGGCGATCCCGGCGGCGCTGCCGCACGTCTTCGTCGGGCTGTTCATGGGGCTCGGCGGTTCCTTCGCGGTGCTGGTCGTCGCCGAGATGCTCGGCGTGAAGTCCGGCCTCGGCTGGTACCTCCAGTGGGCGCAGGGCTGGGCCGCCTACGCCAACATGTACGCGGCGCTGATCGTGATGGCGCTGATGTGCTCCTCCCTGATTACGCTGCTGTTCCGCCTGCGCGACCGCCTGCTCGCGTGGCAGAAGGGGCTGGTGCAATGGTAGCCGTCGCGACCCTCGAACGCCCCGAGGCCCGGGCGGCCGGGGCTCGCCTGACGGTCGAGTCCGTCAGCCACGCCTTCGCGATCCGCGGCGCGCCCCTGCCGGTCCTCGACCAGGTGAGCCTCGCGGTGGAGCCCGGCGGCTTCGTCGCGCTGCTCGGCCCCTCGGGCTGCGGCAAGTCCACCCTGCTGCGGCTCGTCGCCGGCCTGGAGCCGCCCGACCAGGGCGCGATCCGGGTCGACGGCGACCTGGTGGAGGGCCCGGACCCGTCCCGGCTCCTCGTCTTCCAGGACCCGACCCTCTATCCGTGGCGGACCGTGCGCGGCAACGTCGCCCTGGGGCTGGAGGCGCGCGGCGTCGGGCGGTCGCGGGCGGCCCGGGTCGATCAGGCGCTGGGGCTCGTCGGCCTGACCGGCTTCGCGGATGTCTACCCGCACCAGCTCTCCGGCGGCATGGCGCAGCGGGCGGCCCTCGCCCGAGCGCTCGTCAACGCGCCGCGCCTGCTGCTCCTCGACGAGCCTCTGGGCAAGCTCGACGCGCTGACGCGCCTGGCCATGCAGGCCGAGATCCTGCGGCTCTGGCAGGAGAAGCGCTTCACCGCGCTCCTCGTGACCCACGACGTGGAGGAGGCGCTGGTGCTGGCCGAGCGCGTGATCGTGCTCTCCGACCGCCCGGCCGCGATCCGGGCCGAGCTGCCGGTCGCGGCGCCCTATCCGCGCCACCGCGACGATTCCGAGATCGTGCGGCTGCGCCGGGAGATCCTGGGAATCCTCGGCCAGCCGACCTGAGTGTCGCCTCCGTCGCGTCAGCCCCGCGCGACCGACGGGGCCGCCCCGACGGCCGCCGTCCGCGGCCGGTGCCGGCCGAGCCAGAAGACCAGGGCGCAGCCGATGCCGGTGAGCGCGCAGAGCGGGAGCAGGGCGACGGGGAAGCTGCCGGTCTGCTCGCGCAGCACACCGATCAGCGAGGTGATCGCCCCGGTGCCGAGATGCGCCAGCGTGTTGATCGCCGCGATGCCGGCGGCCGTCTGGGCCGGCGGCAGCGTCTCGGTCGCCAGGGCGAAGAACGGGCCCTTGATCGCGTAGTTGCCGAGCAGGACCAGCGAGAGCAGGACCAGGGTCATCCAGAGCGAGCCCGTCAGCAGCGTCAGGGCGAAGCTCACCGAGGTCAGCGCCAGCGGCAGGGCCGTGCTCCAGATCCGCTCGCCGCTGCGGTCCGCCCGCAGGCCCCAGACGATCATGAAGACCGAGGCGATGCCGAACGGGATCATGTTCAGCAGGCCGGTCTGCAGGTTGCTGAGGCCGAACCCCTTGAGGATCTGCGGCATCCACAGCGACAGCGTGTTGCTGGTGGCCGAGCTGCCCGCGTAGATCACGGCCAGCAGCCAGACCTGCCGGCTCGCGAGCACCGCCCAGACCGCCGCGAGGCCGTGGGCGTGGTGCGCGGCGCCCGCCTCGGCGGCGCGCCGCTCGGCGTCCAGCCTGTCCGTCAGCCAGCCGCGCTCTGCCGGGCTCAGGAAGGTTGCCTCGGCCGGCCGGCTCGGCAGCAGCGCGAGGGCGGCGACGCCGAGGAGGATGGCCGGGACCGCCTCCATGATCAGCAGCCACTGCCAGCCGCGCAGGGACGCGGCACCGTCGAGGGTGAGCAGAGCCGCCGAGAGCGGCGAGCCGAAGAAGCTGGAGAGCGGGATCGCAACCATGAACATCGCCACGATCCGCGCCCGGTAGGCCTTGGGGAACCAGTAGGTCAGGTACAGGATCACGCCAGGGAAGAAGCCGGCCTCGGCCGCGCCCAGCAGGAAGCGGGCGGTGGCGAAGCTGACCGGACCGGTGACGAAGGCCGAGCCGATGCCGACGAGCCCCCAGGTGATCATGATCCGCGCGATCCAGATCCGCGCGCCGACGCGCTCCATGGCGAGGTTGCTCGGCACCTCAAACAGGACGTAGGCCACGAAGAACAGGCCGCCGCCCAGGCCGAAGGCCGCTGCGGAGAGGCCGAGATCGTGATTCATGGTCAGCGCCGCGAAGCCGACATTCACCCGGTCGACGTAGGCGATGAAGTAGCAGAGCACGAGGAATGGGATCAGGCGCAGGCCGACCTTCCGCATCGTTCGGCTCTCGAAGGCGGCCGCGTCCGCCGCGTGTGGCGTGGTCGGTGTTGCCATGGTCCTGTCCTCGCTGGAGTTCGGGCGGGCTCGCCTCGGCCTAGCGGTCGAAGCGGAAGAGGGCGGCGGGCGTCTCGGCCAGGACAATCCGGCGCTCGACCGGGTCCGGCACCCAAACGTCGAGGTCGCGCCGGGCCTCGGCGGGGCTGGCCTGGGTCTCGAACTGCGTGTGCGGCCAGTCGCTGCCCCAGAGCAGGCGCCGCGCCCCGAAGGCGCCGCGCAGGCGCTCGGCGGCCTCCAGCGCCGTCTGCCGGCCGGCCTCGCCGCTGCCGATGCGGTAGGCGCCCGAGAGCTTGACCCAGACGCGGCCGCCGCGGCCGAAGCCGAGCAGGTCGGCGAAGCCCGGATCGGCGATGCCGAGAGCGGGGGCGATCCGGCCGAAATGATCGACCACGACGGGGACGCCCGTCTCGACCAGCGGCGGCAGCAGCCGCGCGAGGCGCCGCGCCTCGGCCTGGACCTCGATCTGCCAGCCGAAATCCGCCACGCGCGCGAGGTGGGCGCGCCAGACCGGGCTGGTGAAATCCGGGTCCGGCCGGCCGATCAGGTTGAGGCGCAGGCCGACGACGCCGGCCCCAGCGAGGTCGCGCAGGGTGGCGGTCTCGGCGCCGGGGTCCAGCACGGCGATGCCCCGCAGCCGCTCCGGCGCGGACCGCAGGGCCGAGACCATGTAGCCGTTGTCGGTGCCGAGGAAGCTCGGCTGGATCAGCACGCCGCGGGCCATGCCGTTCCGGTCCAGCATGGCGCGGTAATCGGCGATGCTCGCGTCGTAGTCGGGGGCGTAGCGCCGGTCGCCCGTGAGGGTCAGGGCCCGGGTGAAGACGTGGGCATGGGTGTCCACCGCGGCCACGCCGTCGGCGGCAGAGCCGGCCTCGGCCGCGCGACCGCGGGCGGGGAGTGCGAGCGTGACGCCGCCCGCGATCAGGGTGCGGCAGAACAGGCGCCGGTTCATCGGATCATCTCACGGTCTGGGGGATCAGCGCGCCGCCGGACTGCCGACCCGGCAGGAGCGCGACGGCGAGGAGGACAAGCCCGTAGGCACCGAGGGCCGAGAGGCCGATCGCCGGGCCGAGGCCGCAGATCTCGCTGAGCAGGCCGACGCCGAGGGGCAGCAGACCGGAGGCGAGGCGGCCGGCATTGTAGCAGAAGCCCATCCCGGTCCCGCGCAGGCCGTCCGGGAAGAGTTCGCTGAACAGGGCCGCGAGGCTCGCGGGGATGCCGGCGGTGCAGAAGCCGAGGGGCGCGCCGAGGAGGAGCAGGCCCGCGCCGCCGACCGGCAGCAGCAGGTAGAGGACGACCAGGGCCATGCAGCTGGCGGCGTAGAGCGCCACCGTCCGGCGCCGGCCGAGCCGGTCCACGAGCCCGCCGGCGACGAGGCAGCCCAGGCCGAAGGCCGCGATGATGATGGCGAGGTAGAGCCCTGTGCCGAGGACCGAGGCGCCGCGCTCGACGCTCAGGTAGGTGGGCAGCCACGTGAACAGGGCGTGGAAGCCCCCGTGGGCGCCCAGGCCGAGCAGCGTGCCGATTACCGTGATCCGGCTCAGGCCGGGCGCGAAGATCGCGAGCCCTCCGACCGGCGGCCGGGCCGGGCCTACCACCGATCGGGCCGGCTCCGGGACGGAGCGGCGGAGGTAGAGGAGGAGCAGCGCGGGCGCGAGGCCGCAGGCGAACAGGGCGCGCCACGCCGTCTCCTGATCCAGGACGGAGAAGGCCGCGGTGGAGAGGAGCACGGCCGCGCCCCAGCCGAGCGCCCAGCCCCCCTGGACGGCGCCCAGCGCCTTGCCACGATGCTCAGGCCGGATCGCCTCCGCCATGAGCACGGCGCCGGCCGCCCATTCGGCGCCGAAGCCGATCCCCTGCAGCGTCTTCAGGATCAGAAGCTGAGTGAAGCTCTGCGCGAAGGCCGCCAGGAAGGTCGCGACCGCGAAGCACAGCACCGTGATCTGGAGGGCCCGGACGCGGCCGATCCGGTCCGCCGCGAGGCCGCCGAGCCAGCCGCCGATCGCCGCGGCGGCGAGCGTGACCGCACCGATCAGGCCGGCCGCCGAGCGGCTCAGCCCGAAGCTCGCGACCAGCGCGGGGATGGCGAGGCTGAACATCTGCACGTCCAGGGCGTCGAGCGACCACCCGCCCAGACAGCCCCAGAAGGTGCGACGCTCGGCCGGACCGACTTCTCGGTACCAGCGGAACACGGGCTTTCCTCCGTCCTCCGAAGAGAACTAGTCATTTATATGAATCAATGAGCATGGCTCCGGCGGCCCGTCAAGGTGCTCGCCATTCAGCGGATGTCGATATGATACCGGAAGTCTTTGGCCGCGCCGCGCGTCACCCGCCACTCGATCGGGCGCGCATCGAAGCCGAAGGCGAGGCGCTCGATGACGACGACGGGATCGCCCTCCGCAATTTCGAGACGCTCCGCGTCCATCGCATCGGCGATGCCGATGGTCAGGGTCTCTTCGGCCCGGGCGACGATCTCGCCGCAGAGGCGCTCGTAGGCCGGGTAGAGGAGATCGCCGATCTCCGCCAGCGGAGCCTTGAGTATAGGGGCAAACCGCCCTGCCGGCAGCCAGATCGCCTCGGACAGGATTGGGCGGCCCTGCAGAAGCCGCGTCCGGATCAGGCGGATCGACTCGCCGCGCGCGTCGAGGCCGAGGGCTTCCCGGACGGTCTCGGGCGCCGCACAAGCCTCGCGCAGCAGGATCCGCCCCTCGGGGACCGACGGGGCGCCGTCCGGCCCCAGATGCCGGAAGAAACGGAACAGGGACCGATCAAAGCGGGGACGCCGGACGAAGGTGCCGCGGCCTTGCTGGCGCTCCACCAAGCCGTCGGCGACCAAGACGTCGATCGCCTTGCGCACCGTGCCGATGGCGACACGGTGGGCGGCCGCCAGTTCCGCCTCGGTAGGGATCGGATCGCCCGACCGCCAGACGTTGCGGGCGATCTGATGGGCGATCTCGTCGCGCAGGCGCTGGTAGAGCGGCAAGCGGAGATCGGGCTGCAGTGCAGATGTAGCGGTCATGTGTATGACTGTATGATCATCGCCCAATGTCGCCAATGGGTGCCCCGGTCGAGGCAGGCCGCCCCGAGGATCTGATCCACAGCGTCGCAGGGCCGATGATGGCCGCGGGGACCGGACGGATGAACTGGCAAGGCGAAACCGCGCCTCCGGATTATGCCAGCCAGAGCCAAGCCGCCCGCAAGACCCTCAGCGCCTCCGGGAACGGCGCGGGCGGTACGCCACCGGCGGGCACGCGGTCCGTGCCCTGATCGATAGCAGCCATCGCCGCCTTCCGCGCCGACGAAGACGTGGCTCATGACGCGCGAACGCCAGCCCCAAGAGGATCGGCAATGACCGGGAGCGCGCCGGCGTCGACGCCGAGTCGACGCGCGCCCTCCGCGTTGCCGGTGTTTTGGCGGATCGCGACAATGTCATCGGCTGCATTGCATGATCGCCGACGCCACTCGCGGGCAAGACTTCACGGGTCCGGATTTGATCTCACCGGTGACCGCCTCACTTCGTCTCGGGTCTCGAGCGCGACGTGAATCCCCTGAGAGTTCGGACCGCGTGCACCGACCACAGCCGTCCGAGCCTCGTGCGCCCGGCCGCGGCCCAACACCAAGGGGGACCACCGGATGAGCGAGACGATCGACAAGACAGACACGACCACGTTCCAGATGGAGGGCAAATGCCAGTTCGGCGGCGACCGCATCGGCGGCGCCTTCGGCGATCGTCCGGGGCTGGAGAATTGGTATCCCCACCGCCTGCGGGTCGAGCTGCTGCACCAGAACGGGCTGGCGGCCGATCCCCTCGGCCCGGATTTCGACTACGCGGCCGAGTTCGCCAAGATCGACTTCGCGGCGCTCAAGCGCGACATCAAGCAGTTCCTGACCTCGTCGGTGGAATGGTGGCCCTCCGACTACGGCAATTACGGCCCGCAGATGATCCGCATGGCCTGGCACTCGGCCGGCACCTACCGGATCGCAGACGGGCGCGGCGGCGGCGGCACCGGCATGCAGCGCTTCGCCCCGATCTCGAGCTGGTGAGACAACGGCAACACCGACAAGTGGCCGCGTCTCCTGCAGCCAATCAAGCACAAATATGGCAACGCGCTGTCCTGGGCCGATCTCATGGTCCTGACCGGCAACTGCGCCCTGGAGATCATGGGCCTGCCGACCTACGGCTTCGCTGCCGGTCGTCTCGATGCCTGGGAGGCGGACCACGCCACCTACTGGGGCCCGAGGTCGTCGACATGGGCAAGGTGTCGAGCTTCGACGACATGGTGAACCGCGACAAGCGCTGGCGGGGCAAGAACGGCGAGCCCGAGCACGATCTGGAGAACCCGCTCGCCGCCTCCCACCAGGCGCTCATCTACGTGAACCCGGAGGGCCCATATGCGAGCGGCGATCCGCTGGCCTCCGCGCGCGACATCCTCGCAACGCCCCCGGGCTTCCCGTTAAGCTGGGTCCGAGCCTCGCCGAGTCGGAGCGGAGCCGGACGGATCCGCCGGGCCGCGCCGTTCGGGCAAACCGGAGAAGTTTCGTGACTGCCTTCCTTGCTCCGCTCGCCGGCGGTGTCCTGATCGGCGCGTCGGCGGTGCTGCTTCTGCTGGCCAATGGCCGCATCGCCGGGATCAGCGGCATCGTCGGCGGCCTGCTTGCGCTGACGGCTCGGGACTGGGCGTGGCGGGTGGCCTTCCTGGCCGGGCTTCTCGCCGGGCCGGTGCTGTTCCACCTCCTGTCCGGCCATTGGCCGCAGGTCCGCATCGGCGCGTCGTGGCCGATGCTGGTGACCGCGGGGCTGCTCGTCGGCTTCGGGACGCGCCTCGGCTCGGGCTGCACCAGCGGGCACGGGGTCTGCGGCCTCGGGCGGCTGTCACCGCGCTCCTTCGCGGCGGTCGCGACCTTCATGGCCACGGCGATCGTCACCGTCTTCCTCGTCCGGCATGGAGTGGGCCGATGAAGGTCTCGCGCCTCGTCGCTGCCCTGGCGAGCGGCCTGCTCTTCGGCGTCGGCCTGGCGCTGTCGGGGATGATGGATCCGCAGAAGGTCCTGGGCTTCCTCGATCTCGCGGGCGCCTGGGACCCGAGCCTCGCCTTCGTGCTGGCCGGGGCGGTGGGCATCTCGGCCCTCGGCTACGCGATCAAGGGCCGGCTGGACCGGCCCGCCTTCGCGCTCCGCTTCGCAGTGCCGGAGAACCGGCGCCCCGATGGCCGGCTCCTGTCCGGCGCCGCCCTGTTCGGCATCGGCTGGGGGCTCGCCGGCCTCTGTCCAGGCCCGGCCCTGGCCGGCGTGGTGCTCGGCTTGCCGGAAGTGGCGCTGTTCGTCGCGGCCATGCTCACCGGCATGCTGCTCTACCGGCTACTCGCGGAGCGTCCGGCGCGCACAGTCGGCGCAGGCCTGTGAGGGTCTGCGCCAGGAGCCGCGCCGTCACCGCGCGCAAGGACGGTTACCGGCAGAGCCTTCGCGTCATTCCGCCGCCTCAGATCCTGAGACTGTGCGTGGCCAGGGCGGCCCAGTAGGCTGCGCCGATCGGCAGGGCCGCGTCGTTGAAATCGTAGCCCGGATTGTGGAGCGGCAGGCTCCGCTGAGACCCGTCGGTTCCGATCCAGGCATAGGCGCCCGGGCAGGCTTCGAGCATGTAGGCGAAATCCTCGGAGGCCATGGAGGGCCCGACATCGCCGCGGCGGGCGGTGATGTCCGAGACGGTCCCGGCGGCCGCGAGGGCGGTACCGACGGCGTCAGCGGTGTTGATGGTGGCGGGATATCCGAACCGGTAAGCCACCTCGGCGCGGGCGCCGTGCGTGCCGGCGGTCCCGCTGGCGATGGCCTCGACGAGTTCCGCGACGCGCGCACGCACGGCCTCGTCCAGGCAGCGGACCGTGCCGCGGATGATGGCGCGGTCGGGGATGACGTTATAGGCGTCGCCGCCGTGGATCTGCGTAACGCTGAGCACGACGGGGTCCGTGGGGGCGATCCGCCGACTCACGATCGTCTGGAGAGCGAGGACGATTTCGGAGGCGACCACCAGCGTGTCGGTGCCGCGCTCGGGCATGGCGGCATGGGTGCCGAACCCGGTGACCGTGATCTCGAACGTGTCGAGGGAGGCCATGATCGCTCCCACCCGGGTCGCGAGAGTCCCGAGGGGCAGGCCCGGCCAGTTGTGCAGGCCGAAGACGGAGTCGCACGGGAACAGCCGGAACAGACCATCCTCGACCATGGCACGCCCGCCGCCCTCGCATTCCTCGGCCGGCTGGAAGATGAAGTGGACCGTCCCGGTCAGGTCGGTGCGCGCCGCGAGATGGCGTGCCGCCCCGAGCAGCATCGCCACGTGGCCGTCATGGCCGCAGGCATGCATCACGCCGGGCGTCCGGGAGGCGTAGGCGACGCCCGTCGCCTCCTGGATCGGCAGGGCGTCCATGTCGGCCCGCAGGCCGATGGTCGGACCGTCGCCCCGGCTCAGGGTCCCGACCACACCGGTGCGCCCGAGCCCGGTCTTCACCGACAGGCCGCAGGCGGCCAGTTCCCGGGCAACGAGATCCGCGGTGCGGACTTCCTGGAAGGCCAGTTCGGGATGGGTGTGCAGGTCGCGCCGCCACGCGACCATCCGCTCCACGGTCTCCGCCTCGATACCCATAAGATGTCTCTCACCTGCCAGAGGCTGCTTGAGCGCCTCGATCCCCCGCCCGGACCCTACGCCGATCGGCGCGGCGGTTCACCCCAGCGGCGCGTGCATGAAGAACTGCGCGATCAGGACTGCGCCGAGGAACGTTCCGGCATTGGCCATGAACGAGACCACGACGATGCGCCAGCCGAGGCGGCGGAAGGCGGGCACGTCCTTGGCGACGGAGAGCCCCGCGAAGGTCAGGATCGGCGTGGCCAGCGCCAGGAAGTTGAGCTTGCCGGTCAGGGCGGCGATCTCGGCCGCGTAGGGCGTGCCCGGATAGGTCAGGGCCATGCCGATGATCGAGACCCAGAGGACGGCGGGCAGGCGCCGGCCGAGGAGCAGGTAGAGGCCCCACCCGGCCAGGACGGTGCCGATGATGATCGCCATCCCGGCCACCACGCTCGCGTCCGGGACGACACCGTAGGTCAGCCAGTTGCCGATGAGCCCGTAGGCGCCGATCAGGAGCCAGGCGAGCACGGTCTCGGCGAGGCCGATCCGGACCTCCTGATGGGCCGGGGCGGCCGCCTGCGGGTCGGCCACCGCCGGCCGGACGGCGTCCGGCCGGTTGCGGCCGAGGATCGGCTCCAGTTTGCCGTAGGCCCAGATCGTGAAGGGGAGCGACAGGAACAGGGTGAAATACGTGCCGATGGTGGTGGTGACGAGGTTGCTGGCCGCCGCGAAGGTCGCGACGTCCTTGGCGATTTCGGGCGTCTGCTGGGCCGCGATCGCTCCCGAGGCGGCGGCCATCATGCTGCCGGAGCCGACGCCGGCCCCCATCGCCAGGGCCAGTGGGTTGAAGACGCCTAAGCTGGTGATCAGCCCGGCCAGCAGGGCGATGAACACCGCGCCGAACACCGTGCCGGTCAGGTACTCGGCCAGGACGCCGCGGCCCTCCGGCGAATCCATGCCGTAACGCTCGCCGATGATGGCGAGGCTCGGCTCGCGGCCGACCGAGAAGGTCGCGCCGATCGCCTCGCGCTTGATGCCGAGCAGGAGCGCGACCGGCAGGCCGAACACCATCGTCCCGAAGAAATGGCCGAATTCCTGGAAGGCCAGGGCCCATCCGGAGGCGAGGATCTTCGGCAGCGAGCCGCCGACGAGCAGGCCTAGCTTGGCGATGAAGATCAGCAGCGCCGGTTGCAGATAGGCGCCGGCCGCGTTCTGCAGGGCGCCTGTCAGCCGCAGCGGCGCCGGCAGGCGCGGGCTCATCAGCCCCAGCGCCCCGCCGAGCAGGAGCGCCCAGAGCAGCGGAAGCAGCACGATCTTGCCGGCGCCCACCGGGATGCTGACGTTGCCGATCGCCTCCGCGATGACAACGATGACGAGGGCGAGCAGGAACAGCGTGAGCTTCCCGCCGGCCGAGACGGGCGGCGCGACCGAGCGCGTGTTCGTCGCAAAGAGTTCGCCCGCCATCGTCATCCTCCATGGCCCCCTTGGGGCTGCCCGTTGCTCCGCCTGCCGGTCTTGATCGCCGGTCTTGTCGTTGGTCTGTGCGCGGGACGACGCCGAGGGGCGTGCCCGGCGGCGTCGCGACGAAGTCGTCGACATTGCCCGAGCCGGATGGAGCGCGGGTCCTCTCTCCCGTGCGAGAGAGGGCGTCCGTTGCGCTGTCCGAGCCCGCGTCGCTCGCCCGTCAATCTGTCGTTCCACGGTCGGGCACAGCTCTAGCCCACGTAGCCGAAGGTCACGGCCGGCTCGGCGGCGGTCTCGACCCAGACACTCTTGGTCTGGGTGTAGGCCATCAAGGCCTCGCGGCCCGAGGAGCGGCCGAAGCCCGAGCGGCCGAATCCGCCGAACGGCGAGGCCACGTTGATGGTTTTGTAGCCGTTGACCCAGACGGTGCCGGCCCGCAGCGCCGCCGCGACGCGGTGGCCGCGCCCGCCGTCGCCGGTCCAGACCGCGCCGGCGAGGCCATAGGGCGTGCCGTTGGCGAGTGCGACCGCCTCGTCCTCGCCGTCGAACGGGAGGACCGCCAGGACCGGGCCGAACACCTCCTCCCGGGCGATCGCCGCATCCGGCGCGACGCCGTCCACGATGGTCGGGCCGTAGTAGAAGCCGCCCGTGTCGCGCAGGGACGCGGGGCAGGCACCGCCGGTCGCGATGGTTGCGCCGGCCCCCGCGGCGGCCTCGACCATCCCGGCGATCTTGTCCCGCTGGCGCCGGTTGTTGATCGGGCCGATCTGCGTCGCCGGATCGGTCGGCGCGCCCACCGGGATGCGCGCGGCGGCGTGGGACAGGCGCTCGACGAAGGACGCATGGATCGAGCGGTGCACGAGGAGCCGGGAGCCGGCCACGCAGCTCTGCCCGGCGCCGCCGAAGATCGCGGCCTGCGTGCCGATCAGCGCCCGGTCGAGGTCGGCGTCGGCGAACACGATGTTGGCCGACTTGCCGCCGAGCTCCAGCACGCTCGGCACGATGGCGCGGGCCGCCGCGGCGGCGATCTGCGCGCCCGCCTCGGCCGAGCCCACGAACACGACCAGCCGGGTGTCGGGATGGGCCACCGCGGCGGCACCGGTGGTCGGGCCGGCGCCCGCCAGCACCGAGACGAGGCCGCGCGGCATCCCCTCGGCCCGGTCGCAGAGCAGGCCGAGGGCCAGCGAGGTCAGCGGCGTCAGCTCGGAGGGCTTCAGCACCACGGCGTTGCCGGCGCAGATCGCCGGCGCGATCTGCCAGCCCGCGGTGAAGATCGGCGCGTTCCAGGGGGTGATCTGCACCACGGTGCCGAAGGGCTCGTGGCGGGTGTAGTTCAGGTGCGAGGTCGGGACCGGGATGACGTCGCCATGAAGCTTGTCGCACCAGCCGGCGTAGTACTCGAACATCTCGGCGACCTTGGCGACCTCGCCGCGCGTGTCGCGGATCGGCTTGCCGGCCGAGAGGGTCTCCAGCTCGGCCAGCGCCGCGGCGTGTTGCCGGACCAGGGCGGCCACCGCCCACATCGCCCGGCCGCGGGCGGCGGCGCTCATGCCCCACCACGCGCGCTGGGCGTCGCGGGCCGCCGCCATGGCGGCCGCGACGACCGACGGCCCGGCATCGGCGAAGCTTGCCAACACGCCGCCATCGGCGGGGTTGATCAGATCGAGAGCGGCGCCGGTCCCAGCGAGGATCTCGCCGGCCACGACGCTGCCGATGCGGCCGCCCGGCAAGAGGTCGGCCAGGAGAGTGGTGACCCGGTCGGCGGCGGGCGAGTGCGGCGTGCCGGACATCAGCGGGCTCCTTTGCGATCGCGGTAATCGGCCATGCGGGTGAAGTCGGCCGTGTCGGGGATGGTGGCCTGCGTGGCCTGCCAGATGCGCTTGACCTCGGCGGAGAGCGGCAGGTTGATCCCGCACTCGGCGGCGAGTTCGAGGGCGAGGCGCACGTCCTTGCGCATCAGGCCGGCCGAGAAGCCGCTGTCGAAGGTGCCGGACTGGACCCAGCGCGGGACCATGACCTCGCTGATCGCGCTGCGGCCGGTCGCGGTGTTCACGACCTTGACGGCCTCCTCGGCCGAGAGGCCCGCCGCCTCGGACAGGCGCAGGGCCTCGCCGGTGGTCACGAGATGGGCCGCCACCAGCAGGTTGTTGACGAGCTTCACGATGTTGCCGGCGCCCGACGGCCCGACATGGGGGGCGCGGGCCGACATGGCCTCCAGGACCGGCCGGGCCAGTTCGTAATCCGCCTCCGCCCCGCCGACCATCATGGTCAGGGTGCCCTCGGCGGCGCCGGACGGGCCGCCGCTCACCGGGGCGTCGACGAGCGCGTGCCCGGCCGCGGCAAGGCGCTCGGCGAGGCGCCGGGTCGTGCCGGGATCCGAGGTCGAGGTGTCCACCACGACCACCTTCCGGTCGGTCCGGGACAGGAGGCCGCCCTCCGCGGTGACGACCGCCTCGACGTCCCGCGCCAGCGGCAGCGAGAAGACCAGGGCGTCGGCCCGGCGCAGCACGTCGTTGAGGGCGTCGAGGACGGTGATGCCGGCCGCCTCGGCGGAGGGGCGCCGGCCCGCGTCGATGTCGTAGCCGAGGACAGCGAAGCCCTTGCGGACCAGGGTCGCGGCCATGCCCAGGCCCATATTGCCGAGCCCGACGACCCCTACCGTTGCGATGGTCATGCCAATCCGTCCTCACGAAGCGGCACAATCGTTCCGGCAAATAAGCGTTGCGACAACAACCGATTTTTGCACATTCCGTGCGGAAATTCCGCACGCTCGCATTAGGCCGACGGCGGGCGGAACGCCACCATGTGGTCGGCCAGCCAGCCGAGCAGCCGCGCCACCCCCTCCGGCAGACGACGCCCCGCGCGGATCACCAGGTGGGCACTCGCCTCCGACAGGATCGCGTCGCGCAGCGGCACCGCTGCGAGGAGACCGTCGCGCAGCTCGGCCGCGACCACGAAGCGGGGCAGGAACGCGACGCCCATGGCGGCCATCACGAAGCGGCGGTGCATCTCGAAGGACGCGGTCTCCAGACGCGGCACCAGCCGGAAGCCGCCGTCGGCCTCGACGCGGCCAATCAGCTGGCGCACGCCGTAGTCGAGCGGCAGGAGGGCGGCGGGCTCGGTGGCGAAGCTGCGCAGCGGGACCGGCGCCGCCCCGTCGGCGAGGGGATGCCCCATCGGCAGGACGGCGAGCAGGGGCTGCCGGGCGGAGACGATTCCGCGGACATCCGGGTGCGCGGGCGGGTTGTAGACGAGGCCGATATCCGCGTCCCCCCGGGCGATCGCCGCGAGGATCCCGTCGGTGGTACCGATCTCGACCTGATAGGCGATGCCCGGGTGGTCCCGGGCGAAGCCGGCCAACGCGTTGTCGAGGAGGTCGATCAGGAAGCCGGCGCCGCAGCGCAGGCTGATCGTGCCCCGCTGCACCCCGCGCAGGCGCTTCAGCTGGTCCTCCAGCAGCGCCGCCTCGTCGGCCTGCCGCTGCGCGTGCGCGGCGACGAGACGCCCGGCCTCGGTGGGGACCACGCCCCGGGGCAGGCGCTCGAGCAAGGTCTCGCCGACCTGCGCCTCCAGCTCGATGATCTGCCGGCTCACCGCCGAGGCGGCGACGTTCAGCAACTCGGCCGCGGCCCGGACCGAGCCCGCGCGCACGACGGCCAGCAGGTAGCGCAGCGCGCGGTCGTTCACGGCGGCGGGTCCCCGGCGGGGGTGCCGCGCCGGTCGATCGCGACGGCACCCCGCGCCACGACCAGCACCGACTCCTGGCGCTCGACGATCACCTGCGGCACGGCGCCGGCCGCGAAGGCGACCAGGTCGGCCCGCGCGCCGGGCGCCACCGTCCCCGGACCGAGGCCGAGCACCCGCGCCGGGACGGCGGTGATCGGCGCCAGCAGCGCTGCGAGGTCCGCGTCGGTGCGCAGGTCGAACCGATAGGCGGCGAGCTGGGCCCGGGCGACCATGCTGGTGACGGTGGCGGGATTCCAGCAGTCGCGGACATTGTCGGTGCCGAAGCAGATCGGGACGCCGAGCTCCTGCAATCGCCGGATCGGCGGGCATCGGGACCCGCCCGGGACGCTGCTGAGGATCGCGACGCCGGCCCGGTTCAGGGCCTCCGCGATCCGGCCGAGCTCCAAGTCGCCGGCCTCCGCGAGGGCGAAGGCGTGGCTGATCGTGACCTGACCGCCAAGCCCCGCCGCCTCCGTGCGGGCCGCGATCGCCGCGATCGTGCCGAGTCCGGCCGCGCCGCCGTCGTGAAGGTGGATGTCGATGCCCCTTCCGTGCCGCTCGGCTAGGGCGAAGACGATGTCCAGGTGAGCGTCGCGGTCGCCGTCGATGCCGACGGGGTCGAGACCGCCGACGAGGTCGGCGCCCATCCGCAGGGCCGCGTCCAGGTCGGCCGCGACCGGCGGGCAGCCCAGGATCCCGCTCTGCGGGAAGGCGACGATCTGGATCTGCAGCCGGTCGGACCAGCGCGCCCGCAGGTCGAGGATCTGGGCGAGATGGTCGAGTCGCGTGACGTCGTCGATGTCGACATGGGTCCGCAGGCTCGTCGTGCCGCCGCGGAGCATGCGTTCGAGCAGCGCCTCGGCGCCCTGCTCGGCGAGCGGGATCCGCGTGGCGCGGCGGAATGCCTTCTCGTCGTCGATGATCGCGCGGACGGACCCGCTCGCCCCGTGCGGGCGCCACGGGAGGCCGAGCAGGCACTTGTCGAGGTGCACGTGCCCGTCTGACAGGCCCGGCAGCACCAGGGCACCGCCGAGATCGATGGTGCGGGTGGCGGGCGGCAGCGGCGCCCCGGGATCCCGCAGGGCGGCGACGCGGTCGCCCAGGATGTCGATGGTCGCCCGGCGGCCCTCGGCGAGCGTGGCACCGTCGAGGCGCAGGTCGCAGGGGGCGCCCGCGTCCGGTTCGGCGATCGACGTCATGGCGGGGCTCCGTTCAGAGCGGCCGGCCCGCCGCCACGACGGTCCGGATGGCGAAGCTCGATTGCAGCCGGGCGACGCCCGGCAGGCGCGACAGGACATCCTTGTGCAGCCGCTCGTAATCGGCCGCGTCGATCACCTTGAGCTTCACGAGGTAATCGGCCGTCCCGGTCATCAGATAGCAATCCTGCACCTCGGGACAGCGCCGGACGGCCGCCTCGAACCGGTTGAGATAATCCTCGGTCTGGCGGTCCAGGGTGAACTGGGTGAGGACCACGAGCCCCGGCCCGTCGACCGCGCCGCCGATCAGCACCGTGTAGCCCCGGATGATCCCGGTTTCCTCCAGCAACCGCACACGGCGGTGGCAGGCCGAGGCCGACAGGCCGACCGCCGCGGCGAGATCCGCGTTGCTGATCCGGCCGTCGCCGCGCAGGGCCTGGATGATGCGGCGGTCGATCTCGTCCACACCCGACTCGTAGGATATTCGAACTTGCCGCAGAAAGTTGCACGGCCAAGCTCAGAACTCAAAGGTCTTCGACAACACGCACGCCCGTTCGACGATCCTTCGTGTAGCCTCCTGGCGCTGCATCCCAGCGCCGTCTCAAGGGTTACCACGAGGGTCGCATGAGCATGATCGATCGCGATCTCCGGCCCGATGCCGGCCCGGCCGCGGCGGCCTCCGCACTCCTCACGATCGATCTCGCGGCCATCGCGGAGAATTACCGCCGCCTCGCCGCGCGGGCCCGGACGGCGACCTGCGCGGCCGTCGTCAAGGCGGACGCCTACGGGCTCGGCGCCGACCGGGTCGCGCCGATCCTGGCCGCCGCGGGCTGCCGGCACTTCTTCGTCGCCCAGGTCGGCGAGGGGGTGGCCCTCCGGTCCATCCTCGGATCCGGCGCGGTGATCGCCGTGCTCAACGGCGCCACCCCGGGCAGCGAGGCGACCTGCGCGGACCACGACCTCGTGCCCGTCCTCAACGATCTTTCCCAGCTCGACGGCTGGCAGGGCCTGGCCCGGCGGCGCGCGCGGCGCCTGCCCGCGATCCTCCAGGTCGATACCGGCATGGCCCGCTTCGGCTTCGCGCCGGACGCGGTCGGCGCGCTCCTCGACCGTCCGGACGCCCTCGCGGGCCTCGACCTGCGGCTGGTGATGAGCCACCTCGCCTGCGCGGGCGAGCCGGACAGCCCGGTCAACGCGGCGCAGTTGTCCGTCTTCCAGGCCGTCCGCCAGCGCCTGCCCGCGACGCCGGCGAGCCTCGCGGCCTCGTCCGGGATCTTCCTCGGTCCGGACTTCCACTTCGACATGGTGCGCCCCGGCGCCGCCCTCTACGGGATCGCCCCGCAGACGGGGGCGCCCAACCCAATGCGGCCCGTGATCGGGCTGCGGGCGCGGGTGATGCAGACGCGCAGCGTCAAGGCGGGAACGCCGGTCGGCTACGGGCACGCGGCCGAAGTCGAGCGGGACAGCCGCCTTGCCACGGTCGCGATCGGCTACGCAGACGGGTTCTTCCGCAGCACCGCCGGTGGCGAAGCTCGGTTCGGCGGCGTCCGGCTGCCCGTGGTCGGGCGCGTCTCGATGGACAGCCTCGTCCTCGACGTCACCGACGTGGCGCCCGGCACCCTCGGGCCGGGGGCGCTCGTCGACATCGTTGGGCCGGAGCGCGACGTCGACGCCGTCGCCGCCGCGGCCGGCACGATCGGCTACGAGGTCCTGACCAACTTCGGCCACCGCTTCCACCGTGTCTATCTCGGAGCCTGAGGCCCGCCATGCACGTCCTCATCCTCGGCGGCGGCGTCGTCGGCGTCACCTCGGCCTACTACCTCGCCCAGGCCGGCCATCAGGTGACCGTCCTGGAGCGGCAGCCCGGCTCCGGCCTGGAGACCAGCTTCGCCAATGCCGGCCAGGTCTCGCCGGGCTACTCGGCCCCCTGGGCGGCGCCCGGGATCCCCGTGAAGGCGCTCAAGTGGCTGATGATGCGGCACCGGCCCCTGGTGCTGTGGCCGCGGCTGGAGCCCCGCCTCTACGCTTGGCTCACGCGGATGCTCGCGAACTGCACCGAGGAGGCCTACCAGCGGAACAAGGGCCGCATGGTCCGGCTCGCCGAGTACAGCCGCGACGCACTGCGCGACCTGCGCACCGAGACGGGCATCGCCTACGACCACCGGGAGAAGGGCACGCTGCAGCTCTTCCGGACGCAAAAGCAGCTCGACCATGTCGGCGACGACACCCGCGTCCTCGACGCCTACGGCGTGCCCTACACGGTGCTGGATCCGAGCGGCTGCATCAGTGCCGAGCCGGCGCTCGCCGCCGTGCCGGACGTGTTCGTCGGCGGCCTGCGGCTGCCGGGCGACGAGACCGGCGACGCGCACCTGTTCACCCAGCGCCTCGCGGCGATCTGCGAGGGCCTCGGCGTGACCTTCCGCTACGGCACGGCGGTCGCGCGCCTGCATCATGCCGGGGACCGGCTGACGGCGGTCGAGACCGCCGACGGTGACTTTCTGCGGGCGGATGCCTACGTGGCCGCCCTCGGCAGCTACACGCCAGCCCTGCTGCGCCCCCTCGGGATCGCGCTGCCGGTCTACCCGGTGAAAGGCTATTCCCTCACCCTCCCCGTCACCGACGCGGAGGCCGCGCCGGTCTCGACGGTCATGGACGAGACCTACAAGGTCGCGATCACCCGGCTTGGCGACCGCATCCGCGTCGGCGGCACCGCCGAACTCGCCGGCTTCAGCAGCGCCCTGCGCCTGCCGCGCCGCGAGACCCTCGCGCGCTCGGTGCAGGACCTGTTCCCGGCCGGCGGCGACCTCGACCGGGCCTCGTTCTGGACCGGTCTGCGGCCGATGACGCCCGACGGCACGCCGATCGTCGGGGGCACGCGGGTCGGGAACCTGTTCACCAACACCGGTCACGGCACGCTGGGCTGGACGATGGCCTGCGGCTCCGGCCGCCTGCTCGCCGACCTCGTGTCCGGCCGGGTCCCGGAGATCGCGAGCGACGATCTGGCGCTCGACCGCTACGCTGCGTGAGCCGGCCGGTCGGGGTGGCTCGGCTCGCGAGCCGCGCAATCATGGAACCGCCGGCGCGCTGCGCGGCGCGTGTTGTGGCGCACCAGCACAACCCTGTCCAGTATCGCGCAGATCGAGATCCGACTGTGCGCTCAGGAAGTCGGCACGAGTCATCGCGAAACGTCGTCGAGACCCCGCGTGGTCATTCATTATTCATCGTGATACGACCAGTGGTTGATTACATGGCGTTCAAGACGCCTCGTTTCACGATATCGCAGGATGACTTCTGACAGGCTCTGGCAACCCTTCGCACCGAATCGAGTTTAGGATCCGAACGAACGATCCGGGTGCGCAGATGAGTTTCATCGTCGTACAGGGCCAAGACGATCACGAGCAGGCGGATGCCGTTCTCCGGGGCGTCGCCGACGGGCTGGCCCGCTTGTTCAGCGTGCCCGATCATCCGCCCGGTGTCCGGGACCTGCTGGATTCCGGAACGCGGGAAGAGAGCGCTCGCCCGGGCCGGGTCGCCCCGCGCCGTGGCGGGAGCAAGGGGCCTGCCGGAGCCAGATCGGCGAAGTCGGGCCCCGGCGGGACGCTGCGCGGAGCGGCTCAACGGCGCAGCCGCACGCGGGGGCGCCGGGCGAAGGTCGAGGTGAAGTCCGGGCAACGTGACCAGCCCTGAGCCCGGCTCCGGCGATCGCCTCGGCCTCAGCGCCCCGCCGCGGACAGGCCGAAGCGCCGGATCTCCAGGTGCATCTGCGCGAGCGGCAGGATCTTGGCGGCCGCGCCGCGGTCGATCGCCTCCTTGGGCATCCCGAACACGACGCAGCTCGCCTCATCCTGAGCGACCGTCTGCGCCCCGGCCCGGCGCATCTCCAGCAGGCCGTTGGCGCCGTCGTCGCCCATGCCGGTCATGAGGATGCCGAGCGCGCTCGCACCCGCAGCCCGGGCAGCCGACCGGAACAGGACGTCGACCGACGGGCGATGGCGCGCGACGAGCGGGCCATCCTTCACCGACACCGCGTAGCTGCCGCCCCGGCGCTCGACCATGAGGTGCCGCCCGCCGGGGGCGATCAGGGCGCGGCCCCGCATCACCAAGTCGCCGTCCTCCGCCTCCTTGACGGTGATCGCGCAGAGGCCGTTCAGGCGTTTGGCGAAGGCCGCCGTGAAGTGCTCCGGCATGTGCTGCACGATGACGAGGCCGGGGGACTCGGCGGGCAGCATCTCGAGCACGTCGCGCAGCGCTTCCGTCCCGCCCGTCGACGCGCCGACGCAGACGATCCGGTCGGTCCCGACCACGACGTGCCCGGGCACGGGCGGCGGCAGGACGGCGTCGGCCGAGAGCTTCGCCTCGACCAGCGGCCGGGGCGGCCGGCGCCCGCGCAGCTTAGCCCGCGCGGCGGCCCGGACGGCGTCGCAGACCCGAACGGTGGATTCGAGCAGGAACTGGCGCGTGTCGACCCGCGGCTTCGGCAGCACGTCGACGGCCCCCGCCTCCAAAACCTCGAACAGCATCCGGGAGCCCGCCTCGGTCAGGGTCGAGCAGACGATCACCGGGAGCGGCTTCTGCGCCATGATCTTGCGCAGGAAGGTCAGGCCGTCCATGCGCGGCATCTCGAGATCGAGGATGATGACGTCCGGGATCTCCTCCTGGATCCGGCGGGCGGCGATGAACGGATCGGCCGCAGTGCCCAGGATCTCGATGTCGGGCGCCGTCTCAAGGATGCTGCACAGGGTCTGGCGGACGGACGCCGAGTCGTCGACGATGAGGACGCGGATCGGTCTGGACGCGCTCACCGGCTGGATTCCCTCATCTTGCTGAAGACGGTCGAGGAGACCTGGTCGAGGCCCGCCACCCCGACGCCCGCCATGGACTCGGAATGGCCGACGATCAGGTAGCCGCCGGGGCGCAGATGTCTGGCCAGGCGCGCGACCACCGCCTTCTGGGTCGGCTTGTCGAAGTAGATCAGCACGTTGCGGCAGAAGACGACGTCGACGTCCCGGTCGATCGGGTAGGCCTCGTCCATCAGGTTGAGCTGCTGGAAGCGGACCCGGGCGCGCAGCTCCGGCACGATCCGGCCCTCGCGCCGCGCCGGATCGCGCGCGACCATCACGTAGCGCCGCCGCAGATCCGGCGGCACGGCGGCCAGCATCTCCTCCGGGTAGATCGCCGTCCTGGCGCGGCCCAGCACCTCCGACGAGATGTCCGTGCCGAGGATGGCATAGCGGAACAGGTCGCCGGCCATGTCGTGCAGGACCATCGCCAGCGTGTAGGCCTCCGCTCCGGTCGAGGCCGCCGCGCTCCAGATCTTGAGCAGCGGCCGGTCGCTCCGCGCCGCCAGCCGCGGGATGATCGTCTCGCGCAGCAGATCGAAATGCGCGGGCTCGCGGAAGAAGTCGGTCTTGTTCGTCGTGACGCAATCGACGAGGTGCGGGAACTCGTCCGCGAGATGGCCGGCCTCGAACAAATGGCGGCCATAGGCCTCGAGGGTCGGGAGATCGAGGGCGCGCATGCGCTTGCGCAGCCGGCCCTCGACCATGGTGCGCTTGGCCGGCGGCAGCTGGATACCGACCTGCTGCTGGATGAGGTCGGCGACCGAGCGGAAATGCCGATCGCTCAGGTGACCCGGATCGGCCTCCATGGTCCCGGATCCTTCAGGCGGCCTGGGGCGCCGCGGCCAGCGCCGGCCCGTCGCCGTCCATGAGCGCGACGAGGTCGAACACCACCACGAACGCCTCGCCGCGGCGGCCGATCCCCGCGATGTAGCGCGCGTTCCAGCGCCCGCCGATTTCGGGCGCCGCCTCCATCTCGGCCCGGTCGAGTTCGGTCACCTCGATCACCCGGTCGGCCACGAACCCCACCCGCAGCGCCCGGCCCGGCATCGGAACGTTGAGCAGGATGATCCGCGTCGCCGGCGTGCGCGCGACCGGCGGCAGGCCGAGCTTGGTGCGCAGGTCCACCACCGGGTAGCTCTGCCCGCGCACGTCGATCATCCCCAGCAGGAAGACCGGCGCCTGCGGCAGCGCCGCCGGCACCCGATAATCGAGGATCTCATGGACGTTCTCGACGTCGATCCCGAAAGTCTCGGCCCCGAGGCCGAGGGTCAGGTACTGCCACACACTGGACATGCAGGATCTCCGGCTGGATTGCGGCGCGGCTGCGGCTCGGGACCGCGACCCGGCGCGACGGCGGGATCCGCGCGTGGCCAGGCGCCGCGCGGATCCGAACCTTGAGGCGGCGCGTCAGGCGACGCGGGTGAAGGCGGCGTCCTGCGCGTCGCCCTCGCCCATGTCGAGGGCGAAGCCGCCGCCCCCGGCCGGGCTGCGCCCGCTCGCCCGCTTCGGGCTCGGCGAGCGGACCGCCGCCGAGGCCGTGCCCATCCGCGCCGCGGTCGAGCGTAGGCGCGTCACCGCCTGATCGACACCGGCCAGAGGCGCGACCGACGCGGACGCCTCGGTGATGCGGAAGTAGGCGATCGTCGCCTGCAGCTTCTCGGCCTGGGTGGCCAGCTCCTCGGAGGTGGCCGAGACCTGCTCGGAGGCGCTGGCGTTCTGCTGGGTCACCTTGTCGAGCTGCTGGATCGCCTGGTTGATCTGGCCCGAGCCGACATCCTGCTCGCGGCAGGCGGCGGTGATCTCCTCCACGAGGCTCGCGGTCTTCTTGATGTCGGGCACGAGCTTGCCGAGCATGTCGCCGGCCTGCTGGGCGGCCTTGACGGTGTCGGACGAGAGCGTGCCGATCTCGGCCGCGGCCGCCTGGCTGCGCTCGGCCAGCTTGCGCACCTCGCTGGCCACCACCGCGAAGCCGCGCCCGTGCTCGCCCGCCCGGGCCGCCTCGACGGCGGCGTTGAGGGCCAGGAGGTCGGTCTGGCGGGCGATCTCCTGCACGATGGTGATCTTCTGGGCGATGGTCTGCATGGCCTCGACGGCGCGGCCGACGGCGATACCGCTGGCCTCGGCGTCCTGGGCCGATTGCCGGGCGATCGTCTCGGTCTGGCTGGCGTTCTCGGCGTTCTGCTTCACGTTGGCGGCCATCTCCTCCATGGAGGCGGAGGCTTCCTCGGTCGAGGAGGCCTGCTCGGTCGAGCCCTGCGACAGCTGCTCGGCCGAGGCCGAGAGTTCCTGCGATCCCGCCGACACGTTGCTCGCCGCCGCGCTCGCCTCGGCCACGACGGCGCGGAGCTTCGTCAGCATGGTCTGCAGGGCGATGCCCATCGTGTCCTTGTCGGAGAGCGGCCGGGCCTCGACCGTGAGGTCGCCCTGGGCGATCGCGTTGGCGAGCGCCGCCGTCGCGTTCAGGTTCTCGGTCATGCGCCCCATCGCGCCGACGAGGTCGCCGAGTTCGTCGTTGGAGGTGACCTCAGCGGTCTGGCTCAGGTCGCCCATCGCCACCGCATCGGCGAGGGTCACGGCGCGGCCGAGCCCGCGGGAGATCGAGAGGGCGAGCCAGGTGGCGATGCCGAGACCGAGGAGGAGCGCCGCCGCGACGGTGGCGAGCAGGATCGTCTGTCCCTCGCTCGCATCGGCCTTGGCCTTGCCGACGGCGTCGGCCATCCGGCGATTCTGAAATTCGACCAGCGCGTCGAAGGCCCGGTTCGCGGCCGTGCTCAGCGTCGCGTATTCGCCGGACGCGAGGTCCGCAGCCTTGATGGCGCTCCCCGTCTCGACCAGCGCCAGCGCCTTCTGGAACGAGGCCGACCAGGTGGCGAATTTCTGGCGCACCCCATCGGTCGGGACGCCCTGCGCCGCGCTCACGCGCAGCAGGTCATCCATGGCGCGCGCGACCTCCTCCCGCACCTGCTTGGTCGCGTTGACGCGCTGTTCCAGCACGTCAAGGGTGGTCGCACCGGTGGCCGACTGGATCTGCCCCCAGGCCCGCTCCATGCGAATCTGGAAGGCGGCCGCGGACTTGGCCAGTTCGTCGCCGGCCTGCTCACCCGCGCGGTTCTTGGTCAGCGCATCGAGGTCCGCCCGCAGCGCGGCCGTCGCCGGCCGGCCCGTGGCGTTGATCTCGGCCCAGGTCCGGACGTTGGAATTCTGCTTGGTCAGGTCGATGACCTTGCCGGCCAGCTCGCGCTGCTTCTCGTACTTGGCGGACAGCTCATCCAGCAGCCGCTTGCCTTCCTCCGTGCTGATATAGCCCTTCGCCTTGGCCAGGGCCGCCAGCGCGTCGTTGCGGTTTTCGGCAGCCCGCTTGCTGAAATCCGCCATCTGGGCGTCGTCGGTGCTGATCACAGCGGCCCGGACGTTGCTGACACCGCGGATGGCCTGAGCCTTCGCGTCCAGCACGAGGTTCTGCACTTCGGAGCGACTGATGACGAACTTCATCGACTCGTCCGATCCCATCAGCTTCTGGTAGCCAACCCCGCCGGCGGCGGCAGTCAGGACAAGAACGGCGCCGAAGCC
This sequence comes from Methylobacterium sp. P1-11, assembly GCF_008329595.1. NCBI lineage: Bacteria > Pseudomonadati > Pseudomonadota > Alphaproteobacteria > Hyphomicrobiales > Methylobacteriaceae > Methylobacterium > Methylobacterium sp. P1-11. The sequence continues at coordinate 314,730 of NZ_NPKS01000002.1, forward strand.
GCCCGCGAGCTTGGCCTTGATCGAGAAACGCATCGTACTCAGCCCCACGCACACACAGGATTTCAGTTGAGGATCTGCTCGAGTTCGGGGACGATGATGAATTCGTCCCCGGATTTGACGATCGATCGGATGTATTCTGGCCGCCAGGTCGTCCCGACCGGCGGCACCGCCTCGCAGTTCGCCGGGTCGACCTCCGTCACCGCGAACACCTTGTCGGCCACGAGCGCGACCACCACCGGATCGCCCGCGAGCGGGACCTCCAGGACCAGGAAGCGCGTGTCGGGACTGTCCGCCGCCGCAGGCATCCCGAACCGCTCGCGGATGTCGGCCAGCGGCACGACGTTGCCGCGCACGTTCACGATCCGGTCGATATGCGGGCGCGCGCCCGCCACACGGGTCGCCGGGATCGGATCGATGATCTCGCGCACCATGCCGGCCTCGAGCGCGAAGCTCTCCGAGCCGATCCGGAACATCACCACCTGCTGCCCGCCTGGCCGGCTTCCCTGGAAAGCCGCCTGCGGGCCGATCATCGCGCCGCCGCTCATCACGCCACCTCCTGGTAGTCGCGCGCCGCCTCGGCGCCCCCGCCGCTCACGAGGCGGCCCACATCGACGATCAGTGCGGCGGTGCCGTCGCCCAGGATCGTCGCCCCCGAGAAGGCCGCGACGTCCGCGTGCAGCTTCGACAGGGACTTGATCACCGTCTGGTGGTTGCCGATGATCTGGTCCGCCACCAGGCCGACCCGCGCCTCCCCGGCCGCCACCACGATCACCTTCTGGTGCAGGTCCGGCTCGCCCACGGCGCCGAACAGGCTGCGCAGGCGCAGGAACGGCACCAGCGCACCGCGGATGTTCAGGAAGTCCCGCCCACGCCCGCCACGCTCGCTTTCGGGCAGCTCGACACATTCCTCGACCGCCGCCAGCGGGATGACGTAGCGCCCCTCACCGACCCGGATCAGCAGTCCCTCGATGATCGCCAGCGTCAGCGGCAGCCGCAGAGCAACCGTCGTGCCGCCCCCCGGCTCGGTGGCGATGTCGATCGTGCCGCGCAAGCTCTCGATCGTCTTCTTGACCACATCCATCCCGACCCCGCGCCCCGACAGCGCCGAGATCTCCTGGGCGGTCGAGAAGCCGGGGGCGAACAGGAACTGGTAGATCTGCTGGTCGGTGAGCACCGCACCCGGCGCGCACAGGCCCTTCTCCTCGGCCTTGGCGCGGATGCGCGCCGCGTCGAGCCCGGCGCCATCGTCGCGCACGCTCACCAGCACCTGGGCGCCGACATGCTCGGCGGTCAGGGTGATCCGCCCGGTGGCGGCCTTGGCGGCGGCCGCGCGGCGCTCGGGCGCCTCGATGCCGTGGTCGATGGCGTTGCGGATGAGATGAACCAGCGGGTCGGCCAGCCGCTCGATCATAGTCTTGTCGAGCTCGGTATCCTCGCCGCCGGTGACGAACTCCACCGGCTTACCGAGATCGCGCGAGAGGTCGTGGACGAGGCGGCGGAAGCGGCCGAACAGGGCGCCGATGGCGACCATGCGGATGCTCATCGTGGTGTCGCGCAGCCGCGCGGACAGGCGCTCGATCTCCTCCGCAATGGACTTGAGACCGGAATCGGCATGCAGGCCGGCGAGCTGGCTGAGTCGGGCCTGGGCGATGACGAGCTCGCCGACCCGGTCCATCAGCTCGTCGAGACGCTCCGCCTCGACCCGGACGCTGCTGGCCGGCCGCTCCTCGGTCCGCCGCGACAGAGCCGGCGCCCGGGCCGAAGGCTCGGCGGCGGCCCCGGAGGACGGCGGGGCGCTGGCGGCCGCCACCGGGCTCGGGACCGACTCAGGCGGAGACGGCTCGGGGGGGGCTGCGTCCGGCCCCGCCGGGCTGACCGGAACAAGGGTTAGGGCCATCTCGTCCCGGACGAACAGGAAGACGTCCTCGATCGCCTCGCGGGTCACGGCCCCGTGCAGCGTGACGTCCCAGCCGATCGCGAGGCTCTCGGGGTCGAGGCCCGGCAGTTCGGGCAGCGAGTCCAGCCGCGGCACGATCGTGCAGACACCGAGGTCGCGCAGCTCGTCAAGCAGCGCCAGGGGGTTGGTGCCGTTGCGCAGCACGTCCGGCGCGAAGGCGATGCCGATCCGCCAGCCGTTCTCCGCCGAGGGAGCGGGATCGCCAGCCGCTCCCGGGAGGGATGCCGATGGCGCGGCGGCAGGGCGGGCAGTGATACCCAGGAGCTGCTCGAGTTCGGCCAGGATGGCCTCGCCGATGATCGGTGCGCTAGCCTCGGGCTCCTCGATGAGGCCGCGGATGTAGTCCTTGGCCGACAGGGAGACGTTGACGAGGTCGCGGTCGACCGGGACCTCGCCGCGGCGGACGCGGTCGAAGGCGGTCTCGAAGTCGTGGGTGAAGGCGGCGACCTGCTCGAAGCCGAACATGGCGCCCGAACCCTTGATGGTGTGCAGGGCGCGAAAGGCGGTGTCGATCAGGGCGCGATCCTCGGGGCGGTCCCCGAGGTCGAGCAGGGTCGTCTCAAGGCAGGCAAGGAGTTCGGCGGCCTCGGCGCGGAAGACGTCTGAGGGATCGAGAGCAGTCATGGGACGATCGGGCCCGCTCGCACAAACGCAGATACAAATTGAACGGCCCGGCCGTGAGCACGAACGGATGCTCCAACTCCGGACGCGGGCAATTCTTCTCGAGCTCAGGCAGCCGGATGGAATGTCGACAGGTGCGCCATTCCTCGCTGAAACGCGGAACGACACCCCACCTGCGCTCGATACACTCACCTCCATATAATCGGCCTCAAAAATTTTCGGTTAACGAGCGATCTTTGATACTTAACCGATAGTATATCTGCCGAGGCTCAAGGCAGATGGATTATCGGATACACCGATCGCGTGAGACGCGGATCACAGGATCTTGGGCGCATGCCAGCGCACGCGCCGATCCGGCACGGGCCGACGTCATGCAGACCTGTGAAGGCGGAATGCGGCCGCCCCGCGCATCGGTCGGTGACCGGAATTAGGGCGCGGGCGGGTGAACGCAGCAGGTCCCGCGGCCGGGCACGCGGGTGGCCATGGAATCAAGCGCGCCCGAATTCGGCCAGGCGCGATTCCGGAGCAAACTGCCTGTGCGACGCGATTGGGCTTAGAACAGGTCGATACCGTCCAGATCGTCGGCGGCCGGAGCATCGGCGGCTTGGGGCGGGGACGCCGGAGCATCCCCGAGCAGACGCGCCGTCAGGCGTGCCCGAACCTCCCCCAGGGTGCAGCCCGCGATCGCCGCCTCGATCCAGGCCGGGTCGGCGCCGGCATCCGGCACGGCGACGTCGTCCGCGCGCTCTTCGGCGAGCCGGCCGAGTTCCGCCCCAGCCGCGCGCAGCAGGCCCTCAACGTTCTGGATGCGCTGTTTGGCCCGGTCCTGGAACTGCATCGCCACGATCGCCGCCGACACGTCCTGGGTGATGGCCTGCGTGGTCTCGGCGGTCTGCTGCAGAATGCCCGCGACCTGCGCGTTCTGCTCGACCAGCGCCCGCATCACCATGCGGACGCGCGTCTCGGCGGTCCGGCTCTCCTCGGACATGTCGATCGCCGCGATGTCGCCCAGCAGGGCGTGGCTGCTGCGCAGGCCGGCCGCCATGGTGCCGATCTGCTGCTTGATCACGTCCGACAGGGCGTTGATGGTCGTGGCGAGGCCGCGCACCTCGTCGGCGACCACCGCGAAGGCCGCGCCGCTGGCGCCGGCCCGGGCCGCCTCGATCTTGGCGTTCAGGGCGAGGAGGTTGGTCTGGCGGTTGATCCGCTCGATCTGCGCCACGCTGCCCTCGACCGACGACAGGCCGTCGAGCACCCCCGCCAGTCCCTGCGCGAGGGTCGACCCGCGGGACGACATCAGGGTGATCCGCTCGATCAGCGCGGTGAGCGTCTCGCCGAGGCCGGCGGCGACTTCGCCGAGCTGCAGGGCCCTGTCATCGATCTGCACCGTCTGAACCGAGGCGACGAGCCCCCGGACGATCTCCGACTGCTCGCAGGTCGAGGCGGCGATATTCTGAAACCGGTTGGACAGGCCATGGACGTTGCTCTCGACATCCGCCGAGACGATCCCGAGCTCGCCGATAAGGGCATCGAGCAGTTCCCGCTGCTGCGCCGAGAGGCCGAGCCAAGCCTGGAGCAGATCGGCCGACCGCGTCGAAGGCGTCGCATCGACCGCGACTGCGAGGCGCGGCGCTGCCGCCTCGGCGGCGGGGGATGCGGACGCCTCCAGCGGCGCCGCGGAGGTCGAGGCGGGCGCCGCGTCCGCCCTGCACCGCCCTTCGGGCCGCCGGAACCGAACCGGGACCTGCCTGAGAATGTCGTGGGCGACTTGGAAGGACATCGGTGGGCACGTCTCTCGGCGTCGACCGATGCGCGCTGGTCGAGCGGCAATCCGATGGACGGTGTCCACGTGATGCTAGGGATCGCCGTTAAAGAAAGCGTTATCACTCAACCGAAGGCTGCAACGAATGAATCGGACCAGTGTATTGGTGACGGATTTCTATTCAACATAGAATCTCGACCTGACCAGTGCTGGCCCCGCAGCCGCGTCAGCCGCCCTCGATTGATCGGACCTTCAGGAAGAATTTACCCGTTGCGGTGTTGACTCGAATGCGGCGGCGCGTCGCCGCGCATTCCTGTCGTCGAGGGTACGAACCCGCATGTCGGAGGTCTCTGTCCTCACGCTCGGTCCCGACTGCACCATCCGGACCGTCCGGTCGCTGCTTGATACGCTGTCGGCGGCGCTTGCCGGCACGATGCGCCTCACCCTCGACTGCGCGGCGGTCGAGCGCGCGGACGTTACCTTCGTCCAGATCGTGCTCGCGGCCGACAAGACGGCGCAGAGTCGCGCCGCCGGGATCGCGCTGGTCAACGTCCCCCCGGCGGTGGAGAGCGCGTTCCGGCGCGCCGCGATCGCACTCCCCAGCGCGCCGCTCCTCTAGGCGCACGCTTCAGGCGCAAGAACGGAATACGTGTCATGGCCACTGTCCTCGCCGTCGACGACTCGCCCAGCATCCGGCAGATGATCAAGGTGGTGCTCGGCCCGGCCGGCCACACGGTGATCGAGGCCGGCGACGGAGCCGAAGGCCTCGCGAAGGCCAGGAGCGAGACCGTCAACCTCGTCATCACCGATCTCAACATGCCGGTGATGAACGGGCTGGAGATGATCAAGCAGCTGCGCACTCTGCCGAGCTGCACGGGCGTGCCGATCCTCTTCCTGAGCACGGAATCCGACGAGGGGATCAAGCAGCAGGCGAAGGCGGCCGGGGCGACGGGCTGGATCACCAAGCCGTTCAAGCCCGAGCAGCTGCTCGCCGTCGTGGGCAAGCTCGTCCGCGCCTGAGCCCGTCCCCGCGCGGCGCCGCGCGGCAGGCCTGCGGAACGCGGTGCAATCGGCTATGGACCGTGGATCGACCGGCCGGGACGCTTCCGGCCGCGGGTTCTTCCAGTTCGCGGGCCTGCCATGCTGAATACCGGTTCGAACGCGCCGACCGAGGACGGCAAGAGCCTGGAACGGGCGCTCGGGCACCAGGTCCGCGCCCTGCGCCGCGAGCGGGAACTGTCGGTCGCGGATCTCAGCGCGGCGGCCGGCATCTCGCCCGGCATGGTCTCGAAGATCGAGAACGGACAGATCTCGCCGTCGCTCGCCACGGTCAACGCGGTGGCGAAAGCGCTCAACGTGCCGATCACCACCCTCTTCGCCGCCTTCGAGGAGAGCCGCGACTGCTCCTACGTGAAGAAGGGCACCGGGGTCGTCATCGAGCGGCGCGGCACGAAGGTCGGACACATCTACGAACTGCTCGGCGCCGGCATCCGCGGCGAGACCGTGCTCGAGCCCTACCTCATCACCCTGGAGGAGGATGCCGAGGTCTATACCGGCTTCCGCCACGCGGGCATCGAGTTCATCTACATGCTGAGCGGCGAGGTGAGCTACCGTCACGCCGGGCAGGATTACCACCTCAAGCCGGGCGACGCGCTCCTGTTCGACGCCGAGGCGCTGCACGGGCCGCAGACGCTGATCAAGCGGCCGATGACCTACCTGTCGATCATCGCCTATCCCCGGCAGTGACGGCGGCGCGCGCACCGCGCCTCCCTGCCCGACCTCGCCGCAGCCGGTGGTGAATTTCTCATCAGGAAATTTTAGTGATCCTCAGTTGACGAATCCAGGGCGCCGTGCGAGCCGTATGCCGGCAGGCGACACGGAGTTCGCAGCGTCATGTGCGGGATCGTCGGACTATTCCTGAAGGCTCCGAGCCTGGAACCGCAGCTCGGCGCGCTGCTCTCCACGATGTTGGAGACGATGACCGATCGCGGCCCCGACAGCGCCGGCTTCGCCGTCTACGGCGACACTGCCGCGGGGGTGAAGCTCACCTTGCGCGGGGCGGACGCGCGGGCCCTGGCGACCGTCGTGACCCGGCTCGAGGCCGCGACTGGCCAGCAGGCCTGCGCGGCGCGCGCGCGGGACACCCACACAGTGCTGACCGTGGACGCGGCGGCGGCGGACGCGGTCCGCGCCTGGCTCGCCGACCACGCGCCGGAGATCGACGTCGTCTCAGCGGGCCGGCGGATGGAGATCTACAAGGAGGTGGGCCTGCCCGCCGCGGTGGCGGACCGCTTCGACCTCGCCGGCATGGCGGGCAGCCACGGCATCGGCCACACCCGCATGGCCACCGAGAGCGCCGTGACCACGAACGGCGCCCATCCCTTCTCGACGGGGCTCGACGAGTGCCTCGTCCATAACGGCTCCCTGTCGAACCACAACGACCTGCGCCGGCGGCTGCGCCGGGAGGGGATGCGCTTCGCCACCAGCAACGACACCGAGGTCGCCGCCGGCTACCTGAGCTGGCGGATGCGCGCCGGCGACTCCCTCGAGGAGGCCCTGCGGGCGAGCCTGACCGATCTCGACGGGTTCTTCACCTTCGTGGTCGGCACTCGGACGGGCTTCGCGGTCCTGCGCGACCCGATCGCCTGCAAGCCCGCCGTCATGGCCGAGACCGACGCCTACGTGGCCTTCGGCTCCGAGTACCGCGCCCTCGTCGGCCTGCCCGGCATCGAGAGCGCCCGGGTCTTCGAGCCGGAGCCCGCCAAGGTCTACGCCTGGGAGCGCCACTGATGCCGACCGTCGACCTGCGCGCCGAGCCGCTGCGCGCCCTGAACCGCGCCCTCCACGTCCTGCGTCCCGACACGAACGAGCCCCGCTGGACGGTCGTGAATCCGGACGGCCGGCACGCCATCGCGGCGGGCCTCGACGCCCCGATCCACGTCGAGATCGACGGCAACGCCGGCTATTACTGCGCCGGCATGAATAAGCAGGCCACCGTCGTGATCGGCGGCAATGCCGGCGTCGGTGTGGCCGAGAACATGATGTCGGGCGTCGTCCACGTGCGCGGCGATGCCAGCCAGGCGGCCGGGGCCACCGCCCAGGGCGGCCTGCTCCTGATCGACGGCAATGCCGGGGCGCGCTGCGGCATCTCCATGAAGGGGGTCGACATCCTCGTGAAGGGGTCGATCGGACACATGTCGGCCTTCATGGCCCAGGCCGGAACCCTGACGGTGCTGGGCGATGCCGGCGAGGCGCTGGGCGACTCGCTCTACGAGGCCCGGCTCTATATCCGCGGCGCGGTGACGAGCCTGGGCGCCGACTGCGTCGAGAAGCCGATGGCCGACGCGCACCGGGAACAGCTCTTCGCCAAGCTCAAGGCCGCGGGCCTCGCGGGTGAGGTCGATCCGGGCGAGTTCCGCCGCTACGGGTCCGCGCGCAGCCTCTACCACTTCCACGTCGACAACGCCGGAGCCTACTGATGGCCGAGACGCCCCCGCGCACGGTGCCGCGCACCTCGGCGACCTTCACCCCCGAGGTCATGGCGGAGATCCGCCGGGCGGCGGCGACCGGCATCTACGACATCCGCGGCGCCGGCGCGAAGCGCGCGCTCCCGCATCTCGACGACCTGCTGTTCCTCGGCGCCTCGATCAGCCGCTACCCGCTGGAGGGCTACCGCGAGCGGTGCGGCACCGAGGTGGTGCTGGGCGACCGCTTCGCCTCGAAGCCGATCCGCCTGAAGACCCCGGTGACCATCGCCGGCATGAGCTTCGGCTCCCTCTCGGCGAACGCCAAGGAGGCCCTCGGGCGCGGCGCGAGCCTCGCCGGGACCTCGACCACCACGGGCGACGGCGGCATGACGCCGGAGGAGCGCGGCCACTCGCAGACCCTGGTCTACCAGTACCTGCCGTCCCGCTACGGCATGAACCCGGACGACCTGCGCCGGGCCGACGCCATCGAGGTGGTGATCGGCCAGGGCGCCAAGCCCGGCGGCGGCGGCATGCTGCTCGGGCAGAAGATCACCGAGCGGGTCGCCGGGATGCGCTGCCTGCCCCCGGGCATCGACCAGCGCTCGGCCTGCCGCCACCCCGACTGGACCGGGCCGGACGACCTCGCGATCAAGCTCGAGGAGCTGCGCGAGATCACCGACTGGGAGAAGCCGATCTACGTGAAGGTCGGCGCGAGCCGCCCCTACTACGACACCGCGCTCGCCGCGAAGTCCGGCGCGGACGTCGTCGTGCTGGACGGCATGCAGGGTGGTACCGCGGCCACGCAGGACGTGTTCATCGAGCATGTCGGCATCCCGACCCTGGCGGCGATCCGGCCCGCCGTGCAGGCCCTCCAGGATCTCGGCCTCCACCGGAAGGTCCAGCTGGTGGTCTCCGGCGGCATCCGCTCCGGCGCCGACGTGGCGAAGGTGCTGGCGCTGGGCGCCGACGCGGTGGCGATCGGCACCGCGGCGCTGATCGCGCTCGGCGACAACGATCCCCGCTGGGAGGCCGAGTACGCGGCGCTCGGCACCACGGCGGGTGCCTACGACGACTGGCACGAGGGCAAGGATCCGGCGGGCATTACCACGCAGGATCCGGAGCTCGCCCGGCGGCTCGACCCCGTGCTCGGTGGACGGCGCCTCGCCAACTTCCTCGCCGTCATGACCCTGGAGGCGCAGACCATCGCCCGCGCCTGCGGCAAGAGCCACCTCCACAACCTGGAGCCCGAGGACCTCGTCGCCCTGACGATCGAGGCCGCGGCCATGGCGCAAGTCCCCCTCGCCGGGACCGACTGGATCCCCGGCAAGGCCGGCCTGTGACAGCCGCGCCCTGACGGTCGCACTCCGATAGACAGGGGCCGCCGACTGGCGACCCCTCCCCCGTTCCGGCCCTCGTCGGCCCTAGTGAGGGTGCATGCGATGTCGCTCGATCTCGAGACCGCCGCCAAGGAGCGCGGCATCAAGTACTTCCTCGTCTCGTATACGGATCTGTTCGGGACCCAGCGCGCCAAGCTCGTCCCGGCGGCGGCGATCGCGGGCACCTGTCGGAGCGGCGCGGGATTTGCGGGATTCGCCACCTGGCTCGACATGAGCCCGGCCGATTCCGACCTCCTCGCGATCCCCGACGCCGACGCGTTGATCCAGCTGCCCTGGCGCCCCGAAGTCGGCTGGCTGCCGGCCGATCTCGCCATGGACGGCCGCCCGGTCGAGCAGGCGCCCCGCAACCTGCTCAAGCGCCTGATCGCGGAGGCGGCGGATCTCGGTCTGCGGATGAAGACCGGGGTCGAGTGCGAGTTCTTCCTGATCACCGCCGACGGCGCCGAGCCCGCCGACATGTCCGACCGGCAGATGAAGCCGTGCTACGACCAATCGGCGCTGATGCGGCGCTTCGACGTGATCAGCGAGATCTGCGACGCGATGCTCGACCTGGGCTGGAAGCCCTACCAGAACGACCACGAGGACGCGAACGGCCAGTTCGAGATGAACTGGGACTACGACGATGCCCTCGTCACCGCCGATCGCCACGCCTTCTTCAAGTACATGACCCGGTCGATCGCCGAGAAGCACGGCCTGCGCGCGACCTTCATGCCCAAGCCGTTCTCGGACCTGACCGGCTCGGGCTGCCACGTCCATGTCTCCCTCTGGCGGGACGAGGAGAACATCTTCGCCGATCCGTCCGACGCGGTCGGCTTGTCGCCGACGGGCTACCACTTCATCGGCGGCCTGATCCATTCGGCCGACGCGCTGGCGGCGATCACCAACCCCTGCGTCAATTCCTACAAGCGGATCAACGCGCCCCGGACCAACTCGGGAGCGACCTGGGCCCCGAACACGGTGACCTATTCGGGCAACAACCGCACCCACATGATCCGGATTCCCGGGCCGGGTCGGTTCGAATTCCGCCTCGCCGACGGGGCCGTCAACCCGTATCTCCTCCAGGCCGCGCTCCTTGCGGCCGGCCTCGACGGGATCCGCAACCATCGGGATCCGGGCCCGCGGCTCGACATCAACATGTACACCGAGGGCCACACGGTCGAGGGCCTGAAGCGGCTGCCCCTCAACATGCTGGACGCCCTGCGCGCCCTGTCGGGCAATGCGATCCTGGGCGAGGCCCTGGGCCCCTTCGTGCCGAGCTATCTCAAGCTGAAGAACGAGGAGTGGAACGCTTATTGCCAGCATCTCACCCAGTGGGAGCGCGACACGACCCTGGATTGCTGACGCCACCGGCAAGGGGCACTGCACGGATCACGACGGACCGGCTCATTTCAGATGATAGGCGACGCCCGCGATCAGCGCCTTCTCCTCGGTGTTGATGGTGCGCCGCGGATCGGCGCCGAACTTGTTGTGCCAGTACTGGAACCCGGCAAAGATCTCGACCCGGTTGGGCGTATCGGCAACCAGTTGCCCGACATCCAGGACCAGATTTGTCTGTGAGACGAACTCCAGTTGCGTGTCGTTCTGGTTGATCGTGCCGTAGCGCCCCTTGGGCAGAACGATGGTGTTGAAGCCGGCAAGCGATAGCGGCAGCCCGGTGAACGGCAGTGGAATCGTGTAGGTGATCTCGAATTCCGGTGTCATCTTGAACTCGACACTGCGGAAATGCGCGTAGTCGAAACCCGGCAGGGCACCGTTCCCGGGGATGCCCGGCGTGGGCCCGTTCCCGGCGAAGCCGTTGCGCGAGAAGTCCTTGTAGCCCTGGACCTTCAGGTTCACGAAGCCGGCCGGCACGTCGAAGGCGAAGCTCAGGCCGAACGTGCCGGCCCGCTTCTCGGCGTCGAAATACGTGTTCTTGGTATTGATGTCGGCGCCGAACGACAGTCCGACGTCTTTGACGAGCCCGGGAATCGCGATGGACTCGGTCTCGAAGATCTTGTTGAGGCTCAGAACGCCCCGGTAGATCAGGTAGACCTCGGTCGCGCCGTAATCCTTGAACGGGCGCTCCTTGTCGCCCGCCGGATCCTGCGACCCAGACCTGAGGATGTCGAGGGAGATCAGGTTGGTGCCGTACGCCCAGCTGTTGGCGTGGAAGAAGTTGATGACGGTCTTCGGCACCTCGCGCGGCGCGAACCCGCCCTGCGCCGTGCCGTTGGGGCGCCTCACGAAGAGCCCGGGCTCCGCCGACGGCCCCTGAAACCGGTAGCTCACCACCGTGTCGGAGAAGCTGAGGAACGAGGGCGGCGGCGCCGCCATCGCGGTGGCGGCCGCGACGGGAATGCCGGCCTCCTGGCGCTTCGCGCGGGCCGGGGTCGGCGCCGCCGGAACGCGCGTCCCGTCTACGTCCCCGGTGATGATCGGAGCCGGGGCAGGCTCAGCGCAGGCCGGCCCGAGCAGCGCGGATGCGCCGGCCAGGATCAGCAGCCCCGCCGCCGAGAGCGGGCCCACCCGGGACACCGGTCGGAGCATGAGGCGCCCTTTCCCGGTACGCCGCCGCGCGGCGAACGGGGCTCGGTCGCGCGCGGGCCGCGCCGGCCCGGATGCCACGCCGGTCAAAACAGCTTCCAGAACACGAGGATCATGAGTGCGTAGGCGGCGATCAGCAGCGCTGCGCCCTGCAGGTTGACCCGCGCCCGCCGAGCCGGATCCGGCGACAGCCACCAGCTTAGCCGCTTGGCCGTCCAGGGCACCATCTGCGAGGTGAGGAGCACGCTGAACACGTTGCCAATGAACAGGGCGACCGGGAAGTCCACCTTCAGCATCCCGGAGAGGATCGGCGTGCCGATCAGGATTCCCCACAGGAACACAGTCGGGTAGAGCGTCAGTACGACGATCATGTTCATCTTCCACGCCGCGGGGGCCGCCCCCCCTTCTGGCGCGACGTTGCGGAACCATTGTTCGAAGCCGCTCTGCACCGTCCGCGTGTGGTATTCCGCGGTCAGGGGGGCCGCTTCCGCGACCAGGGCCTGGCGCTCGGGCGAGTCCATCCAGATCTGCAGGTTCGCCTCGCTGTCGAAGCGCAGGATCGCGACGTAATCCTCCTGCACCCCCGGCACTGCCGGCTCGAACCGATAGCCTTGCATGCCGGGCGCCCTGGACTGCGCGGCGGCGATCTTCTGTTCCCACTTGAGATAGGCGGCCTCTAGGCCGGGCTTCACGCGGGTGCTGATCACCGTGCTGACCGGCGACGTGCGGGCCGCACTGGCGTCGTCCTTGACGATGTGGACGTCGTCGCGGCCCACGAGCATCGGCGTCGCGCCCTCGATGCGCGCCTGCCTCTGGGGCGAGGCCAGCCAAGCCTGTGCCTGCTCCAGACTGTGGAACCGCTGCACGATCACCCAATCCACCTGCAGCGGCGGCCGCGGCGGGATCAACTGCTGCTCGATGAAGCCCGGAAAGGTCGCGACGACGGCATGGGTATCGGCCTGCCAGTGGGCGAAGGCGTCCGCGCTCTCCGGCCGGACAGTCGTCTGCGTCACGATGCTGACGGACGTTGTGGCACCGCTCATGAACCGACGCGCTTCCCTTGCACAGCTGCTTGCACCCGCGCGTTCGTGTGGAGTGGCGGACGGCCCTCCGCACCGCGCCCGCCCGCCGACCGGCGGGTCCCACGATGGGCGTGCAGGAGGCCGCCAGACCGGCCGGTGCGAGGGCGCGAACACGCACCTCCCCCGGCGGAAGGAAGCAGCGGCTCGCATTCCATGACACCGAGCCGACGACAGACTCGCAGGAGCCTGCCACTCCGCGAAACAAGAGGAGAAACAACCGAAAATTGGTCTTGCATCGTGCCTCCGCCGCTCGAACGTCGGCGCTGCCTTGCAAGCATAGATCAACATGCAACGTCGGCAGAGAGTCAAGACCTCGGAAAGGAAAGCGAGTATTTGGATTGTAAATACAATACGCCTTCCCAAGCGCTCGCGTTTTCAGACGAGAGGCCGACAAGTTCTTTATCTGACGCGCTCGCGGCCTGGAACGTCGAAACTTTTCGGCCGCCGCCAAGTTCCGATCCCGGCGAGTTGGGACGGAGCGACAACGAAAAATGGGGGCGACGCTCGTCTCCGGGAGGCTACGGTCAGGCTCCATCCGGCACGTCGACCAACCCCTCCTGACCGCAGTGCTGTGGCAGGATCCGCTCTTCGCGTTGCGGGCAGCGCCGCCCATCGCCCCTCACAGGCAGGGGCCCGGCCGGACCGGCAGCGCCGGATCAGGGACGCCTTTATTGGCTTGCCTGCCCAGGGCGCCAATCTTTTCCGGAGGTTTGAACGCGGGTAACGTCACTTGTCCTGATCTACCTGCCGGGACCTCACGGGCGCCGCCGGGAGGATTGGGGTCGCCGTGGACGGCTTCGACGAGGCGAATGATTTTTTCTTGTCCCTGCGTCTCAGCCCGCATGCTGCCGGCCCGACGCCGGGCGCCGCTGTCGCCCTAAAGCGACGGACGTGCAGCAAGAGCCGCCGTGTCGACGATGGTGATCAAGCATTTTCTCTCGCATTATTGCATTCGTGAATATTTACAATTCCATCGCGAGCGATTGCTGGGCGGCGTTGACGGCGTTCGGTGGGCCCTGTCTATTCATGTCACGGTCGGATCGTGGCCGCCGGTCATTTGCTGATGAAGATGCGCTTCGCGGGGAGCACGGTTCCAGCGGGGCGGTCCAATCCGCGTGACCGATGATCGCGGAGGCCTGTCCGTGCCGGCCGGTCGCGGCCATACGCCCACCTCGACTCGCGCCGTTCCTCCGATCCGCGCGGCGATACGGCTCGAACCGAAAGTCATATCGACTGGAACAACCGCGGTTTTTAATCATGCCGCACAAAGTCTAGCGCCGACCCACATAAAAGATGTCGCCGAGCATCGGTCGTTAACTCATCACGGCTCACAATCTCGAACATTCAAACAGATTTTCCACGACAGAGGATCCCATGTCTGACAACCACGAGCACTTCATGGCCCGGGCGATCGCCCTGTCGGAGAAGACGTCGCTGGTCGACAGCGCCGGCGGCGTGTTCGGCTGCGTGATCGTCCAGGACGGCGAGATCATCGCCGAGGGCGCCAATCGCGTCGTCGCCGAGAACGATCCGACCTGGCACGGCGAGATCGAGGCTATCCGCAAGGCCTGCAAGTCGCAGGGCAGCTTCAAGCTTCGGAACGCGACGCTGTATACCAGCGCCGAGCCGTGCCCCATGTGCATGGCGGCCGCCTATTGGGCCGGAATCAAGAATGTCTACTACGCGGCCCAAGTCGAGGACGCGCTGCAATACGGCGGCTTCGACGACAGCATGATCTATGCGGAACTCAAGAAGGATGTCGGCGAGCGCTCGATCCCGACCCAGCAGATCATGCGCGAAGAGGCCGTCGAGGTGTGGAAGAAGTACGCCGAGAAGGCGGACCGCGTCCCCTACTGAGGCCGCATCAACCGGTTGTCCATTGTCTAACGCCCGCTCAGGCCGCCTCGCCTGAGCGGGCCCTCCCTTATGCAGTGCGCGGCCATGAATATTGAGAACCTGAGGAACGTCTGCAGGGGCCCTGTCATCGGCGCGGGCGATGCCCGCTTCCTGGAGGCCCTTCATGGGAATTTGTGGAACAGACTGATCCCCGACCGGGCGCCGCAGATGATCGTGAAGGCGGCCGACGAAGACGACATCATCGCCACGATCAAGTTCGCCCGCGCGCATGGCCTCAAGGTGGTCGTCCGCGGCGGCGGCCATAATTGGTGCCAGCCGAGCCTGCGCAACGGCGGCATCCTGATCGACCTCGAGAGCCTCAACAAGATTATCTCGATCGATGTCGAGGATCGCAGGGCCGTCATCCAACCCATTCTCAGCAATCGCGAGATCCAGAAGGCTCTCAACGCCCACGGCCTCGCCTTCCCGACCGGCCATTGTCCGCAGGTCAAGGCGAGCGGCTACTTCCTCGGCGGCGGCATGGCCTGGAACCCTACCGTCTGGGGTTACGGCACCGAGAGCCTGGAGGCGATCGAACTGGTCACCGCACAGGGTGCGTTGATCCGGGCGAGCGAAACCGAGAACGTGGATTTCTTCTGGGCCGCGCGCGGCGCCGGTTCGGGCTTCTTCGGTGTCGTCACGAAGTATTTCCTGAAGCTCCACGCCCTGCCGAAGGCCATTCTCGGCAGTACGTATTTCTATCGCCTCGAGGATGCGCCGGCCGTCGGCACGTGGCTCGGGACGGCCGCGCCGCGCATCGCGCCCAGCGTCGAGCTGACCCAGTTCATCGTCAAGGCGCCCCCCGCGCTGACGGAGGTCGCGGCTGGCCAGAACGGCTGGGTCTGCATGGTCACCGCGACGGCCTTCGAGGACAGCCCGGAGGCGGCCCGGCGCGCGCTCCATCCGCTGGATGACGTTCCGGTCGAGCCGCTGTCGTGTTCACGGGCCACACCGCTCGATTTCGAGCAGCTCTTCGACGCCTCCGGCGCGCTCTTCCCGGAAGGCGTGCGGTCTCGGGTCGAGGCGACCTATTCCAATCACAGTCCCGGCGCACTGATGGCAGCGATCCTGCCGCTCTGGCACAGCGCGCCTTCGGCGACCTCGGTGTTCCTTTCAACGATCTTCTGCGGACCCGACGTCCCGAGGCCGCAGAAAAACATGGCCCGGTCGATCAGCTCCAAGGTCTACGGCGGGCCCTGGACGATGTGGCACGAGGCGGAGGCCGATCAGGCCAATGCCGCATGGCATCAGGCGGTAATCACCGCTCTGAAGCCGTTCAACGTCGGCTACTACATCGGCGAGACGAACACGGTCGAGCAACCCGACATCGTCGCCCAGGCTTTCACGCCCGAGAAGTGGCAGAAGCTGTGCGGCCTGCGCGACCAATATGATCCGGACCGCGTGTTCTTTGACTATTTCGACGGCCTCACCGCCGAGCCCGAGCGGGATGCCCGATAGGATCGGTCCTCGCGCCGGGAACTGCGGGATCGCTCGTCATGGTCTCCGAGCCCGGATCGCCGACGCCGTAGGCCTAATCCAACAGGGGCGATGAAACGGCCGATTTCGGCGCCACCGCCGCATCGTGCTGACCGCCGCGTGCAAGGGTGCCGCCGACGAAGCGCTACCGAAGCCGAGCGTGCAGCCGGCGACGGGCTTGCCGCGTTTGGCGGTGAGGCGTCCTGGATGGCGTAGCCCTCCTCCATCGCGCGGCCAAGTCCGGGCGGCATCGCGCCGATCGGCCGCCTTCTGGACCACAGGTCGGCGCGCAGCGCCGCGGCTGGGGTGGGATCGGAGATGTCCGCCGTGGTCGTCCCCTGGTCCCGGTCGGAAGGCCGGCTCCGCTTCTCTCAGCCCTCGGCCTTCGCGAGGAAGTCGAAGTCGCAGCCCTCCGGCGCCTGCGTGACGCTGCGCCGATAGAGGGCCTTGTAGCCCCGGGCCGGAACCGGCGGCGGCCGGTGGTCGGCGAGCCGCCGGGCAATCTCGTCGGCCTCGACCAGCAGGTCGATCCGCTTGTCCTGGATCGACAGACGGATCCGGTCGCCGTCACGCACCGCCGCGAGCGGGCCGCCGATTGCGGCTTCGGGCGCCACGTGCAGCACGATCGATCCGAAGGCCGTGCCCGACATCCGCGCGTCGGAGATGCGCACCATGTCTTTCACCCCCGCCCTGGCGAGCTTCTTGGGGATCGGCAGATAGCCCGCCTCCGGCATGCCGGCCGCGTGCGGCCCGGCATTCTGCAGGACCAGCACATCCCCCGGCGCCACGTCGAGATCGGGATCGTCGATCCGCCGGCTCAGATCCTCCAGACCGGTGAACACCACTGCCCGCCCCTCGGATTCGAACAGCTGTGGGGTCGCGGCCGCCCGCTTGAAGATCGCGCCCTTGGGGGCGAGGTTGCCGGTGAGCGCCACCAGCCCGCCCACGGCCGAAACCGGGTTGTCGGAGGCGCGGATCACCGCATGGTCGACCCAGCCGACCGGCTCGTCCAGGCGCTCGGCCAGCGTGCGGCCCTCCACGTCCACAGTATCGAGGTGGAGGAGCGGGCGCAGTTCGCGCAGCAGCGCGCCCATGCCGCCGGCGGCGTGGAAATCCTCCATGTAGCCCTCACCCACCGGCTTCAGGTCGACCAGCACCGGGGTCTCCTCCGAGATCTGGTTGAAGCGCTCGTAGGGGATGCGAATGCCGAGCCGTCCGGCGATGGCGGTGAGGTGCACGATGGCGTTGGTCGAGCCCGAGACCGCCATCAGCACCCGGATCGCGTTCTCCACCGACTTCTCGGTGATGACCTGAGAGGGCCGGACCTTCGACTGGATCAACCGCACCGCCGCCCGGCCGGTCTCCTCGGCGGCGACCAGGCGGTCGGAATGCACCGCCGGGATCGCCGCGGTGCCCGGCAACGACATGCCCAGCGCCTCGGCGATGCACGCCATGGTAGAGGCTGTGCCCATCACCGCGCAGGTGCCCTGGGTCACCGACAGCCGTCCCTCGACCTCGGCAATCTCCTCGGCATCGACGGTGCCGGCCCGGTACTTCGCCCAGAAGCCCCGGCAATCTGTGCAGGCGCCGAGCCGCTGGCCCTTGTGGCGGCCCGTCGACATCGGTCCGGTCACGAGCTGGATCGCCGGGAGATCGGCGGAGGCCGCGCCCATGAGCTGGGCCGGCACGGTCTTGTCGCAGCCGCCGATCAGCACGACCGCGTCCATCGGCTGGGCCTGGATCATCTCCTCCGTGTCCATGGCCATGAGGTTGCGGTACATCATGCTGGTCGGGTTGAGGAAAACCTCGCCGAGCGACACGGTGGGGAACGGCCGCGGCAGGGCGCCGGCCGCCAGCACGCCGCGGGAGACCGCCTCCACCAGGTCGGACATGCCGCGGTGGCAATTGTTGAAGCCCGAGGGCGTCATGGCGATGCCGACCACAGGTTTGTCCAGCAGGCCGACCGAGATGCCCATCGAGCGCGCGAAGGAGCGGCGCAGGTAGCGGGCGAAGTCGCGGTCGCCGTAATTGGTCAGGCCGCGGTCGAAGCCGTGCGGTTCGTCGGTCATGGTCGTTTCCTCGCGCGATCGGACCGGGTGGCCCGGCCGTCCGGTCTGTTGCAGCGGCCGCCGGGATCCCGGCTTCTGAAGCGCATGTCGAGCAGATCCTCGAATACGCGCATCATCCCGGTCCTGTCAGCCCGGCGCATCCGCGCCGTGGCTCAGCCTGCGAGGGCTCCTTCGGTCAGCGGCGTGCTCGTGGTTGGCCGGCAGCCTCAAGGATGAGGTCCGCGATGTCCTGGGCATGCGAAATCAGGGACAGGTGGCTCGCCTTGAGTTCCACAATCCGCGCGTTCATGCGCTTGGCCATGAACCGTTCGAGGTCCGGGTTGATGGTCCGGTCCTCGGTCGACACCGCGTAGAAGCTCGGCTTTGATCGCCAAGCCGCCTGGGTCGTCCTCCCCGTCAACAACGCCTTGTGGAACGGCTGCTGGACCGCGAACAGAACCTTGGCCCGGTCCGCCGGCAGGTCGCCCGCGAAGTCCTTCAGGAAGGCCGCCTCGCTCAGACGTCCCTCGTCGCCGTCGAACAGGATCCCCGCCGAGGCGGGCGGTGTCGGATAGGTCTTGGCCAGCGCCGTGTAATCCTCGCCGGCATCGGGCGCCCGGGCCGCGACGTAGACGAGTGCGGACACCTTCGGGTCGACTCCGGCCTCGGTCACGATCATGCCGGAGAACGAGTGGCCGACGAGGACCGTCGGTCCCTCCTGCCGGGACAGAACGCGCTGTGCGGACGCGACCGCCTCTTCGAAGGTGGTCAACGGGTTCTGCACGGAGGTGACGTTCAGGCCCGTCGCCTGCAATCGCGGGATGACCTCCGACCAGCACGACCCATCAGCGAACAGGCCGTGGACGAGGACGACGTTGCGCGCACGCGGCAGATCCCGAGCCGACGCCACCGCGGGAAGCAGCGCGGCGGCCGCGCCGGCGACGAGCGTCTGGCCGAGCATTCTCCTGGTCATCATGGCGCGCATCTCCGTTCCGGGCTGGCAGTTGCAGGCATGCCGTCCATCTTCGCCGTCGGCGCGGGACGGATACGTCCGATGAGCGTCGGCGCTCGCCCTGAGCGTGGCCCGGCGGCCTCGGTCTCGGTCTGCAGGCAGATCTCACCTGCGTGCTGTACGGCATATTCTTCGCCAGTCTCGCCGTGTTGCCCAATCATCGCAAGCAACGGAGAAGCGGAGGTAACCTAGTTCACCTCTCCAAGCCGCCCCTGCGGGATGACCCACGGATGGCTGCTGACGGGGAGCGGCGACAGCTGTCAGAACGGCCGGTATCAGTCGCTCCCGGACTGGCAGCGCGGTGGTCTTACGCCGGTCCCATTATGAGCGCGCCGGCTATGAAGCGGACGGCAATCCCGACATGGGCCGCGCTCGATTCACCTTGCCGGCCCGTGTGATCCGAAGTGGTAGCTCACGCATGAGGCTCGCGCGCCGGTAGGGCGTCATCTTCCGCCATGCCCGGATCTCCGGGATTGTGCGGCCGCAACCCGCGCACCATCCTGTCCGGCCGTCGAACTGGCAGACGCCGACGCATGGGTCGTCCTCCTTCATGGTAGGGGCTCGTCATCCCGGTGAGGATCAGGCTCGACACCGATAGGGTACCCCCCTATATCACATCAACGGAAGGGCGCCCGATGGGCCACACGATCAAGGACAAGACGAAGCTGCTCGCCCGCGTGCGCCGGATCAGGGGGCAGGCGGAAGCGGTCGAGCGCGCTCTGGAGGCCGAACTCGGCTGCACCGATGTGCTCATGCTCGTCGCCTCGATGCGTGGCGCCATCAATGGCCTGACCGCCGAACTGATGGAGGACCACATCCGCCATCACGTCGTGAACCCGGCCACCGAGCCAGACGCCGAGCGTGCCCGTGGTGCGGCCGAGCTGATCGAGGTGGTTCGCACCTACCTCAAGTGACGAGGGGTCTGCCCCATGACGCCGTTGACCGACCTGCTTCAGCAGGGGACCGCACATGCCTGGCTGTTCGTGCCGACCGCGATCCTGCTGGGCGCCCTGCACGGGCTCGAACCCGGTCACTCGAAGACGATGATGGCGGCGTTCATCATCGCGGTGCGCGGCACCGTCACACAGGCGGTGCTGCTGGGCTTGGCGGCGACGCTCTCGCACACGGCGGTCGTGTGGGTCATTGCCCTCGGCGGTCAATATCTCGGGCAACGTTGGGGGGGCGAGACCAGCGAGCCGTACTTCCAGCTCGCCTCCGCCGTCATCATCGTCGGGATCGCCCTTTGGATGCTGTGGCGGACATGGCGCGAGCCGCGCGACGAGCATCACCACCACGAGGAAGCGAAGCACGTCGCCGCCCGCGACGGCGTTTTCAAGTTGGAGGTGTTCGAGGGCGGCGTGCCACCCCGTTGGCGCTTGAGCCGGATCAAGGGCGTGTTGCCTCCACCGCAGCGCGTTGCTCTTGAAACGATCCGGCCGGACGGCGGCTGTCAGGCCTTCTCCTTCACGGACGGCGGCGATTTCCTGGAGAGCAGGGAGGAGATCCCGGAGCCGCATGCTTTCACGGCGCGGCTGACCCTGGTTGGATCGGCTGGCGTGGAGATCCATGAGGTCGCGTTCGAGGAGCACGGCCATGATCACGGGCACCTGAACCTGGGCGACGAGGATGATGCCCATGCCCGGGCGCATGCAGACGATATCCGGCGGCGCTTCTCGGGGCGGCCGGTGACGACGGGGCAGATCGTTCTGTTCGGCCTGACGGGCGGCCTGATCCCATGCCCGGCGGCGATCACGGTGCTTCTGCTCTGCATCCAGCTGAAGCAGATCAGCCTGGGCTTCGTGCTGGTGGTGTCCTTCAGCATCGGCCTGGCGATCACCATGGTATCGGCGGGCGTGATCGCGGCGTTGAGCGTCAAGCACATCGCCAATCGCTGGGCCGGGTTCAGCACCTTCGCACGGCAGGCCCCCTACGCCTCGGCCGCGCTGATCGTGCTCGTCGGCATTTACACTGGCTGGCTGGGCTGGCAGGGCATCCAGCAGGGCCATGCCGTGCATGCACTCGTGCTGAATCCGAGGCACGGATAAGGCGCGGCCTATTCGACAACCTGATCGAGACCGACCGCACCTCGGGGCTGCTCCGGGCATGACGGCCGCGGCGCGTTCGGCCGGGATGCGTGAGACCCGCTGGCCTCAGGCGTTCGCCAGCCTCTGGAGGAGGCGCTCGGCTGCAGGCCCGGACGAAGCCGGGTTCTGGCCGGTGATCAGCAGGCCGTCCGCAACCACGTACGGCGCCCAGTCCCCCGCCTTGGTGAAGCTGCCGCCGTTTGCCTTGAGTGCGTCCTCGACGAGGAACGGGACCACCGCGGTCAGACCGACCAGATGAGAGCCACGGCAAAGGCGCGCGCCCGTACGACGAAACGAATTCGACGCGGACAGGGAACACCGGCTTACGGCCGGACGCTCAGGCTCTCCCTCCAGCTCCGCCAGCCCGGTTGGCGTCCTGTCTCCCCTTGAAGAGACCAGCGCCTACCGGCATCTCATCATCATGCCCGACGTCACGCTCGACGAAGACAGCCTCACCCGCTTTCTCGATGCCTTCTACAAACGCGTACGCGGCGATGCGCTGATCGGCCCCGTCTTCGCAGCAGCGATCTCCGAGGCGGACTGGCCTCGACACATGGCGACCATCCAGGCGTTCTGGTCATCGGTTCTGTTCAAGACAGGCCGGTACAAGGGTAATCCGTTCGGCAAGCATGTCGCCCTGGGCAGCCTGGAACCGGAGCATTTTGCACGATGGCTCGGCCTGTTCGAAGCGACCGCATCGGCACACTTTCCGCCTGAAACCGCTGCCGTCGTAGTGGACCGCGCGCACCGCATCGGCGACAGTCTGAAGGCCGGCTTGTTCTTCCGACCGAGCCCGATGCACGGGTCGCAGACAGAGTGACCCACGTCGATCCTTCGGGACAGCTCATGTACGGTGTGCGGGCGCAGGACCGAGGTCTTACCCGCGACAGCGCCGGCTTGCGCCTTCAGGGCCGAACCCGGCGGACGGCAGCTGCTCGCGTTCGGCGTGAGCTGCGGCCTTTCGCACCCCTTCCCGGCGGTTGCCTGCGCGGTTGCCCTAGAACAAAATGTGAACTATCTGTCGGGCGCAGCGGACGCCTTCGCGGTCAGCGACATGTCACCTCCGAATTCCGGCCGGACGCTGTTCTTCTTCGAGAAGCCCTCAGCGATGCGGCAGCTGCAGCGCTTCTTCCGCTCGCCGGACACGGTCTGCGTGGCCGCCGAGGGACACCTTCTGTCGGCCCAGGAGCCAGGCAGCATCCGGCCGGAATGGAAGTCCTGGCGGTTCGACGCATTGCCCATCGTGCTTCCCACGATCCCGGTCAGCTGCGGCACGAACCGGTCCGGCCAGTCGCACGAGCCGAAGATCGCCGCCATCCGGCAAGCGCTGGGTGGCGTCGAGCGCGTGATCATCGCCACCGATCCCGGGCGCGAGGGCTCGATGATCGCCTGGGAGGTTCTGGAGCACCTCGGCTGGCGCGGTCGGGTCGATCGGCTCAAGCTCGGAGCACTCGATGATGTCTCGATCCGCCGCGCCTTCGCCGCCCTGGCCAGAGAGCCGGGCTCGGGTGAGCGCGACTATGCCGCCTACCTTGAGGCGCTCTGCAGGCAGTACGAGGACTACCATCTCGGCCTGAACGGCACACGGGCCATCTCGCTGCGCCTGCGCCCGCCTGCCTTCCGGGAGCCCTGGCGCTTCGGCGGCGTGCAGACGCCCACCCTCGCCATCCTGGCCGACCTGGAGGAGCGTATCCGATCCTTCGTCCCGCGGGACTTCTTCAAGGTCGCCTTGCACGCGGGCACCCCATCCGGGGCCGAGCTGACCCTGTGGCATGCGCCCAAGGAGCGGATCTTCGAAGGGGCGGTCGCCGAGACGATCCGGGCGGCAGCCGCGGCATGGTCGGGCCCTTTGGCGGTCGATCTCAAGGATGTGAGGCGCGCGCCACCCCGGTTGTTCTCAAAAGACACCCTGGCGCGGCGCTGCGCCAAGCGGTTCGGCTGGGATCCGCAGCACACGGCCGGCCTCGCGCAAGACCTGTACGATCAGGGCTACCTCAGCTACCCGCGCACCGAATCCGAATACCTGCCGGAAGGGCAGGCTGCGGACGCCGCAACGGTGATCGCAGCGGTGACTTCCGTGCTGACCCATCTGCGCAGCCTCATCTCACAGGCCGATGTGCCCCTGATCCGCCGCGGCGCCAAAGGGCACTACGTCAAGGATCCGGGCGAGCACCATGCCATCGTGCCCTTGCGCAAGGTGCCCGAGCAGAGCCGCCTGTCAGCCGATCAGTTCCGGCTGTGGGACCTCGTCGCGAAAGCTTACCTCGCGGCTCACCTCCCCGACGGCATCGACGCCCGCACGAGCGTGACGGCCGAGGTCGGGACCGCGCTGGGCTCCAAGCGGTTCGTCGCCTCCGGCAGCGTCATCCGCGCTCCGGGTTGGCGGGCGGTCTACGGCAGCGAGGCTGAGCTCGAAGTCGACCTCGTGCCCGGCAAGGCCAAGCGCGAAGCGGAGGCCACGTCCGCTCGCCTGCCGTTCGTGGAAGACGGCGAAGCTGCATCGGCCGCGAGCGCAGAGATCGCCACCGCCATGACCGAGCCGCCGCGGCGGATCACCCGAGGCGAGCTGCCGGTGGTGATGGGTCGGCTGATCGACCAAGTCGATGATCCGGCGGCCAAGCGTGCCCTCGAGAATCCGGTCAATCCGAACGAACCCAAGGGCCTCGGCACGGCCGCGACGCGCGATACAATCCTCCCCAAGCTCCTGAAGAGCCGCTACATCACACTGGCGAACGGCAAGGATCCAGCCATCGAAGTCACCGAGGTCGGGCTGGCCTTCATCACGGCGGTGCGACGCGTATTCCCGGCCTACGGTGATCCGGTCGGGCGCGCCATGTTCGAGGCGGAGTTGGCGGAGATCGGTCGCGCGGCCACGCGCGTTGAGGCCGTTCAGCGCGCGAACACCTTCCGGCAGCGCACCCGCGCGCGCCTTGATGAGCTGATCGCCGCGATCTCAAGCTCACCGGCGCTCAGCCTCGATCCGAGTCTGATCCCGCCCGGTCAGGCCGACAATCGGCCGCCGACCTCGGCCATGACGTCGTTCGCGGTCAGCTTGGCCGAGCGAAAGGGCTTGACGCTGCCGCGCGGCTGCAAGAGCAGCATCAGCGTCTGCCGGGCGTTTCTGGACACGCATGCCGGGCCGCGCGCACCTCAGACGGACAATGCCCGCCAACCCGGCGAACGCCGGATCCCGAGCGCGGCGATGCTCAGCTACGCACGCAGTCTGGCGGAGCAGCGAGGTCTCACCTGTCCGCCGGAGGCCGAGACAGATTTCGACGCCTGTCGACGCTTCCTCGACGCGCATGTCTCTCAGCCGCGGCCGCGGACAGGTGAACCAAGCTCTGGAGCGACAAACGGCAAAACGCCTGCCGAGCGGGAGAAGCGGCGGAGCAGGGTGCCTCGGATGGCGCGAGCGGCGGCGGCACGGCGCCGCGCCTGACGCGCTCCGGCGCAGGCATCCGGGATTCCGGCTCCCGATCGTGACCCCACGAATGACTCGCGAAGCGCGTATCCGGTCGCCGCAGGTCTGGTGGCTGCGTTACGCGCCCTCGACGTTCTGAGAGCGCAGCCAGCGTGCGATGGCGGCGACCGCATGTGCCTGCTCGGCAGCGGTCAAATCCCGCCCCGCAGGGATGGCGTACCACTTGGCCAGACAGCCGCGGCAGCAGGTTGCGGTCGCATGCTGTGCCGTGAAGACCGGGTGTCCACGAAAGGGCGTCTGCTTGCCTTCGTTCCTGGGCTCGGCCGGCGCAAGGCGTCGCCTCACGAAGTCCCGTGCATGCTCCAGAACGATCGGGAGGCCCTTCTCCCGCAAATAGGCTTGGTCGGCGGCCGCGAGGCGAAACCGCCGCCGAAATGCGGATTGCGGGAGACGATGGAAGACCTCTTCAAGCGCTCGCATGCACACAGGGACCCGATCACCCGCCGCCCCTCTGCCCGGCACGGCTTCGACGCCGTATGGTATCTCATGCTGAGACCGGACCCCATTGCTGTCGGAACCGCGGGCTGGAGCCTGCCGAAGGCCTATGCGCCTCACTTCCCGGAGGCCGGCAGCCATTTGGAGCGATACGCGCAGCGTTTCTCCGCAGTTGAGATCAACACGTCCTTCTATCGACCCCATCGGGTCTCGACCTACGAGAAGTGGGCCGCGGCGGTGCCGGACGGGTTCCGCTTCGCCGTGAAGGTGCCGCGGGCGATTACGCATGAGCAGCGCCTGACCGGCGCGGACGAACTCCTGGCGCGCTTTTCATGGGAGGTCGCGGGCCTGGGGCCGAAACTCGGGCCGGTGTTGCTTCAGCTCCCGCCGAGCCTGGCTTTCGACCGAACATCCGCCGAGCCTTTCCTGGTGGCCTTCAGGCGGCGCTTTCCAGGCGACATCGTCTGTGAACCGCGCCACGCCACCTGGCTTGCCGAGGACGTTGACAAACTCTTCTCCGGACTTGCGATCGCCCGCGTCGCCGCCGACCCCGCGCCGGCTCGTGGCGCCGACATCCCGGGTGGGTGGACGAACCTGGTCTATTACCGGCTCCACGGCTCCCCACGCATGTACCACTCCGCATATGAAGCGCCCGTTCTCAGCCAGATGGCCACGCACCTGCACCAGCAGGCGGCTCAAGGAGGCCGCGCCTGGTGCATCTTTGACAACACCGCAGAGTTTGCAGCCACCGGCAATGCTCTGGACACCCTTGCGCTCATAACGTCGAGCAGGCCCTGCACGCCCTGAATTCCAGGCGGAGCATCGGCCGATCAGAAATCATCCGGCTTCGTTCATGAATTCCGGGGCAGCGCCTGCGCGGTGGAGGAAAGCGGCTGTGTGGGGTGTCCCGTGAGGTCGAGCGGAGTGGGCACGTTCGTGCATGGTGTGCCGCAGGGCAGCCTTCCTCGATTCGGGCAATGATTGGCTCTGTCCGGGCTCGCGCCCGGTGCAGTCGATCGGGTCACGCGTGGTTGCATCGCTGCGCAGTCGCTCTGTCCTGGCGCCTCCGTCCCGACGGCCGACGCTTGGTCGCCCGCTCGGAGTAAAAGGCCACCCTCGACCACGGCCGGCCGACGGCACGAAGTCGGGTGCGCGCCAGGACCGCGTGCGGTGCCGCTGGACTGGATCCCGGCAACGCACTGGCGGCGCCGAATGTCCGGCGACCTTCGGCATGACAGGAAATGTGCCAAAGGCTTTCGGCCCATCACCACAGGCGCGGGAATGACCGAAAATTCGACCGAAAAATCGTGGGATACCGCAGATTTTCGCGGATCCCGATGAATTCACGGCAAGTCGGCCCGGATAATTTGCTTCCCTCGACGGCGGTCAGCCCGTCGCGCGAGGGGAAGACAATGCTGTTGCCTAACGTCAAGCTCAATTCAAAGCTGCAGGCACTTGACGCCTCGCAGGCGCTGATCGAGTTCGACCTCGACGGCAAGGTGGTGACGGCCAACGCCAACTTCCTGACCGCCGTCGGCTACGGCCTGGAGGAGATCCAGGGGCAGCATCACTCCATGTTCGTCGACCCTGCCGAGCGCGAGGGCGAGGCCTATCGGCGGTTCTGGGCGGCGCTGCGCCGAGGTGAACACCAGGTCGCCGAGTACAAGCGCATCGGCAAGGGCGGGCGCGAGGTCTGGATCCAGGCGAGCTATAACCCGCTCGTCGGGCGCAACGGCAAACCCTACGGCGTGTTCAAGTGTGCCACCGACATCACCGCGCAGAAGCTGCGCAACGCCGACAACGAGGGCAAGCTCGACGCCCTCGACCGTTCCCAGGGCATCATCGAGTTCGACCTCAACGGCACGGTCATCACCGCCAACGCCAACTTTCTCGCGGTCGTCGGCTACAGCCTCGACGAGGTGCGGGGCAAGCACCACTCGATGTTCGTGGACGCGGCCGAGCGGGAAGGCGAGGCCTACCGCGCCTTCTGGGACGGGCTTCGTCGGGGCGAGTTCCAGCAGGCCGAGTACAAGCGCATCGGCAAGGGCGGACGCGAGGTCTGGATTCAGGCCACCTACAATCCCGTCCGCGACGCCGCCGACCGCCTCGTCAAGGTCGTCAAGTTCGCCACCGACGTCACCGAGGCCGTCGCGGAACGGCTGCGACGAGCCGAACTTCACCGCGGCATCGACCGCGATCTCGACGGCATCGCCACGTCGATCTCGCGAGCCTCGGAGCAGGCCGTCGGCGCGGCGAGCGCGGCCGAGCAGGCGTCGGGCAACACCCAGGGCGTCGCTGCCGGCGCCGAGGAGCTTGCCTCGTCGGTCGGTGAGATCGGCCGGCAGGTCAACCGCGCCCTGCAGGTCACCGGGCGCGCCGTGGAGCAGGCGAACGCTACCTCGACCGTGGTGGCCGGGCTCGCCTCGGCGGCCCAGCGCATCGGCGACGTGGTCGGGATGATCTCCGGCATCGCGTCGCAGACCAACCTCCTGGCGCTCAACGCGACCATAGAGGCCGCCCGCGCCGGCGAGGCCGGCAAGGGCTTCGCCGTCGTGGCGGCCGAGGTGAAGGAACTTGCCGCGCAGACCGCCAAGGCTACGCAGAGCATCGGTGGCCAGATTGCCGAGACGCAGGACGCCGCGAACCGGGCGGCCATCGCCATCTCGGGCATCGGCGAGACCATCGGCGAGGTCAACGAGATCTCGTCCGCCATCTCCGCCGCCGTCGAGCAGCAAGCCGCGGTGGCGCAGGAGATGTCGGCCAACATGCAGGCGATGACGGGCGCGGTTGGCGAGATCAGCCGCAGCGTCGGCCTGATCGCCACCTCGACCCGGGAGGTGGATGCCTCGGCACGTCTCGTCCGCGACGCCTCGCGCAGCATGGCGGCCTGACGGCCGTCCACCTGTCATCCTGACCCGAGCAGAGGGGCGGTGGACGCGCTCCTGCGCGAGTTCCTGACCGCGTAACGCGGGATGGGGGCCTCTCCACCGTCGGGGTCGTGCGCGGTTCCGTGGCCGCGCGGCGACCGAGCTGCAGGCAACGCCTCCGGCATGAGCGGCATCGCGACCGCGACGGCCCGTCAGGCAGAGGCCGACACCGCGGCGGATGAGCTCGGTGCCGCGGTCGCCGCGATCGGGCGTCATGTGGCCGGCTCTGGAGATTTGCGGGCCAGAGCAGCCATAGTGCTCCTCCGTGATCCGAAAACCATCGCCTCACAGCACCGGCCACCACACCGATCCCGTCCGGGTCAGACTGAACGGCAACAGCTCCAGTCCGATCCGACCAACCGCCGTCCGCCCGCCTTCGAACGAGGACGCATCGGGTATTCAACTTAAGCCGATAAAGAACCGATGCCTGGCGTCAATTCAGAATGAGTTTCTAGCGCGCGCAGCGTTTTGTAGCGAGACATCAACCGCCTCCACTTGGAGGCCGTCGGGCCCAGGCGATAGTCACGTGCATTCGAGGCGCCGCCCGATGAAGGTTTTCCCGGCGCCGCAGCGAGGCGGTGATCTACCTGCGCATCTATGAATTAGCCTGCAACCGGCATGATCGACACGTGAGCTGACACCACCTTCCAACCGAGGTCGGGCAAGCGCATCCAGGTCTGGCTCTGGCGCCCGATGCCGGGCTTGCCGCGCGGCTTGAACTCCAGATTGACGGTTGCGACGTCGGTCCCGAGCGTCAGGATCTCCAGCCGGATCCGCGCCTCCTTGGTACCGCCCGGCGGCGGATCGGCCGCCACGCGGGCGGCGTGGACCTCGGCAAAGCCATAGCAATTCTCGCCCAGGGCGTAGCGGATCGTGTGCGGACTGTCCCAGAAGGTCGCGTCGAGGACAGCGACATCCTTCTCGACGAGCGCCTGCTCGTAGCGCTCGAACAGGGCCGCGATCTCGGCCACGACCTCGGGACGGTTGACGGTCACGTCCATTCAACCCTCCAGGGCGACCGCGATGCGGATCAGATCGAGGTCGGTCCCGCGCGCGCCGAGGATCGAGAGGCCGACCGGAGCGCCGTCGACCCGTGCGCCCGGCAGATTGACCTGCGGGACGCCGGTGAGCCCGCCATGGCTCGTCAGGCAGGCAATGCGCTCGCGCAGGGGATGCAGCGCGCCGAGCGGCAGCCCGCGCAAGGGCGCCGGGAACGGTGTGGTCGGGAGGCACAGGATCGTGCCGGGGGGCAGGAGCCGCGTGAGGCGGGCCCTCGCCTCGATCCGCATCAGGCTCGCCGCGCTGCGCTCGGCGTCGGTCATCATCGAGCCCTGGATCAACGAGCGGGCGACCGAGAAGGCCAAGCGTGGATTGCAGGCATCCAGCCAAGGCTCGAAGGTCTGCCACGCCTCGCTGCTCTGCAGGACGCGCTGCGCCCGTTGCCAGACGGACAGGCCCTGCGGCGCCATCGTCACATCGCGGCGATTGCCGATCAGGGTGGCCAGACGGTCGATCTGCGGGGCCAGCGCCTCCTGGACCGCGGCGTCGGCGAAGCCGAGCGCGTCGGCGGCCACGAGGAGCGTGTGGGGCAGGTGGTCCGGCATCGCTTGGCCGAACAGAACCTCGCCGACCTGCGCGAAGGTCACCGCGTCCCGGGCGAACCAGCCGCAGGTATCCGAAGTCGGCGCCTGGGCACAGATCCCGGCGAAGTCGATCCGGCCGTGCGTCGGCCGGATGCCGTAGAGGCCGCAGAAGCTCGCTGGCACGCGCACGGAGCCGCCGGTATCCGTGCCCAGGGCGAAGTCGCAGGCGCCAGCGGCCACCGCGGAGGCCGATCCGCTGGACGAGCCTCCGGGCACCCGGTCCGGCATCGCGGGATTGAGCGGCGTGCCGTCGTGAGCGTTCTCGCCGAGGATGCCCAGGGAAACCTCGTCGGTCACCGTCTTGCCGATGACCGAAGCACCCGCATCGAGCAGCGTCTGCACCACGCCGGCATGGCGGGTCGGCGTCGGGTAGACGCGTGGCCAGTCCGGGTTGCCGCCCCCCGTAGGGGCATCCGCGACATCGATCAGGTCCTTGACGGCGAAGGCGAGGCCGGCGAGCGGCCCCGTCGCGGATCCGGCGACGCGGATGCGCGGCCCGGGCAGGAACGGGTCCGTCGAGAGGGGCTGCGCGGTGGTCATGCGGGGATCGGGTCCTGCCATTGGGCGCCGGGCACGGCGGCGAACAGCGCCTTGGTGTAGGGGTGCTTCGGCGCGAAGAAGATCTCGGACGTCGGCGCGACCTCGACCACCTGACCGGACCGCATCACCGCGATCCGGTCGCAGACCTGCAGCGCGACCCGGAGGTCGTGGGTCACGAACAGCATGCTGAGGTGGAGCCGCGCCTTGATGTCGGCGAGCAGCGCCAGGACCTGCGCCTGCACCGAGACGTCCAGGGCCGAGACCGGCTCGTCGGCCACCAGGATTTCGGGCTTCATGGCGAGCGCCCGGGCGATGCCGATCCGCTGGCGCTGGCCGCCGCTGAACTCGTGCGGGTAGCGCTGCGCCGCCGCGGGATCCAGGCCGACCAGCGCCAGCATCTCGCACGCCTGGACACGCGCGATCCCGGGTTCGGTGCCGTGGATGATCGGCCCCTCGGCGACGATGTCGACCACGCGCTGGCGCGGATCGAGGGAGCCGTAGGGGTCCTGGAACACCATCTGCACGCGCCGGCGGTGCGGGCGCATCTGGCGGCGGCTCAGTTCGGCGACGCTGTGCCCGGCCAGGAGGATCTCCCCGCCATCGACGGGCATCAGCCGGGTGATCGCCCGCGCCAGCGTGCTCTTGCCCGAGCCGCTCTCGCCGACGAGACCCAGGGTCTCGCCCCGTCGCAGCACGACGTCCACGCCGTCGAGGGCTCGGGTGACGCGGCCGCCGAACAGGCCGCGGGCGCCGTAGGTCTTCTCGACCTGCCTCGCCTCCACCACCAGGGGGGCGGTGCTGGCGGCCCGGCGCGGCGGCGGCGCGAGCTTCGGCACGGCGGCGATGAGGGCCCGCGTGTAGGGATGCTTCGGCGCCCCGAGGACCGCGGCTGCGGGCCCCTGCTCGACCAGGACGCCCTTCTGGAGCACCGCGACCGTGTCGGCGATGTCGGCCACGACGCCGAAATCGTGGGTGATGAACAGGACGCTCGTGCCGTGCTCGCGCTGCAGGTCGCGGATCAGAGAGAGGATCTGCGCCTGCGTGGTAACGTCGAGCGCCGTGGTCGGCTCGTCGGCGATGAGCAGCCGCGGGTTCAGCGCCAGCGCCATGGCGATCATCGCGCGCTGGCGCTGGCCGCCCGAGAGCTGGTGCGGGTAGGAGCGCAGGAGCCGGGCCGGGTCCGGGAGGTGGACGCTCGCGAGGAGCGCGAGGATGCGCGCCCGGCGGTCCGCGCGCCCGAGCGTCGTGTGGATGCGCAGGACCTCGTCGATCTGCCGCCCGATCGTGTGGAGCGGGTTCAGGGCCGTCATCGGCTCCTGGAAGATCATCGCGATGCGCGCCCCTCGGACGCCGCGCATCTGACGCGGCGGGATCACCGCGAGATCCGCCCCTTCGAACTGGATGCGCCCACCGGCCACGCGCACCCGCGGCCCCGGAAGCAGACCCAGGATCGCGCGCGCCACCATCGACTTGCCCGACCCGCTCTCGCCGATCAGGCAGGTGACCGCGCCGGGCCGCAGGACGAGATCCAGATCGGTGACGGCGTTCGGCCGATCCGCACCGCGTGGGAGCGTGATCGTCAGCTTCTCGATCTCGAGGACGGCGTCGCTCATCGCTCTCGGAGCCTCGGATTCAGGACCTCGTTCAGGCCGTCCCCGACGAGGTTGATGGCGAGGACGGTCAGCAGGATCGCCAGCCCGGGGAATGTGCAGATCCACCACGCAGACCGGAGGACCGCGCGGCCCGAGCTGATGATCAGGCCCCAACTCATCACGTTGGGATCGCCGAGGCCGAGGAAGGCGAGCCCCGCCTCGATCAGGATCGCGGTGCCGATCAGGAGCGTGCCGACCGCGATGATCGCCGAGGTGCAGTTCGGCAGCATGTGGCGGAAGACGATGCGCGCGTCGCCCGCCCCCAGGCCGTCGCAGGCCAGCACGAACTCGCGGCCGCCGAGCGCCACGAACTCACCCCGTACGAGCCGGGCGATGCCGGGCCAGGAGACGGCCACGATGGCCACGACCTCGCTGAAGAGCGACGGCGAGAGGATCGCCACGATCAGGATCGCCAGCACGAAGGCGGGGATCGTCTGGAAGAACTCCGTGAGCCGCATCAGCGCGACCTCCACACCGCCCCGGTAGTAGCCGGCCAGCCCACCGATCAGGGTCCCGAGCAGGATCGCCGCCCCGGTCGCGCTGAGGCCGATGATCAGGGAGGTGCGGGCGCCGTACGCGATCTCGGCGGCCACGTCCCGGCCCAGCGTGTCGGTGCCCAGCAGAAACTGGCTGCCCGGCGGCTGGAGGGCGGGGCCGACGAGCCGGAACGGATCGCCCGGATAGAGGAGCGGCGTGAGCGCCACGAGGGCGACCAGCCCGAGGAGCACCGCCGCCCCCGCGAGCGCGAGGCGGTTGCGCGCGAACCGCGCCAGAGCCGTGCGCATCGCTAGAGCTCCAGCCGCGGATCGAGGCAGACGTAGACGAGGTCCACGGCGAGATTGATCACCACGACGAGGCAGGCCGAGACGAAGAAGATCCCGAGGAGCAGGTTGAGGTCGCGCGACTGGAGCGCGTTGAAGGCCAGCGTGCCGACCCCCGGCCAGCCGAACACCGTCTCGACCACGATCGAGCCGCCGATCAGGTTGCCGGCCTGCACGCCCGCCATGGTGACCACCGGCAGCAGCGCGTTGCGCAGGACGTGCCCGGTCATCACCCGCGCCTCGGTCTGGCCCTTGGCGCGGGCGGTGGTGACGTAGTCCATGCCGACCTGCTCCAGCACGGAGGCGCGCATCACCCGGGCGTAGACCGCGAGGTAGAACAGCGCGAGCGCGACCGCCGGCATGACGAGGTGGCGGCCGACGTCCCAGACCTCATCCCAGCCCTCGTTGTCGGCGCCGACCGTGTCGTAGCCGCTGGTGGGCAGCCAGCCGAGACGGATGGCGAAGACCACGATCATCATCAGTCCGAGCCAGAAGCCCGGCGTCGCGTAGGCCACGAGGCTGACGAGGGAGATGACCGCGTCGCGCCACGAATTGCGCCCGGTCGCGGCCACGAGGCCGAGGAGCGTGCCGATCAGCAACGCGGCCGCGAAGGCGGTCAGCATCAGCAGCCCGGTGGGCCAGAGCCGGTCGACGATCAGGCTCCCAACCGGGCTGTCGTTGCGGAACGAGTAGCCGAGATCGAGGTGGAGCATGTTGAGCAGGTAGACGCCGAACTGCGTGGCAAGCGGCTGGTCGAGGCCGAACTTGTGGCGCAGCTGCTCCATGTATTCAGGGCTGGCCGCCCCGCTCTCGCCGGCCAGCACGGAGGCCGCGTCGCCGGGCGCGAGGTGGATCAGGAAGAAGTTGAGCACGACGATGCCGAGCACCACCGGGATCGCCAGCAGCAGCCGGTAACCGAGGAAACGCGCGAGCCGCACGGGACTACTTGTCCATCCAGGCCCGCTCGAAGGCTTGCTGGGTTCCGAGGGGGCCGGTCGTGTGGTCCTTGAGGCGGCGGTTGAAGACGCTGACGTACTGCACGTCGATGAGCCAGATCATCGGGCTGTCCTCCGCCAGGATCTGCTGGACTTTCTTGTAGAGCGCGGCGCGCTTCTCCGCGTCCGGCTCGCGCGCGCCCTCGCCGAGCATGCGGTCGACCTCGGGATTGCTGTAGAAGGTGTCGTTGACGAAGGTCACGCCCTTGCGGATCTGGCTGGTCAGGAACTGCTTGTTCAGCCCGTAGACGGGGTCGACGCCCTGGCTGAGGAACGGCTCGTTCAGGTCGTAGTCGTAGTTCGTGTAGACGCGCCGCAGCCAGGTCGCGGTGTCTTCCGAGCGCAGCGTCACGGCGATGCCGACAATGGCAAGTGCCTGTTTCAGGTACTCGGCCTGCCGCAGCCACTGCTCGCCGAAGGAATTCACCTCCAGGTGAAGGGCGAAGCGGGTCCCATCCGCGCCGCGCGGGGCGCCGGCCTCGTCGAGCAGCCGGTTGGCGATGTCCAGCCGGTCCGGCACGTCGTACTGGCGCACGTCGTCGGTGTAGAGGCCGGCGGTCTTGAACTTGCGGCTGAGCGGACCGGTGGCGGGCAGGCCGTAGCCGAACATCACGTCCTTGAGGATGACCTTGCGGTCGATGGCGTAGGCGATTGCCTGGCGCACCTCCTTCTTCTGGAGATGCGGGTGACGGCCGTTCAGCTCGAGGACGCTCTGGGCGGGCGTCATCTCGTAGCCCTTGGTCGTGAGATCGAGGATCGGGTTGGTCTTCATCCGTTCGAGGTCGGCGTAGTTCACCGCGCTGTAGCCGGCGAAATGGGCCTCGCCCGCCTCCATCGCCGCCGAGCGCGTGGCCGCATCCGGGATGAACCGGGCGACGATCCGGTTGAGATACGGCAGACCCGGCTTCCAGTAGTTTTCGTTGCGGTCCAGGCGCACAGACTGGCCCCGCTCCCAGCTCACGAACTTGAAGGGGCCGGTCCCGATCGGCTTGTTGGCACTGGGGTTCTGGAGGACGTCCGTGCCCTCGAAGACCGAGCGGCACAGGATCGGCAGGTCGCGCCCGGAGAGCGCCTTCATGATGTAGGGCGCCGGATTGGCGAGCCGCAGGATTGCGGTCATCGGGTCCGGCGTGTCGACGGCGACCAGTTCCGCGAGCATGACCGGCGCGATCGGATTGTACTTCTTAAGGATCTCCATGAAGGAGTACTGCACGTCGGCGCTGGTGAACGGCTTGCCGTTGTGGAAGGTCACGCCGTCTTGAAGCTTGAACGTGATGGTCTTGCCGTCGGGCGCGACCTCCCACGACTTTGCGAGGTTCGGCTGCGGGTTCTGGTCCCAGTCGTAGGTGCACAGCCCCTCGTAGACCTGCGTGGCGATCGGCGGGATGTTGCCCGCCGACACCGCGTAATGCGCCAGGGTCGAGGGCTCCGGATGGACGATCATCACCATCGTCCCCCCGCGTTTCGGCTCGGCGGCGCGCGCGCCGGTCGCCGCCGCTGCGAGGCCGAGGGGAAGCGCCAGAATTGTGCGGCGGGAGAGATCGGTCACGTTGGACGTGCGGGACAAGCCAAGAAACTCCTGAAGCTTCTCATCGCACAGCAAGGCGCATGCCACTCAGGCGAGGAAGCCGACAACATCTTCACAACTATCGGTTGAGGCTTCTCATCCAGAACGTGGTCACGCCCGGGTGACCGTGAGGCGTCGAGCACGCAACTTTATCTGGCCCGGAGCGCGGGAGTGGAACTGACTGTTCTGTGCAGGACTTTTCGGCAACTTGCCTTCTCATCCGCGCCATCGAGGCTCTCCATCGAAGATTGTCGCGGCGAGCAGGCGAGACCGGATGCTTGTCTTTCGAGGATGTTTCCATCCAATTTCAGCAAACACAACCATCTGTGCGGCGGCGCTTGCTCAAGAGGACACCGGGCCGCGAGAGCCCACGGCGTCGATCAATTTCGAAAGATGAACCGCCTGGCTCGGTCGGACTGCGGATTGGTGAAGAAGTCCGTCGGCGCAGCAACCTCCCGGATGCGCCCCCCGTCCATGAAGACGATTGTGTCGGCGACCTCACGGGCGAAGCTCATCTCATGGGTTACGACCACCATGGTCAGCCCCTCCCGCGCAAGCTCGCGAATGACGCAAAGCACCTCTCCGACCATCTCGGGATCGAGGGCGCTGGTCGGCTCATCGAAGAGGATGACCTTCGGCCTCATGGCGAGCGCGCGACTGATGGCGACGCGCTGCTTTTGACCGCCGGACAGCGTGTGCGGGTAGACGTCGGCCTTCTCCATGAGGTTGACGCGCGCCAGGATCGCGCGGCCCTCCTCCTCAGCCTCTCGCTTGGGACGGCCGAGGACGTGGACCGGCGCCTCGGTCACGTTGCCGAGCACGGTCAGATGCGGCCAGAGTGCGAAGTGCTGGAACACCATGGCGATGCTGGTTCGCGTGGCGGCCAGTTCGCGCCGTGCCATCGGCTTCGCGGCCCTGCCATCCCCGCTCCGGCCGATGAGCTTGCCATCGATGCGGATGGAGCCCGCGCTCGGCTGCTCAAGCCAGTTGAGACAGCGCAGAAAGGTCGACTTGCCCGAGCCGCTTGGCCCCAGGATGCAGGTCGTCGTACCGGGCGCGAGGTCGAGGTCGATGTCACGCAGGACCTCGAACCCATCGAAATCCTTGCACAAACCCCGCACCGAGATCGCGGCGTCGGTCTCAGCCATAGCGTACCTTCCTCACCCGCTCCATGCGGCGCACGCCCGCCTCGACCACGAACGACATGAGCAGGTAGAGGCCGACCGCCGCGGCGAACGGCGCGAACGGCGTGAAATGGTTGGCACTGACGAAGTTCGCCGCGAAGGTCAGTTCCTGCACCGTGATGATCATGAGGAGCGCGCTGTCCCGGATGGTCGTGATCACTTGGTTCCCGATCACCGGGGCAGCGGTGATGGCGACCTGGGGCAGGATGATGCGCCGGTAGATCAGGCTGCGGGACAGGCCGAAGGCGTGCGCCGCCTCGATGTTGTCCGGAGCAACCGCGAGGAACGCCGCCCGGAAGATCTCCGCGAGGTAGGCCGTCGTGTAGACCGTGAGCGACATCAGTCCGGCCCACCAAGGATCGAGTCTGAGGCCGAGCTCGGGCAGGCCGTAGTAGACGACGTAGGCGAGCAGCAGGAACGGCACGCACCGCAGGAGATCGACGACCTCACCGAACAGGCGGCGCAGCGGAGCCGGTGCCTCCGTGAGGACGACGGCGCCGAGGATGCCGACCGGGATGCTGAGCAGGAGGCAGCCCAGCACAAGCGACAGGGTGTTGGCCGCCCCCCACAGGAAGACGTCCCGGCTCTCCCAGACGACCAGAAGTCCGTTCACGGGCGCACCAATCCGAAGCGCCGTGCGATCCTGCGCTCGACGACGCGCTGGCCACGCACGAGCGTTGCGATCAGCGCGGTGTAGATGAGCGTCGCGACGAGGAAGGGAGGCAGCGGCTCGTAGGTCTCTGCGCCGACCCGGCCGGCCGCGCGGGTGATCTCCACCACCCCGATGACTGCAACGGCCGGGGTGCACTTCAGGAGGATCGTGACCTCGCTGACCAGGGGCCCGAGATTGGCCCGCCAGATCTGCGGGAAGACGATGCGGATGAAGGTCGCTCGCTTCGACAGACCGAAGGCGGTGGCCGCCTCAAGTTGATCCCGGGGAAACGTCAGCAGTGCCGAGCGCCAGATCTCGCTGCTGAACGCCGCCGTATTCAGCGTGAGCGCGACGATGGCGGCCGGAGCCGGTTCAAGCTCCAATCCGGCCGCCGGCAGGATGAAGAAGACGAACAGGACGAGCGTCACGAACGGCGTCGCCCGGACGAGGCTGACGAAAGCGGCGAGAAGACCCGCGACCACGGGGATGCGGCTCGCGCGCAGGAGCGCGAGCAACAGACCCAGGGGCAGGCTGAACATGATACTGACCGCGGCGAGCGCGGCGGTGACCACCGCGCCGTCGAGGATGGTGCGTATCGCTGGCCACGTCATGGCCGTCACTCTCCGCGTCCGGCTCTATCGTCCCGCGCTCCCAGGCTACTTGGTCGGTGCGGACGGCAGGTCCTTGAAGGCGCGGCCGAGCCACTTCTCCTGCAGGGCATAGAGCTCTCCGCTTGCCCGCACCTTCGCCATGAACTGGTCGAGGTAGGCCAGGAGGCTGTCGTTCCCCTTGGCGACGGCCCAGGCCGCATAGGTTGGCGCGCCGACAGCCTCGCCCATCCTGAAGCGCTTCGGCTGGTCCTTCGTCAGGCTGACGAGGTTGACGACGCCGTTGATCACGTAGTCGAGCCGGCCATTGGCGAGATCCTGGTAAGCCTCCGGCAGCGAGGTGTACTGCACCACCTTGCCGAGCTTGCCGCCGGTCTTCGCGAGCGTGGGTTCGAGATCGGCCAGGGCCGCGTAGGACGCGCCGCCGGACTGCACGCCGACCGTCTTGCCGGCCAAGTCGGGGACGCCCTTGATCCGGGTCTCGTCAGCGCGGACCACGTAGTATTGCGTCGCCTCGGCGATCGGCATCGTGAAGGCGAGGCTCTGGACGCGATCGGGGGTGATGACGGCCGCCGTCAGGGCCACGTCGTACTTCCCGGTCGCGACGCCGGCCAGAAGCCCCGTCCAGGGTATGATCTGCTGGTCGATCTTGAACGGCGCCTCCTTGCGCAGCAGCGCGAGGAGGTCGTGGTCGAGGCCCATCGGCTTGCCGTTCTCGACGTACTCGAACGGCTTGTAGCTGTCCTCGGTCGCGACGACCATGGACCCCTTGGTCTTGATCTCGTCGAGGCTCGCCGCAGAGGACGGTGACGCCCCGAAGCTCAAGCTCAGCGCCGCCGCGGTGGCGATGCCGATGATCCTGTCCCGAACGGAAGCCATGGCTCAGTCCTTTTGCGCGCTCGACGGAAGGGATGGCGCATCGCCCCGGCGGGCGATCAGGTCGATCTCGACCAGGGCGTCGTAGGCGAGCCCCGTCGTGCCCACGCAGGTTCGCGCCGGCAGGCGGTCATGCGGGAAGAAGGACTTGTACGTGGCGTTGAACGCCGCGTAGTCGCGCTTGAACTCCGTCAGGAAGGCGCGCGCGACGACCACGTGCTCCAATCCCAGGCCGAGCCCGGCCAGGACCGTTTCGAGGTTGGCCATCACGTTGCGGGTCTGCGCCTCGATGCCGTCCGGCAGCATGCCGGGATTGGCCGGCGTGTCCGGCATCTGCCCCGTGACGAAGACGAAGCCGTCGGCCTCGACCGCGTGGCTGAAGGGAGCCACCGGCTGCGGCCCGCCGGAGACCATGTGGAACAGCATGGCAGATGGGGCTGATTGTGTCTTCGGCACCGCGATCTCCGTTCCGCAGGCTTGACCCGCGTGATGTCCCAGACCGAGGTTCCGGGCCGTATTGTCATGATCAAGCTAGGCGACATTGTCGGACCTGGCTCGCGGATATCGGCGGCATGGCGCTCGAATTTCGGTCGCAGATCCGGTCGGACCGAGACAATGTGTGGGACAATCGGTGCAAGGATGAGTCGACCCGAATGGACCCATGCCGTCGAGCGGACGGCCGGCGCCCGCTATTTGGCCATCGTCGGCGCGGTCGAGATCGCGCTGCGGACCGGCGCCCTGCGGCCAGGCGATCGGCTGCCGCCGCAGCGCGACTTGGCCGCGTGGCTGTCGCTCAATATCGGGACGGTCAGCCGGGCCTATGCCGAGATGCAGCGGCTGGGCCTTGTCAGAGGCGAGGTCGGCCGCGGCACCTTCCTCAACCACGTGCAAGATCCGGACGGGCCGCCGTCACTTCGGGAGCCGGTCCCGCGTCAGACCTTTATCGACCTGTCGCACAACTTCCCGGCGCATGCGATGCATCACCCTGCGCTGGCGCTGATCCGCCCCGAACTCGACGGCGCTGTCGATCTCGGAGCCCTGCTCGCGAGCCAGGTCGACGTCGGTCTTCACAGGCATCGGGCCATCGCCGCGCGATGGCTCGGTCGCTTCGGGATCGAGGCCGAGGCCGACGAGGTGCTGGTCACCTGCGGCGGCCAGCACGGCCTGCTGCTCTCCCTTATGGCGCTGACGCATCCGGGCGATGTCGTCCTGGCCGAAGAGCTGAGCTTCTACGGCCTGAAATCCGCGGCCGGCATGCTGGGTCGCTCGCTGGTCGGGGTCCGCATGGACCGCGAAGGCATCGTGCCCGAATACCTCGACGTGGTCTGCCGCCGAACCGGCGCGAAGGTCCTCGTCTGCACGCCGACGCTGCACAACCCGACCACCGCCACGATGTCGGACGAGCGGCGGCGGGAGGTGGCCGAAGTCTGTGCACGCCACGACGTCCTGATCGTCGAGGACGATGTCTACGGCTTCCTGCCGGACCCAATCCTGAAACCACTCGCTGCATCAGCGCCAGACCGGGTCGTGCACATCTCGAGCTTGTCGAAGCTTGCGGGCCCGGGATTGCGCGTCGGCTTCCTGCGCGTGCCCCGGCACCTGGTCTATGCTTTCGGGATCGCGCTGCGTGCGACCACGCTGATGGCATCGCCGGTCAACGCGGAATGGGCGACGCGCCTTTTGGAGTCGCAGCAGATCGATCAAATCGTCGCCGCGATGCGTGCGGAAACGCAAGCACGGCAGGCCCTCGTTGCTGGCCTCCTGCCAAGGCAAGCCGTCCTCACCCAAGCGAACGCGTACTATTTCTGCCTGAAATTGGGGAACGGCTGGTCAGCGGAAGCTTATACGCGGGCCGCGGAGGAGGCAGGGGTGGGGGTTACGCCGATCAGCCTGTTCGAGGTGTCTTCGTTGCACCAAAGCGATACCGTCCGAGTCTGCGTCAACGCAGCGCCCGATCAAGAGGCGCTTCGTGCGGCCCTGGAGAAGTTGGCAGGTTTGCTCGAGGCAGGTGCACCGCCCACGGTTCGATTCAGGGCCGCAGTGTGAGGACAGGTATCGAGCGTTCCCATCTACGGGCTGGTCATCTCCAGCCGAGGGCTGGAGCCACGTGCTTGAGGATGCTCTCGATGAGGTGAGTATTGTAGGCGACGCCCAACTGGTTCGGGACCGTCAACAGTACGGTGTCGGCCTCAGCGATCGCCTCATCGCCCCTGAGCTCATCGATCAGCCGCTCCGGCTCCGCAGCGTAGGAGCGGCCGAACACCGCCCGCATGTTGTCGATGATGCCGACTTGGTCGCTGCTCGCGCCGCGCCCGAAATAGGCATGGTCGCGGTCGTTGACGAGCGCGAAGATCGATCGCGAGACGGAGACCCGCGGCGCGCGGGTGTGCCCTGCCTCCGTCCAGGCCTCCCGATAGCGGCGGATCTGCTTGGCCTGTTGGACGTGGAACGGCTCGCCGGTCTCGTCTGCCTTGAGGGTGGAGCTTTGCAGGTTCATGCCCTGTCGTGCCGCCCAGACGGCGGTCGCGTCGGAGGCCGATCCCCACCAGATCCGATCCCGGAGGCCTTCGGAATGCGGCTCGAGGCGCAGCAACCCCGGCGGGTTGGCGAACATCGGCCGCGGGTTGGGCTGGGCGAATCCCCTCCCCTGTAGCAGGTCGAGGAAGACCTCGGCGTGCCGCCGACCCATGTCGGCATCCGTTTCGCCGTTGGCCGGGGCGAAACCAAAATGACGCCAGCCGTCGATGACCTGCTCGGGTGAACCGCGGCTGATACCGAGTTGCAGGCGCCCACCCGAAATGAGGTCCGCCGAGCCGGCGTCTTCGACCATATAGAACGGGTTCTCGTAGCGCATGTCGATGACGCCGGTGCCGATCTCGATGCGCTTCGTCCGGGCGCCTACTGCCGCAAGAAGCGGAAAGGGCGCGGCGAGCTGGCGTGCAAAATGATGAACCCGGAAATAGGCGCCGTCCGCCCCGAGTTCCTCCGCGGCGACCGCGAGGTCGATCGACTGCAGGAGGGTGTCGCCTGCGGTCCGTGTTTCCGACCGCCCGGCAGGCGACCAGTGTCCGAAGGACAGGAACCCGATCTTCTTCATCTGCGGAACCCCTGCCCTCTCGTCTGGCCGGATTGGCGATAGCCGCCACGGTTCGGTCGAGCAACAATCCCAGGCCGCGGGCCTGACCCGCGCACGGCTCGGCAACCCCCCAACCGCGACATCCCCGGGGCGCAAGGTGGCCGCGCGACCGGCGATCCGGCAGACCCAGTCTCCGGGCGGGGCGCGATGCTCCGGCTGCCGCGCTACCTTGGGGCAGCCAACAGGCCGGCACGAAAGTGGCAGAGCGGCACTGGCGGGTCCATTCCGGCTCCCGCCCGGGGAGACGTAGCGATGGACAGCGTGGCCGCTATCGAGGCAGCCGTGCGCGCGCAGCACGGCCGGGTCGAGACCCTGTTCACGGAGCTGGCCCGGTGCGGCCGGACGGACCCCGGGTTCACGCGGCCCTCCTACAGTCCGGAGGAAACCGAGGCGCACGCGGTGGTGGCGCGCTGCGCCGCGGATCTCGGCCTCGCGATCGGTCGGGACGCCGCCGCCAACACCGCGATGACGCTGCCGGGGCGGGACCGGACTCTTCCGCCGATCCTGATCGGCTCCCACCTCGACACCGTGGCCCAGGGCGGCAACTTCGACGGCGCCGCCGGCGTGGTGGCCGGGCTCGCCGCCGTCGCGGCCATCCGCCAGCTCGGCCTGGAGCCGGAGCGGGACATCACCGTGATGGGCATCCGCGCCGAGGAGAGCGTGTGGTTTCAGGTCTCCTATATCGGAAGCCGTGCCGCCCTCGGAGCCCTGCCGGACGGCGCGCTCGACGCCGCCCGGATCGACAGCGGCCTCAGCCTCGCCGCCCATATCGCCCGGGAGGGCGGCGACCCGGACGCGCTGCGCCGCGGCCCGGCCGCCCGCGAGGCCGCCGCGATCCACGCCTTCCTGGAGGTGCATATCGAGCAG
Source organism: Methylobacterium sp. P1-11 (assembly GCF_008329595.1). Taxonomy (NCBI): domain Bacteria; kingdom Pseudomonadati; phylum Pseudomonadota; class Alphaproteobacteria; order Hyphomicrobiales; family Methylobacteriaceae; genus Methylobacterium; species Methylobacterium sp. P1-11. Next base: position 357,439 of record NZ_NPKS01000002.1, read on the forward strand.
GCGCCGAGCCTCGAGGAGGCCGGGATCCCGGTCGGGTTGTGCACCGGGATCCCCGGCAACGTCCGCTATCCCGACGTCCGCATCGCCGGCCGCTACGACCATGTCGGGACGCCGCGGCGCTTCCGGCGCGACGCGGCGATGGCCGGGGCCGAGATCGCCCTGGCGCTGGACCGGGTCTGGGCGGCGCGCGAGGCGGCCGGCTGCCCGATGGCCGTCACCTTCGGCCGGTTCCACACGGACGCCGCGGCGCACGGCCTGACGACGGTCCCGGGCGAATTCCGGTTCAGCCTCGACATGCGGGCCTACGCGGCCGAGGTGCTGGCCGAGCTGGAGGCGGCGTTCCTGGCGGCGGTGGCGGAGGCGTCGGCGCGCCGCGGCGTGACGGTGACGCTGGGCTCCCGCGCCGAGGCGGGCGTCGGCGCGGTCTCGCCCCGGATCCGCGACGGGCTCGCGGCGGCCGCGGACGCGCTCGGCATCGCGACCCGGCCCCTCGGCAGCCCGGCCTCCCACGACGCCGCCGCCTTCGCGAAGGCCGGCGTGCCGATGGCGATGCTGTTCGTGCGCAACGCCAACGGCAGCCACAATCCCCGCGAGGCCATGGCGATCGACGACCTGCTCGACGCCGTGGCGATCCTCACCGCGTGGCTGGTGGCGGAGACCTGCGCCGGCTGACGGGCGCCCCGTCAGCCGGCAAAGCGCGCGAGGCGGCCGACGGGCTCGCCCAGCACCACATCGTCGCGCATGACGGGCGTCCCGCGCACGATCGTGGCGACGGGCCAGCCGGTGACGTCGACGCCCGCGAAGGGCGTCCAGCCGCAGGGCGACACGATCCAGGACTCCTCGATCCTGCGGCGGGCCTTCAGGTCCACCAGGGTGAAGTCCGCGTCGTAGCCGGCGGCGATGCGGCCCTTGCCGAGGAGCCCGTAGACGCGGGCCGGCCCGGCCGCCATCAGGTCGACAAGGCGGGCGAGTGACAGCCGCCTCGCCGCGACGTGGTCGAGCATCACCGGCACCAGGGTCTGGACCCCGGTGAGGCCGGCCGGACAGTCCGGCCAGGGCTGCGCCTTGGCCGCCCGCGCGTGGGGCGCGTGGTCGCTGCCGACCGTGTCGACGGTGCCGTCACGCAGGGCCGCCCAGGCGGCCGCCCGGTGGCGCTCGTCGCGGATCGGCGGGTTCATCACGCCGAGACCGCCCAGCGTGTCGTAGCACTCGGGCGCCACCTGGGTCAGGTGATTGACCAGCACCTCAACGGTGGCGACGTCGCGGAAGTCGCGCAGGTAGGTGAGTTCCTCGGCGGTCGAGACGTGGAGGATGTGGGTCGCCCGGCCAGTCTTGCGGGCGAGGGCCATGAGGCGCCGCGTGCCCAGGAAGGCGCATTCCGCGTCGCGCCATTCCATGTGGGTCCGGTAGGGTTGGCCGCGGCTGAACAGCGGCTTGCGCGCCTGGAGCCGGTACTCGTCCTCGCTGTGGAAGGCCATGCGCCGGTGGCCGGCGCGCATCGCCCGCTCGAGATGCGCGTCGTCCTCGATCATCAGCGCCGCCGTGGAGCTGCCGGCGAAGACCTTGACGGCGCAGACCCCCGCCTCCCGCTCCAGGGCCGCGAGCGCGTCGATATTGGTCTTGGTCCCGGCCACGTAGAGGCCGATATCGCACCAGCTGCGGCCCGCAACGTAGTCGCGCTTCCAGGCGAGGCGCTCGGCGTCGGCGATCGGCGGGACGGTGTTGGGCATGTCGAACAGCGTGGCGATCCCGCCCAGCACTGCGGCCCGCGTGCCGGTCTCGATCGTCTCCACCGCGGGGTCGCCGGGATCGCGCAGGTGAACGTGGCTGTCGATCAGGCCGGGCAGGACGTGCAGGCCTGCGGCGTCGATCACCGCCTCCGCGGTTGCGCCGGCCGGGACCCCGAGGGCCGCGATGCGCCCGTCGCGGATTCCGACATCCGCCGTCTCGGAGCCCCAGGGCGTCACGCAGGTGCCGCCGCGGATCAGGAGGTCGTAATGCATGGCCGGATCCTTCTCACAGGGCCGCCCGGAGCAGCACGGCCCCGAGGGCCGCGGCAGCCGCCTGCTGGCAGGGCTCGATGACGGGACACCCGATCGCGCCCTCCACGGCGGTCCTATGGAGCGCCATGCCGGCGCAGCCGAGCACGACCACGTCGGCGCCGTCGCGCTCGACCAGGGTCCGACCGGCCGCGATCAGGCGCGGGCCCATGGCGGCGTCCGCGGTCTCGGAGGCCCGCGCCTCCACCGGCCGGCTTCCGGCATAGCGATCCCGGAGGCCCATCTGGCGCACCATGCGGCGCTGGCGCCGCACGCTGCCCTCCGACAGGGCCACGATGCCGAAGCGCTCGCCGAGCGTCAGGGCCCGCAGGATCCCCCACTCGGCGATGCCCATCACCGGGCGACCGCTTGCCGCCTCCCGGACCGCGTGCAGGCCCGGATCGCTGAAGCAGGCGATGACGAAGGCGTCGGACGGATCGACCGCCACGCGCCGGACGAGCGGCATCACCACCGAATCGGCGTCCTGCTGGGTCGCGATACTCTCCGGGCCCTCCGGCAGGTCGGTCACCGCGAGGGTGGGGCCGCCCGGCAGGCGCAGCGGCGCCAGGGCGGCGTCGATGGCGGCCGTCACCGCCCGGGACGCGTTCGGGTTGATGACGAGGATGCGCGCGGGGGCGGTGGTGTCGCGAGGCTGCACGGCGCCTTCCCTCTGTACGCGGGTCGATCCGGACCAACGCCGGAGTCGAGACGTCGACCGACTGATCGTGACCGCGGATGGGGCCAAGCGAAACCCGGGCCGCACGGCCGCCGATCCGACCGAGAGGCACCGTTCTTGCCCGCCCGCCGACGCAAGGAAGAGGTTACCGATGCACGACGAAGCTCCGGACGCCACCGCCGCCGTCACCCTGGTGAAGGGATCCCGGTGGGTCGTCGCCTGGGATCCGGACAGCGGCGGTCACGTCTACCGCACCGACGCGGACATCGCCTTCGCGGACGGCACCCTCATCCATGTCGGGCCGGGCTACACGGGTCCCGAGCCGGCGCGGACCGTCGACGCCTCGGGCTGCATGGTCATGCCCGGGCTCGTCGACATCCACACGCACCTGTTCTCTGAGCCGATGAACAAGGGCATGTGGGACGAGGTCGGCAGCCAGCGGCTCTACAACACGTCGCTGTACGAGTACCTGCCGATCCTGCGGCCCGACGCGGAGGGGACGCGGGCCGCCTACGGCGTGGCGCTTGCGGAACTCGCGCTGTCGGGCGTCACCACCGTCTGCGACCTCGCCCTGCCGAGCGACGGCTGGCTTGACCTCCTCGGCGCGTCGGGCCTGCGGGTCTGCATCGCCCCGATGTTCCGGTCGGGGCGCTGGCTCACCCGGAATGGCCACAGCGTCGAGTACGAATGGGACGCGGCGGCGGGCCAGCGCGGCCTGGAGCAGGCGCTCGCCGAGATCGAGGCGGCGCAGCGCCACCCGAGCGGCCGCCTCTCCGGCATGCTCTGCCCGGCGCAGGTGGACACCTGCACGGCGGAGCTGATGCGGGACGCCCATGCCGAGGCGGTCCGGCGCGACCTGCGGTTCCACACCCATGCGGCGCAGTCCCTGTCGGAATTCCACGAGATCACCCGGCGCACCGGGATGACGCCGATCGAGTGGCTCGACGATCTCGGCGTGCTCACCGAGCGCACGATCGTCGGCCACGGGATCTTCCTGGACGACCATCCCTGGACCCACTGGCACAGCCCGGGCTCGGACATGCGCCGCCTGGCCGAGCGCGGCGCCACGGTCGCCCACTGCCCGACGGTCTTCGCCCGCCGCGGCATCGCGCTCCACCATTTCGGGCGCTACCTCCAGGCGGGCGTCAATATGGGCGTCGGCACCGACGTCTACCCGCACAACATGCTCGACGAGATGCGCCTGGTCTCGTACCTCGCTCGGGTCGTCGCCGAAAATCCCCGCGACACGCGCGCGGCAGACGTGTTCCACGCCGCCACGGTGGGGGGCGCCAGGGCGCTCGGGCGCGGCGATATCGGCCGGCTCGCGCCGGGCTGCAAGGCCGACTTCGTTCTCGTCGACTGCGCGCATCCGGCCATGCGGCCGTGCCGCGATCCCGTGCAGTCGCTGATCTACTCGGCCGGCGACCGCGCGATCCGCCAGGTCTTCGTCGGCGGCCGCGAGATCGTGCGCGACGGTCGCGCCCTCACGGTCGACTACGCCGCCGCCGCGGCGGCCCTGGAGGAAGCGCAGGGCCGCGCGCTCGCGCAGATCCGTCAGCTCGACTGGGCCGGGCGCGGCCCCGACGCGATCGCGCCGCCGACCTTCCCGGGGCTGTGAGGCCCCGGCGCCGTGATCCTCAGGCGGGCCGGACGTTCCAGAAGGTCGGGAACCCGTCGAGGATCCCGGTGAGGCGGGAGCGGTAGGCGGTCGGCTGCAGGTACTGGCCCAGCGGGTAGTAAGGCACGTCCAGCATCGCCTGGAGCTGGATGTCCCGGCAGAGCGCGGCGCGCGCCGCCTCGTCCGGGGCGGTGAGCCAGGCGTCGCGCAGGGACTCGATCCGCGGGGTCGTGGCCCAGCCGGCGTAGCCGGTCTCGCCGGTACCGCGCAGGGCGATGTAGCCGGCGGGGTTCAGCCAATCCATGCCGGACCAATTGGTGACGAAGGCGCTCCAGCCGCCCTCGGAGACGGGCCCCTTGCGGTTGCGCCGCTGCAGCATCGCGTTGAACTCGACCGCGTAGACCTCGACCTTCATGCCGACGCGCTGCAGCAGGTCGGCCGCGACCTGGCCGAGCGCCAGCAGGGGCGCCGAGTTCGACGGCACCATCAGCAGCACGGTCTCGCCGCCGTAGCCGGCCGCCTTGAGGTCGGCGCGCAGCCGCGCCGGATCGCGCTGATCCGTGAGCGGCTGCAATCCGTCCGTCGAGGCCATCGGCGTGCCCGGGCAGAAGAAGCCGAGGGGCACGTGGAACAGCCCGGGATCCTCGGCGCCGACGACGCCCTGCATGCAGGCGGTCTGGTCGATCCCACCCCAGAGCGCCCGCCGGATCGCCGGGTTGTTGAAGGGCGGCTGCAGGTGGTTGACCCGCAGCATGGTCACGAAGCCGGTCGGGTCGAGGACGCGGGTGCTCACGCCCTTGGCGGCGTGCAGGAGCCCGAGCTGGTCGTGCGAGGCGTATTCCTGCCAGTCCGCCTCGCCGGCGATCAGCGCCGAGGTCGCCGTGGCGGTGTCGCCGATCACGCGCCACTCGACCCGGTCGAAGTGGACGACCTTCGGACCCGAGGTCCAGGTGAGCGGGCCGTCACGGCGCGGCACGTAGCCCTCGAAGCGCGTGTAGACGGTGCGGTCGCCGGGTACCCGCTCGTCCGCCTTGAAGCGGAACGGGCCCGAGCCGATGAGCTCCGGCACCTGCTGGAACGGGTCGGTGGCGGCGAGGCGCTCCGGCATCATGGCGCAGACCGGGACGGACGCCTTGCCCAGCGCGATCGGCAGGAGCGGGAACGGGTGCCTGAGGCGGAACCGGATCGTCCGGTCATCGGGCGCCGACAGTTCGTCGGTGATCTCCATGAGGGAGCCGCCGAACGGGTCGCGCTTGGCCCAGCGCCGCAGGGAGGCGACGCAGTCGCGGGCCAGCACCGGCGTCCCGTCGTGGAAGCGCAGGCCCTCGCGCAGGGTCAGGTCCCAGCGGCGCCCGTCCGCCTCGACCCGGTGGCCCTCGACCATCTGCGGCGTGGCGCGATAGGCCGCGTCCATGCCGTAGAGCGTGTCGAAGACCATGTAGCCGTGGTTGCGGGTGATGTACGCGAAGGTCGTCACCGGATCGAGCGTGACCAGATCCTGCTGCGGGATGAAGCGCAGGGTCGTGACCGCCTCCGCGCGGACAAGGGCCGGCGCGGCAACGGCGCTGGCGACGAAGGCGCCGGCTCCCTGCAACAGCGTGCGTCGCTTCATCCGAAACCTCCCGCTCAGCGCCGGTCAGGCGCGTCGCACACCGGCAGGCCGGAAACCTTCGAGACGCCCGGCATGCCGCTGCTTGCAGGAACGGGGCCGGCTCGTGCTTGAGCGCCGCTGATCAGCTTTCAACCTTCGCAATGAGACGGCCGCCCGCCGGTCCAACGTTTGCCGATAGGGATGAGACGCCACCATGGCCATCCGCTTCATCGCGAACGGCCATCACCATCAGGATCCGCATGCCTAAAGCCGCCACATCCCGGTTGATTAAGACAAGGGATGGACCGGACCGACATGAAAGACCTCAAGCCTGAACAGATCAGCGGCCGCCAAGAACAGGAGATTTATTGGCAACCTCACTGCGTACCAGCTTGAGAAAAGCCAGAGCGGCGGTGGAGAGCGGGTGTCCTGGGCTGCCCAGGACCGTGACCGAGTAGGTCACCGTCGGCCGGAGGCTGCGCGCAACGACCTGCGCACCGAGCCCCTTCACGGTCACGGCCTCCGCGACGGTGAAGCCAAGACCCGCGGCGACCATGGCGCACGCGGCGGCGGCGTTCTGGGTCTCGGCGACGAGGCGGGGCGTGACTCCGTTCACGGTGAAGAGTTCGTCGACCTGATCGCGGAGGCGATACTGTCGACCGAGTGAGATGTAGGGCTCGTCGTGGAGCTCGGTAAGCGGAACGATCTTGTTGCGCGCCAGACGATGCCGGGGCGGCAGGACCACCAATCCGGGGAGTTCGATCGGTGGTGCTGCGACGAGCGCGCTCCGACCGACCGGCAGGGCGAAACCGAGGTCGGCGTTGCCGGCCTGCACCAAGTCATGGACCTCGCGCGAGCTTGCCACAACGAGCGAGATCCGCACCGGCTGCACCTCCCGGGCGAATTTGGCCAGAAGTCGCGGGATGAGCGACAGGCCCATGAGCGGCATGGCGGCGACGCGTAATTCGCCGCTCCCGATACCGCGCATATCGTCGATGGTGCGATCCAGGCGATCGGCGGCTGCGAACAGGGTCGCAACGGCGCCCTCCAGCTTCACGGCTTCCGGCGTGGGCTGAAGGTGACGCCGGGAGCGGTCGAACAGCGGGAGGCCGGTCTCGTCCTCCAGGCCACGCAGCAGCTTCGTGACCGCCGGTTGCGAGAGATACATCCGCTGCGCCGCCCGGCTGACCGAGCCGCTCTGCATGACTGCGCGGAACGCTTCCAACTGGCGGAGCCGGCTCGGTGTCATTCCAAATCCTGCGACTCACTACCCGGAGGAATGAAACGGCAAAAATTATGAATTTGCCTCCCACGTCAAGAGACCGCACGTTGATAACAATTCAGGGTCGAAAAGTGGCTGGAATGCTCAACAGAGGAGCGTCCTGCTTACTTCATACCCACGGATAGCTTTCCGAATGCTCACGGAGGCAAAGCAATGCTGCGGGCGATACAGGGACTCTTTACCGCAACGGCCGCAGCGCTCGTCCTGGCGGCGTCCCCGGCCTCGGCCGAGCAGCGCCTGACGGTTGCCGGTTACGGCGGCAGCTACGAGCAGATCATGCGCACGAGCGTTATTCCGGCCTTCGAGCGCGAGAACAATGTTCGGATCGACTATCTGACCGGCAACTCTTCCGACAATCTCGCCCGCATGCAGGCGCAGCGCGGCAACCAAACCGTCGGCGTCGCGGTGCTCGACGACGGTCCTATGGTCCAGGCGGTGTCGCTCGGTCTGTGCCGGAAGCTCCCCGACGCGATCCGGGACGGGGTCTATTCCATCGCCGTCCTGGGCGATGACCATGCCGTAGGCACCGGCTTCGGCTTCACCGGGATCGCCTACAACACGAAGCTCTTCGGGGAGCGGGGCTTTACGGCGCCGACCTCCTGGATGGATCTGGCCCGGCCGGAATACCGGCAGCGGATCGCGATCCCCGGCATCGACAACACCTACGGCGTCCACACCCTGGCGATGATGGCGCGGATCCACGGTGGCAGCGATAGCGACATCGCCCCGGGTCTGAAGGTCATGCGCCAGCAGATCAATCCGAACGTGCTCGCCTACGAGAGCAGTCCCGGCAAGATGAGCGAGATGTTCCAGTCGGGGGAGATCTGGCTGGCCGTCTGGGGCTCGTCTCGGGTCGCGGCCATGCAGCAGGCGGGATTCCCCCTCGCCATCGCCCGGCCCAAGGAGGGCGCGGTGGTACTGATGACGGCGGGCTGTGCCATTGCCGACAGTCCCGAGCCGGCGCTCGCCGACAGGTTCCTCGCCTACCTCGTCTCGCCGAAGGTCCAGGAGATCTTCGCCACGCAGTACGGGGCAGGCCCGACCAACCGGTCGACGAAGCTGCCTCCGGACGTCGCAAGCCGCGTCATCTACGGTGAGGATCAGGTCCGCACGCTGATCGGCCTCGACTGGAACGTGGTCAACCGTAACCGCGCCGACTGGACGCGGCAATGGCAGCGGCAGGTCGAGCGCTGATGTCCGCGCCCGCCTTCCTCACGCTCGACGGCGTCGGCAAGGATTACGGCACCGTGACCGCCGTGCGCGCGGTCAGCCTCACGGTCGCGCCCGGCGAGTTCCTCGGCCTCCTCGGTCCCTCCGGCTGCGGCAAGACGACGACGCTGCAGATGATCGCCGGGTTCGAGACGCCGAGCCGCGGCCACGTCCTGATGGAGGGGCGTGATCTGGCCGGAATTCCGCCGGCCAGGCGCGGCATCGGACTCGTGTTCCAGTCCTACGCCCTGTTCCCGCATATGACCGCCGCCGAGAACGTGGCCTTCGGGCTGGAGATGCGCGGCGTACCGAAGGCGGAACGGGCCAAGCGGGTCGCCGAGGCGCTGGCCCAGGTCCGCCTCGGCCATCTCGCCGATCGCTTCCCGCGCAACATGTCGGGTGGCCAGCAGCAGCGCGTCGCCCTGGCGCGGGCGCTGGTGTTCGAGCCGCGCTTGCTGCTCCTCGACGAGCCGCTCTCGAACCTCGACGCCAAGCTGCGCGAGGAGATGCAGGTGGAATTGCGCGCGCTGCAGCGCCGCATCGGCGTCACCACGGTCCTGGTCACGCACGATCAGGCCGAGGCGATGGCGCTGTGCGACCGGGTGGCGATCATGCAGCGCGGCCGGGTCGTCCAGATCGACGCGCCTTGGCAGGCCTACGATATCCCGGCCGACGCGTTCGTCGCCGACTTTCTCGGCCGCAGCAACCGCCTGCCTGCCCGGGCCGCGTCCGGCGAGGCGGAGGCGGCGGGTCACCGCTTCTCTCTGCCGCCGGAACTCGCCGACCGGCACGGCGAGATCCTCCTGACGATCCGGCCGGAGCGCCTGCGCATCCGCTGCGAGCGCACCGCCGAGAGTGCGCCCGGGCTGGACGGACGCGTGCAGGCACGGCTCTTCCTCGGCGGGTTCTGGCTGTACACGGTAGAGACGGCGCTGGGCGCCTTCGCCGTCATGGCGCAGAACACCGGAGCGACACCCCTCGACGAGGGGGCCGCAGTGACGCTGGATTGGGACGCCCACAGCCTGCGGCGGCTGGAACCGGCATGACCCGCCTCGACCGCCTGACACCCGCGCTGCTGACAGCGCCCTCCGCCCTCGTCTATGCCGGGGCGCTGCTCGTCCCCCTCGCCGGCGTGCTGGCGTTGAGCCTGCACGGCTTCGACTTCCAGGACGGTATCCTGCCGGGCTGGAATCTCGCGAATTACCGGGACCTCCTGACCGATCCGCTCTTCGGCGAGGCGCTCGCCCGGACCTTCCGCATCGCCGCGCTGACCACCCTGATCTGCCTCCTCATCGGGGTGCCCGAAGCCTGGATCATCCACCGCATGGATCCGCGCTGGCGTGGACCGATGCTCCTCATCGTCGTCGGCCCGCTGTTGGTCTCGGTCGTGGTGCGCAACTTCGGCTGGATGGTCCTGCTCGGCACGAACGGGCTCGTGAATCAGGCTATGACCGCCCTCCACATGCCCGGCGCCCCCTTCCGGCTGATGTTCACGGAACTCGCCGTGGTGATCGGCCTCGTCCACGTGATGGTCCCGCTCGTGGTCCTGTCCGTCTGGGCGAGCCTCGGCCGGCTGGATCCGGTGCTGGAGCGGGCGGCCATCAGCCTCGGCGCCGGACGCTTCACGATCTTCACCCGGATCGTGCTGCCCAACGTCATGCCTGGCATCCTGGCCGGGGCGCTGATGGTGTTCTGCCTCTCGGCCTCCGCCTTCGCGACCCCCGCCATGCTCGGAGGCAAGCGGCTGAAGGTCGTGTCCAGCATGACCTACAACGAGTTCCTCAACACCCTGAACTGGCCGTTGGGCGCCGCGCTGGCGACCGTGCTCATGGCGGCGATCCTGCTCGCCACGCTCCTCTGGACACGGCTCGTCGAGAAGCGGGCGCTGCGCCGCCTGGGCGAGGTCGCGCGGGGAGGCCCGGCATGAGCCGCAACGGTCCCCTGGCGCTCGCTTTCCACGCCTTGTTCCTCGCCTTCATCCTCGCGCCGCTTCTCGTGGTGATCGCCGTTTCCTTCACCGGTCAGGGCTATCTCGCCCTGCCGTTCGAAGGCCTCTCCCTGCGCTGGTGGCGGGCGATCGGCGAGAACCCGCGCTTCCTGGAGAGCTTCTGGTACAGCGTCCGCCTCGGAGTGACGGCCGCGACCCTCTCGGCGCTGATCGCCGTCCCGGCCGCCCTGGCGATCGCGCGCTGGCGCTTTCCCGGCCGCGGCACGCTGGTGGCGATCCTCGCCTCGCCGCTGATGATCCCGCACGTCGTGCTCGGCGTGGCGCTGCTGCGCTTCTTCTCGGGATTCGGCCTCTCGGGCAGCTTCGCGGGCCTTGTGGCGGCCCATATCATCGTGATCACGCCCTACATGCTGCGCCTCGTCGGCGCTGGCCTGTCGGGCCTCGATCCGCGCATCGAGCGTGCGGCGGAGAGCCTCGGCGCCGACCGGTTCACGGTGTTCCGGCGTGTGACGCTGCCGCTGATCGCGCCGGGCCTGGCGGGCGGCTGGATCCTGGCCTTCGTCACCAGCTTCGACGAATTGACGGTGAGCCTGTTCCTCGCCTCGCCGGCGGCCAACCCGCTGCCGGTGCAGCTGTTCAACTACATCGACCAGATGACCGACCCGCTGGTCGCCTCGGTCTCGGCGGCACTGATCCTCGTCACCGCCCTGGTCCTCTTGGTGCTCGATCGCTTCTACCCGATCGACCGCCTGCTGACAGGGGAACGCCGCGCATGAACGCGACCAGACACGCGACGCGGGACGCCATCGTGATCGGCGGCGGGCTGGTGGGGGCGGCCATCGCCTACGGGCTGCAACGGCAAGGCCTGTCGACCGTGATGCTCGACGAGGGCGACGTCGCCCACCGGGCGAGCCGCGGCAATTTCGGTCTGGTCTGGGTCCAGTCGAAGGGCCTCGGCGCGCCGCATTACCAGCACTGGACCCACGCCTCGGCCCGGGCGTGGCCAGAGCTGGCCGCCGATCTCCTCGAGGCAACGGGCATCGGCGTCGGGCTGCACCAGCCGGGCGGCCTGCATTTCTGCTTCTCCGACGAGGAGATGGCCCAGCGCGACGCACTGATGGGCCAGTTGCGCCGGGAGGCCGGCAACGCCGGCTACGAATACCGCATGATCACGGCCGCCGAGCTGCACGACATGGTGCCGGGGCTCGGACCGCAGGTGGTGGGCGCGTCCTGGACGCCCTACGATGGCCACGTGAGCCCGCTGCACCTCCTGCGCGCGCTCCACGCAGCGTTCCAGGGGGCGGGCGGCCTCTACCGGCCGAACGCCCTCGTCACGGCCATCAAGGCGTTGCCGGGCGATTTCGCCGTCGATCTCGGGGCCGACACGGTCCGGGCGCCGCGGCTCGTCCTCGCCTCCGGCCTCGGCAACGCCGATCTTGCGCCCCTCGTCGGCCTGTCCGCCCCCCTGCGGCCCGAACGCGGGCAGATTCTGGTCACGGAGCGCGCGCGGCAGGTGCTCGCCTTGCCGACCCACGTCGTCCGCCAGACCGAGGAGGGCTCGCTGCTCCTCGGCGACAGCAAGGAGGATCTGGGCTTCGACACGCTGACCCAGACGCCGGCGATCATGCGCGCCATCGCGCGGCGGGCGGTTCAGACCTTCCCGTGGATCGCCGCGCTGAACATCGTCCGGGCCTGGGCGGCGCTGCGCGTCATGTCGCCCGATGGCAAGCCCATCTACGACGCGTCCGAGCGCTTCCCCGGCGCCTACATCGCCAATTGCCATTCGGGCGTCACGCTGGCGGGCGCGCATGCGAGCCTGCTCGCCCCGATGATCGCCGCTGGTGCCCTGGCGCCGGATCTGTCCCCCTTCAGCGCGAGACGCTTCCATGTTCAGAAGACGGCCTGAGGCCCGTCCGGCCACCCAGGACCGGCTGGTGGAGGTCTTCGTCGCGGGCCGGCCACTCCGCGTTCCCGAGGGCGCCTCGGCGGCAGCGGCCGTCCTGCTCTCCGGAGCGCCGGCGATCCGCACGACGCCGGTCGGCGGGGCTCCGCGCCTGCCCTATTGCATGATCGGAATCTGCTTCGACTGCCTCGCCGAGATCGACGGCGTCGCCAACCGCCAGTCCTGCCTCGTGCCGGTCGCTCCGGGCATGCGGATCGAGCCGCAGATCGGTGCGCGGGTGGCTCGGGCCGATGACACGGCGCCGGAGGCGGCATGATCTACGATCTCGCCATCGTAGGCGCCGGCCCGGCCGGCATGGCCGCCGGCATCGAGGCCGCCGCCCTCGGACTCTCGGTCACCGTGCTGGACGAGCAGCCCGCTCCGGGCGGCCAGGTGTTCCGCGCAGTGGAGGCAGCCTCGGGAGACGCGGCGCTCGCCGGCGAGTTCCGCGATGCCGGCGGTGCCCTGGCGGCCGCCTTCCGCGCGGTCCGGGGCATCGCCTATCGTCCGCAGACGACGCTCTGGCACCTCGATCCCGAGGCCGGCCTGCTCTCCGTGGTTTCGGGCGGTGCCACCGCGGAGATCCAGGCCCGGCGCATCCTGCTCGCCACCGGCGCCCAGGAGCGGCCGGTGCCGATCGCCGGCTGGACGCTCCCCGGCGTCATGAGCGCGGGCGCCGCCCAGATCCTGCTCAAGACAGCCGGCGCCGTGCCGGACGGATCCGTGGTGATCGCCGGACAGGGTCCGCTCTGCTGGCTGCTCGCCGTGCAATTGCTGCGCGCCGGCGTCGAGCGGCTGACGCTCCTCGAGACCGGCTCCGGCGGCGCGTTCCGGGACGCGCTGCGGGCCGGCGGCCTCTGGACCGGCCGCAAGCTCCTGGCGAAGGGCGTGGCCCTGATGCGCGAGACGCGGGCGCGCGGCCTGCGCGTGGTGCGCAATGTCCGCGACCTGCGGGCAGAGGGCGACGGCCGGATCCGGACCGTGCGCTGGCGCCAGGGGAGCCGCGACCACGCGCTCGCCTGCGACACGCTCCTCCTGCACGAGGGGGTGATCCCCTCCACGCACATCACCCGGGCACTGGGGCTCGATCATGATTGGGACGCGCGGCAGCTCTGCTGGCGGCCGCGTCTCGACTGGTGGGGCGCCACGAGCCATGCGAATGTCGCCGTCGCCGGCGATGGCGGCGGCATCGGCGGCTGGGAGGCCGCGGCCGCGGGCGGTCGCCTGGCCGCGATCGACGCGGCTCACCGCCTCGGCCGGTTCGATGCCGCCGTCCGCGAGGCCCGCGCCGCGGATGCGTCGATGGCCCGACAGGCAGCCCTGGCGCTGCGGCCCTTCCTCGATCGCCTCTACCGCCCGGGCCCGGGCGTGCTCGCCCCCGCCGACGACACGATCGTGTGCCGCTGCGAGGAGATCACGGCCGGGCAGGTCCGCGACGCCGCCCGCCTCGGCGCCGCCGGGCCGAACCAGGTCAAGGCGTATCTGCGGGCCGGCATGGGGCCCTGCCAGGGCCGCATGTGCGGAACCGTCGTCGCAGGACTGATCGCCGAGACCCGTGGCACCTCCATGGAGTCGGTCGGCGCCCTGCGGCCGCGCGCCCCCTTCAAACCGATGACGGTGGGCGAGTTGGCCAACCAGCGGCCCGATGCGATCCCGGAGCTGACCGCGTGACCACCGCCGAGACATGCCGCGCAGTGATCGTCGGCGGTGGCCCGGCCGGACGCGCCGCCTTGGCCGAGCTTCCGGGGGCCGTCCTGATCGCCCGGCCCCAAGCCACGGCCTGGCATGCGGAGCCCGGCCATGTCTGGGTCGAGGGCGGTGGGCGAGTCTGGGCGGAGCCGTTCGACATCCTGCTCGTCTGCGCCGATGAGCCGTTGCTGCTCGCGGCGCTCGGCTGCGCCGTCTCGGACGGACGGGTGCTGACCGATGCCGAGGGGCGGACGAGCGTGCCCGGCGTCGCGCTGGCCGGGCGCGGCGCTGGCGCGGCCACCCCGCAAGAAGCGGAGCGGCAGGCCGTCGCCGCGGCGCGCGCCCTGCGCGCAGATCCGCGGGTCCTGCAACTGGGAGAGGCGCCCTCGGCCTTGGATCCCGCCGCGACCCGGCTCGACCCGGTTGCCCTCGCGTCCCTCTTGGAACAGCCCGGGGGGCCCGATCGGAACGGGACCGCGCTCGCGCAGCGCGCGATCCTGGGCGCGGTGGTTCCGGCCCGGCCGGTGAGTCTCGCGGCCCTGGCCGGCCTCGTCGCGGCGATGCCGGAGCCGATCCCGCCGCAGAGGGACGAGGGCGCACTCGCATGACGGATCCCGACATCCTCGTCGTCGGCGGCGGTCTGCACGGCCTGTCCGCCGCCCTGCACCTGGCCCGGACCGGTCGACGGGTGCGCGTGCTGGAGGCCCGACAGGTCGCGGCCCAGGCCTCGGGTTATTCGGCGGGCGGCGTGCGCACGCTGGGCCGACACATCGCCGAAGTGCCGCTCGCCCTGGAGGCCATCGCGCGCTGGCACCGGATCGCGGACCTCGTCGGCGATGGCTGCGGCTTCCACGCCGCCGGGCAGGTCAGGGTGGCCGAGACCCAGGCGGAACTCGCACGCCTGTCTGAACGGGTCGCGCGCCTGCGCGTCGAGGGCTGGGCGCACGAGGAGCTGGCCGATGCCGCGACGGTGCGCCGACTGCTCCCCGCGGTCGCGCCCCATGTCGTGGGCGGCATCGTCACGCGCCGCGACGGCTTCGCGGCGCCCCTGCGCACCACGCTGGCCTTTGCCCGGGCGGCGCGGGCCGCAGGCGCCGAGATTGCCGAGGACGCGCGCGTCACGACGGTGGAACGCCGCGCCGGGCTCTGGCAGCTGCGGACCCGCGAGGGGGAATTGCACGCCGCTCCGCTCCTGCTGAACGCCGCAGGCGCCTGGGGCGGGCGCATCGCCCGCGCGGCCGGCGAGCCGATTCCGCTCGGCTTCAACGCCTTCCAGATGCTGCTCACGGACGCTCTGCCGCCATTCCTGGCACCGGTCGTCGGGGCGGCCGGCCGGCCACTGTCGTTCAAGCAATCCGAGACCGGGCACGTGATGATCGGCGGCGGCCACAAAGGGCACGCGGATCTCGACACGGGAGACGTCCGGCTCGATGTCCCGCGCCTCGCCTACTCGGCGCGCACGGCCCTCGACCTCTTCCCGATCCTGCGCGACGCGCGGATCGTGCATGCCTGGGCCGGGATCGAGGGTGTCACGCCCGACGAGTTGCCGGTCATCGGCCGGTCCGCCGTGGCGGACGGGCTGGTTCACGCCTTCGGATTCTCCGGCCACGGCTTCGCCCTAGCGCCGCTCGTCGGCGAGATCGCCGCCGACCTGCTGCTCGATGGCGTGTCGCGCCACCCCATCGCGGCGTTCGGCCCGGCCCGCTTCGGGCAGCCAGGCGCCGTCTCCGAGACCCGGTCGGCCCTGCTGCAGCCCGCCGGTTAGCATCCTCAGGAACCGAAGGACACGTTTCGATGATCCAACGTCATATCCGTACGCCCATCATGCACCGCGTGGTCGAGCATGGCGGCGTTCTCTACTTCGGCGGCATCGTGGCCGAAGATCGATCCGCATCGATGCGGGGGCAGACGGAGCAGATCCTTGCGCGGATCGACGCGCTGCTCGCCGAGACGGGCAGCGACAAGACCAAGATCCTCACGGCCACGCTCTACATCACCGACATGGCGCTCAAGGACGAGATGAACGCCGCCTGGACCGCGTGGTTTGCCCCCGAAATCTTGCCGAGCCGGTCCACCATCGGCGTCGCCGAGCTCGGTCCCCAGATCCTGATTGAGGCGGTGATCACCGCGGCGCGATGAGCATCGCCAGAGGCAAGGGGATCGCGGCCGTCGCGCTCGGCAGGTGCGGGATCGGGACCCGCGCCTTCGGTGCGATGGCCGACGGCTATCGGCGGTACCCTGCTCCGAAACCTGCTCGCCCAGGAAGGCCGCTATTCGGCTTCTCTGACGCGTGACAGCCGGTCATCGAGACCAGCACAACCCTCGTGACCTTCCTGATGGCGTTCCCGATCCAGAGCACCCCGGAACCGAGACGGGGCGGCCATCCAGGCCGAGCGCGACCGGAAGGGTCCTGACCTTCATTGGCTCACGCCCGGTACCCGACGTCCGGATGGTGTACGCGGGTTGAGCCAGGAAGCCTGGGGCGCCGATCCGGGTGCCGACGACCGTGCCATCGGCGACCGCCATCCCGCCTCCGGCGATCGACCGCCTTGGGATGGGTTGCGATCGCGCGACGCGGAGATGCCACGCCCTCAGGCGGCCCTGGCCTCGTCCGCGCGTTCGGCGGCCGTCCCTAGGCACGCATCGACGGCATCGCGCAGCGAGGAAACATAGACGTCCGCCCCGACCTCGCGACCGAGCACGGCATCGGTGAGCACCTTCTCGCCCACTGGCCAGAGACCCACCAGCACCGGAACGCCCGGAGCGCGGCGCTTGAGGCGCTCCAGAAGGTAGCGCAGGTGCGCCGGGTTGCCGGTGATGTCGAGATAGGAAATGCAGATCATCGCCACGCCGGTCAGGTCGAGGTCGCGAATGCGCTCGCGCGAGACCGCTTGGTAGGGGGTGACCCGCGCGCCGAGCCCATGTTTGCGCAGCAACTGGGCCAGCATCGCCGAAGAGGCCTCGTCGAGGGGCCCCCGCCCCGCCACACACAGCACCGGCGCTTCGCCCCGCCATGTCTCCGGAAGGGCCTCCCGCGGCGGGGCTTGGCCCGGCACAGCCTCGGTCTTGGTATGGGTCCGCTCGGCCAGGGTCGGCGTCTCGCTCGGGTTGACCGCCTTGTCGTCGCGCGCCGGCTCGGCGTCGGGGTGGTCCTCGAAATCCTCCACGAGCGAGCGGGCCGAGGCGCGGATGTTCTCCAGCTGCGCCGGCGTGACCACGCCGCGCGCGAAGTCGTTGGCGGCGAGCTGGAGACCCTTGAGCGCCACCTCGTCGTAATACGAGGAGAGCGAGCGCTCCTTCAGCATCGCCTCCGCGACGTCACGCACCTCGTCCGGGTCGCCGGCGAGCATACGCTGGTAGAAGTTCTCGACCGGCGTCAGCGGCGGCCGATCGCCCAGCAGGACGTCGAAGAACTCCAGGCTGTCCACGTGCCGCCCCAGCACCACGAGGCAGACGGTGAACGGGGTGGCCAGGATCAGGCCGATGGGCCCCCACAGGAAGCCCCAGAACAGCGTCGAGACGATCACCGCGAAGGGCGAGAGGCCCGTGGAGTGGCCGTAGAGCAGCGGCTCGATCACCTGCCCGAACACCGGCTCGGCGATCAGGAAGAGCGCCGCGGTCTCGATCACCATCGTCCAGCCCGGATCGACGGCGGCGGCCAGGGCGACCGGAAGGATGCCCGACGCGATGGCACCGATATACGGGACGAAGCGCATGATGGCCGAGAACACGCCCCACAGGAGCGGATTGGGCACGCCGATGAACCACAGACCGGCGCCGACGATGACGCCGAAGGTGGCGTTCATGCCGAGCTGGGCGAGGAAGTAGGTGCCGAGCCGACCCGCCGCGTCGTCCATGGCCACCGTCGTGCGGTGCAGGTCGCTCGATCCGAACAGGCGGATCATGCGGTTGCGCAGATCCTCGCGCTGCATCAGCAGGAACACGACCACCACCAGGACGATGCCGACATCGGTCAGCGGTGAAACAATCGGCCCGAGTACCTTCTCCGCCAGCGCCAGGGGGGAGAGCTCGGGCTCCTGCACGCGCACGAGCTGCGCCTTGGGCGTGTCCCCGGCCGGTGCGGTTTCAGCGGTCGTGCCGGCGGCTTCGGCCTTCTGGCCGACGTCGTGGACCTGGTGATTGAACTTTTGGAGGACGCGGTTGGCCTCGCCGAGCCAGCCCTGCTGCAGGCCCGCGACCTTTCTCTGCACGGTCGCCTGGTACTGTGGCAGGTTGCCGGCGAGTCCCGCGACCTGCGTGCCGATGACTGCCCCGATGCCGCCGATGACGCCGAGCGCGAGCAGGACGGCGGCAATGACGGACGGCACGCGTCCGAGGCGTAATCGGCGCAGCAGATTGACGACGGGGCCCAGGACAAAGCTGAGCAGGACGGCCAGCACGAGCGGGATGAACACTTCGCGCCCGAAATACAGGGCCGCGACGAGCACGACGCCGACAGCGAGGGTCAGGAGCCCGCGCAGGCCTGGCACGAGCGGCGGCGGAACCTGAGCCGGCTGACGCGGGGCGGCTTCGTCGACAGGCATGCGGCGTATACTCCTCGTCGCTGCGCCGACACTGCGCGGCACACAGTCGGGGTAACGCTGTCGCGAGTGTTTTAGCCTCAGGCTCTCGACCTGTTGGATGGGGCGCTCATGCGCCCCTGTGCTCGAAGCGGCCGCCGGAACCTGGCCGAAAGGGGCACATCCGATTCGGAGTCGATCCGTCTCAGAAGCGGACAGACGCCCGCGCGCTTCACGATGAGGAGGGCCGCTTGTCGATGAGACGTTTTTCGAGCCGCTCCAAGTTGATCACCATCCGCTCGTGCGTCCCGGCGCCGATCTGCTCTGCCTCATCCCAGGCCGCAACTCGGAATTGGATCTGACGTCCCGTCACACCCACTACCTCCGCCTCCGCTCTCACCCGGTGACCGACTGGGGTCGCCGCCATATGGCTCACGTCGACCTTCGTTCCGACGGCGCTCTCGCCGGGGTCAAGGAACTGGCGGATGGCGTTGAGGGCTGCGTTCTCCATGATCAGGATCATCATCGGTGTGGCAAAGACGGGCGGCAGGGTGGTGTCCTTGAACTGGTTCGCCAAATGCGGGGGACGGACCAGCATGGCGAAGCTGCCCTTTGCGCCCAATGGGATGTCTTGCATCTGCTCTCTCCAGATCCGGACCACTCTACCGGTTTGAACCGCCAAGCGCGTCGGGGCAGCGCGGAGCTGTCGCCGCTGCCGTCCTGACAGGCCGTCGAGCGCGTGCCTGACCTGATCAAGCAAGAAGTCCGGCCGTGGAGGTGCTGCGGCAAGGACGTGTTCGCCCAAATCTCTGCGGTTGAGCGTGCGCGAATGTGCGCCCTCGGCGAGGGATAGAAGACCTCTTCCGACGCAGGGACCAGTCGACGCACCGGCGACGAGATCGCCACTGACCCTGGGGCAACCCAAACTTCAGGCCCCCTACCTTGCTCGGTGCCCCTTTTCCACAACGCCCCGGCTTCACGCCATCCGCTCGGCCCATTGCGCTCGGGACGCCCCCGGCTCGAACGCATCGCCAAAATACTGGGTTTCCCGGATCACCTTCCCCTCTAGAAACTCCATGATGCTCACGGTGTAAGACGGCTGCCCGTCATACGTCAGAACATATTCGGTAACCCAGAGGCATCCTGAACCGATGATCCGTCGCACTGCAAAGCGCTTCCGGTTCGGTTGTGCAACGCGGGACGACTGGATGTTTCGCCGCCCGCGGATGCGCTCGCCTGATTGCGGATACTCAAGGACCGCCTCGTCCCGATAGATCTCATGTTCCTGATCGAAGTCGCCCGCGTCGGATGAAGCCCAGTGACGATCCAGAGCCTCTCGAACCTCTTGATCGTTCATAGCGAGCCTCCCTGAACAGGACCGGCGACCTTGGGCCACCATACCACGCGCTTGCCTCGTAACAGGCTACCGCGAGCAAGCCGCCAGGGCGATCGAAGCGGGCCTCCCGCTGATCGCGAAGCCCTACCAACCTGCCGCGCTTCTGCTTGCCGTTGAGGGGACTGGTTCGGCAGTCGCCGCTCCTGCGCTGACCGCCGACGTTGTCCGACCGCTGCGCGTAGCGAAGCGATCACAGACGGAACGTAAGGCACCGCTTCATCTTCGATCGGCCCACCTTGAAAGCCTCGACCTAGTTCAAACGATCACATGATCCATCAAGGCCATCCTGATCACCGCGGTCGACCCCGACGAACCTGGTCCCCTCGTCAAGTATGCCAACCCCGCCTTCACCCGCATGAACTCTACAGGATCTCGTTCGGCGCCGATGGTTCAGGAGGCGAGAGTGAGTTCGCCTTCCCGAGCAGCGCGCTCGCCCGCCGCCGACTTGATCCGGTAGCAAGGCTCACCGGATCGGTCGTCAGGCATGAGCCGCACCACCTCAAAGAGGCCGTCGACGACGGTGCTCTTATTACCGGCATAGCTGATACCCAGCTGCCGAACGTTCTGACCGACCTTGAACTTATGAGACATCTCTCGTCCTCTGGGTTGTTGCCGCTTTGCGATCCTGGGCCCGCCTACCGGCGAGCCTTGGCCTTGCGGGCAGCAAAGCGTGCGTCGCGCGCAGCCTTCTGCTCGGCAGCGAGGGCAGCCTGCCGTTCCGCTCTCTCGGCAGCTTGGCGGACGAGTTCCGCCGCGGCACGCTCTCTTGCAGCCAGGGCTTCAGCTTCGCGCTCAGCCTCAGCCGCCAAACGGGCTATTTCCCGCTCGCTGATCCGCACCTCTCGCGCCTGTACGACGGCTTGTCGGGCCCCCTGCCGCGCAAGGACGGCCGGATCGTCGGCCGCGGGGCGTGCCCGGAACCGGGCAAGTGTGGCCTGCCGCGCTTTGGCGGTCGCCTCAAGACGATCAACGAGCTGGTTAGTTTTGAATTGACCCACGTACATTCCTTATGCGCACCGCGGCTTAGTCGGGGTGGCGAGAAACAGATGAAGCCGCTCCCGGGGGAACGGCTCCGAAACTCGTCAGAGGCAGATGAGCGAGGCTCAAGCGGCCTGAAGGTTGCCCGCGGACTGCTTACCGCTGCGACGGTCGGTCTCCATCTCGTAGGAGACCTTCTGCCCTTCGACCAGGTTTCGCATTCCGGCGCGCTCGACGGCCGAGATGTGGACGAACACGTCCTTGCCGCCGTCATCCGGCTGGATGAAGCCGAAACCCTTGGTGTCGTTGAACCACTTAACGGTGCCGATGCTCATAGGTATTCCGTATCCATATAGGCAAGCGAATAAGCTGAGCGCATGCACCGCACGCGCTCGGTCGATGGTCGTCGAAAATGGGAGAGATGCAGAACGCGCGCCCTGGTAAGGCGGTGCGGCCGAATATCTGGCCAAAAGTCGATTTAATACGTGTACGCCATTCGTCAGATAATCACAACCGCACATCCGACTGAGGCAGATATGCTTGGAGAACCGACAGTCTCGGCGCTCGCGCCGTGAGGTGCCTGCGCAGGATCGCTGGCCCTGGCGCACATCACATCCCGCAGGAAGGCGCCGGGCGTGCTTGGTGACTCTCGGCTTGATGGAACGCGCCGACCGCACGCGAACGGTGACGACAGCGTAGCCGGCACGCTCGCGGGCGGGAATGTGAGCGCGCTTAACCTCCGCGATCGGAAAAGAAAGGAGCTCCCGCCGTTGAGGACAGGATCCTGTGCGCGATTATGCCCCGGGCCGCTCCTTCGACCGGCGACCCCGTTTTGGCTTCTCCGTAACGGTCTCCGAAGCCGCGGCAGCCTCCGGCGCCACCTTCTTACGCTGCTGCCCAAGTCCAAAGGACAGGGCTAGCCTGGAGCGCTGCTCGGAGTAGCTGGCAGCCGTGGTCGGATAGTCTCGCGGCAGACCGTAACGTTCCCGGTACTCCTCGAACGTCAGGCCGTTTCCGGTGAGATGCCGCTTCAGCGTCTTGTACGGCCTGCCGTCGATGAAGCTGATCAGCGCGTCCGGCGTGATCGACTTCCGAATCTGGGCGGGGCTGGGCTTCTCGACGGCCGGAGCGGCGGCTGCGCCCGCCCGGCCTAGGCCAGCGAGCACAGCGTGAACGCTGGTGAGTAGGTCCGGCAGATCGGAAGGCCGAACAGGATTGTTCGACACGTAGGCTGAGACAAGGTCCGCCGTCAGCTCGGAGTAGTTGGCTGCCCCACGCTCGTTCGGTTCTAAATCTTTGTCCACGGTGCACCTGCTCGAGTGAAGCAGGGCATCTGCGTCGACGCGCCGTGGAAATCAATACGGCGAGAGCGATTAATTACCTCAATCGCAGGTTCTTCAACTTGCCATCGCCCGCATTTCAGGAGCACCCTCCCGCAGCACGTAGCCGCGCCCCCAGACGGTCTCGATGTAGTTCTTGCCCTGGCTGGCGTTGGCGAGCTTCTTGCGCAGCTTGCAGATGAACACGTCGATGATCTTCAGCTCCGGCTCG
>NZ_NPKS01000030.1:0-83116 GCF_008329595.1 Methylobacterium sp. P1-11
ACAACAGATCGGCACAAGTCTCTCACGCCAGGGCCGAAGCCCCAGCCGCAAGGACAAACGCCGCCCGCGTCTCCCTTCCTCATTCCAACTTGTCAAAGATCAGTAATCACTCTCGTAATTACCGGCTGAGGAGAAGTCAAGTACCTCGGCTTTCGCCAGATCTACTTTTCTAAACCTCGGAAAGTCCGTCCGATCCGCTCCGTTTTTCTTCCGGACCGCGTCGGGAGGCGCCGTATAAGCCGCCCCAGACTTCCGTGTCAACCGCCCATTTTCCCGGCGAAAGAACCGAACCGGCCAGGCCGGATCTCGGCGCCTCCGTCGACGAAGCGCAGCGTGGAACGGCCCGGGGGCCCTTCGGTGCGGCGCTGGACGATGGACGCTCCCTCAGTCGCCGGGTTCAGGGCGAGCCTGCGCCCGCGCCCGACGGCGTCCCGACCCTGAAGGGTCGATGCTGGCCGGTGATGCTGATGGAAGTTCCGGCGGACGGCGTGCCGTCGTGACCGGTGAGGCGGATTTAGTGGCGCGGGCGGCGATACGCAAGAGGCCCCACGCAGGACGGCCAAGCCCGGGACGCAAACCTCCCGGATGGCGGTTGCCGCCGCCCGCGCAAAGACGACGCGGCCGGCGCCAATCTGCGCAAGGCGGGCCGCGGCTGCATCGCCTTTGGTCTTCCGTCGCGGGGCGCCAGCGCGGATCATCCGGCCGCGAGTCCCTCCTGTCGTGAGATGGTCCTGGCCGGGTATGCATGCCGCAACCTCCGGCGACACCGTCACCCTGCAGGCGTATCCGGCCGGCGGCCGGGCCACGCCCCATCCCGCCCTGGGCGGTGGTCCCGGGAACCTGCTGCACGCCCTCGACATCCTGCCGCGCGGCCTGGGGCCCCATTTTGTGCCGGGCCGGTCGACGTGGAGGGGCCGGGCCCGGCGACATGCTTCAGGTCGACATCCTCGACCTGACGTTCCGGCTCGTCTACGCGGGCGGCGGGCACGGGGTGCAGGGCGACGGAAAGAAGGGCGTCCACAGGATGCTCCCGAAGAGTGCTCCGACCCCGTCCTGACCGGCGCCGGGCCGCGCGGGCCCGCAGGCCGGCCGCCAAGACAGCTCGCGGAAGGCCTTAACCTAGGTCAATACGGTATTTATCGTCTCCTTAAACACGGAATTAGTATCTTCCAGACTATTGAATTCCGGTTTTCCTGCCGTGCGCCGCCCGGCGGCTCACTCGAGGCCACCTGGCATGCGCCCGCATCCCCAGCCTGCCCTTCTGCCGCGCCGGGACGCGGCGCGCGATCCCCTGCTCCCCTATCTCGACGCGGTTCGGCAGGGCCTGCTGATGATCGACCGCACCGGGCTGGTCGTCATGGCGAACGCTCCGGCGCGGCAGCTCCTGGCCGGCCTGACGGTCACGCTGCGGATGCAGGCCGCCGCGATCCCGCTGCTGCGGGCCCTGCGGGACGGGACCGCCCCGTCGCGGCGCGCCGTCCTGCGCAATCTCCGCCATGCGCTGGCCCGGCGGCAGCCGGCCACGTTCGAAGTGCGGCGCCGGGACCATACGGTCCAGGTGGAGTTCCGTCCCCGCGCGGAGGACGGCTGGGTCGTCACACTCGAGGACGTCAGCACCCGCAAGGCCACCGAGGCCCGCGCCGACGCAATGGCGCGGCGCGATCCGCTCACCGGTCTGCCGAACCGCCTGCTCCTGCGCGAGCGTCTCGCCGAGGCCCTCGCGCGCCTCGCGCGGACCGGCGAGTGCTGCGCCCTGCTGCTGATCGACCTCGACCGGTTCAAGCCGGTCAACGACACGCTCGGCCATCCGGTCGGTGATGCGCTGCTGGAGACGGTCGCCGACCGCCTGCGCTCGACGGTCCGGCCCACCGACACGGTGGCGCGGATCGGCGGCGACGAGTTCGTCATCCTGCAGGCCGGGATCCGCGACGCGTCGGGCACGCAGGCGCTCGCCCGCCGGGTCGTGGACCTGATCGGCCGGACCTACATGGTGGAGGGGCATCTCCTGACGATCGGCGCCAGCGTCGGCGTGGCGCTGGCCCCCGAGGACGGGACGGATGCCGACAAGCTCCTGAAGAATGCCGACCTCGCCCTGTACCGCGCCAAGCTCGACGGCCGCAGCACCTACCGGTTCTTCGAGCCGGAGATGGACGCGCGCATGCAGACGCGCCGGAAGCTCGAACTCGACATGCGCCAGGCCCTCGCCCGGCGGGAATTCCAGCTGCATTTCCAGCCGCAATTGCAGCTTGCGAGCGGCACGCTGATCGGCTGCGAAGCCCTGATCCGATGGCGCCACCCTGAACGCGGGCTGGTCTCGCCCCTCGACTTCATTCCGCTGGCCGAGGAGATCGGGCTGATCGTCCCCATCGGTGAATGGGTCCTCCGCCAGGCCTGCCGCGACGCCACGACCTGGCCGGACCACATGTCGGTGGCCGTCAACGTCTCGCCGGCGCAGTTCAAGAGCGACCGGCTCGTGGAGACGATCATCTCGGCCCTGGCAGGCTCAGGGCTGCCCGCCCGGCGGCTGGAAGTGGAGATCACCGAGGGCGTGCTGCTGCAGGAGAATGAGAAGACGCTCCAGACCCTGCACCGGCTGCGGGAACTCGGCGTGCGCGTCTCCATGGACGATTTCGGCACCGGCTACTCGTCGCTGAGCTACCTGCGCTCGTTCCCCTTCGACAAGATCAAGATTGACCGCTCCTTCGTGAAGGATCTGACCAGCAAGCCCGACGGCGAGGCGATCATCCGGGCCATCGCCGGCCTGGGGAAGAGCCTGGGCATGACAACGGTCGCCGAGGGCGTCGAGACGGCGGAACAGATGCAGCGCATCCGCCTGGAGGGCTGCACCGA
Organism: Methylobacterium sp. P1-11; assembly: GCF_008329595.1. Lineage (NCBI taxonomy): Bacteria > Pseudomonadati > Pseudomonadota > Alphaproteobacteria > Hyphomicrobiales > Methylobacteriaceae > Methylobacterium > Methylobacterium sp. P1-11. The sequence continues at coordinate 2,851 of NZ_NPKS01000030.1, forward strand.
CGTGCAGGGCTACCTCATCAGCAAGCCCGTTCCGGCCGAGGACCTGCGCCAGGTCTTCGCCGGCTTCCCGCAGGCCTGAACCCCCTCCCCTTCCGGACGCATTGCCATGAGCGACCTCTACCGTCTGGTCTATGCCAGCAAGAACCTGCTCCAGGGCCCGGAGCCGGAGGTCACGGCCGCAGTCCGGCAGATCCTCGACGCATCCCAGCGGAACAACGCGGCGGCCGGGGTCACCGGCGCCCTGATGTTCAACGCGGGCGCCTTCGCGCAGGTGCTCGAAGGTCCGCGGCGGGGTGTGGAGGCGACCTTCGAGCGCATCCAGCGCGACCTGCGGCACGACGACGTCACAGTCCTGCAATGCGGCCCGGCGGAGAGCCGCGCCTTCGGCAACTGGTCGATGGCGTTCGTGGGCCGGTCGACCAGCGGGCAGGCCCGCTTCAGCAGCCTCTCGGCCGAGAGCGGCTTCGACTTCGCGCGCCTCGACGGTGACCGGGTTTTCGCCATGCTGCACGGGCTCGTTCTGGAGGAAGAGGGATTCCCGGCCGTCGTGGCCGCCCCCGCAGAGATCAACCGCGCGGAGACCACCGGCGCTGAGAGCGCGCCCGAGCCGCGCGCGGCTTCCGGACTCGACGTCGCGCAGGTGCGGGCCGAGATCGCGCAGCTGCGCCCGGAGCCCGCATCGCAGGTCGCCCCGCCGGCTTCTGGCGGATCGGACCGGACGCCACCGGTCGGCCCGATCCCGCCCCGGCCCGCCGGAACGCGCGGCGCGACCGAAGCCGCGCTCAGCGTGCTCAAGGCGGCCCTGGCGAGTGAGCGGCAGCGCACGACCGACCTGCGGGCGGAGATCGACGCCCTGCGCATCGCGCTGGCCGCTTCCGCGGACCGGCTCGAGGCGATGCGCGACGAGAGGGACCTGTGGGCCGGACGGGCCGGCCTGCTCGCCCGCGCCATGGCGCAGGAGGCCGAAGGTGTGCGGGGCGCCGCACCGGCCGAGGCCGGCCAGACGCCTCCGGCGGCGGCGCGCGAGACCCGCGCCGCCTGAAACCGCCGCGGCGCGCGGGCGAATAGGCGTCATCGTGGCCAGTCCCGAGGGACCCGATGACGCTGCTGCACGACCTCACGGGGGCCCCTCCCGGCATGACCGGGGGCGCCCTGCTCCTGCGCCTGTCCGCCATCGGCGCGGTGCTGGCCGGGACCGTCGGTACCTTCGCGTATGCCGGCGGCTGGCTCGCGCCGGGCCTGGTCACGCCCGCCCGGGTCGTCGACCGCTTCGAGGCTGTGAACGGGCCCCATCCCGGCTTCCGACGCAATCACGCCAAAGGGCTGTGCGTGGCGGGCCGCTTCAGCGGCAACGGCGCGGGCGTGCGGCTCTCGAAGGCGGGTATGTTCGCGGCAGGGCGCGTGACACCGGTCGAGGGCCGGGTGGCGCTGGCCGGCGGCCAGCCCTACGCGGCCGATGCCGAGGCCACCGTGCGCAGCCTTGCCCTGCGCTTCCAGCTGCCGGACGGCGAGGAATGGCGCACCGGGCTGAACAACATCCCGGTCTTTCCCGTGCGAACGCCCGAGGCCTTCTACGCGCAGCTGCTCGCCGCCAAGCCCGATCCCGCTACCGGCAAGCCCGATCCGGAGCGGCTGAAAGCCTTCTTCGCGGCCCATCCCGAGAGCGCGACGGCCGCCGCCCTGATCAAGGCCCGAACGGTGACCGCAGGTTTCGCCGACAGCACCTTCTGGAGCCTGAACGCCTTCCGGTTCGTCGCCGCGGATGGCAGCACGCGGCCGGTACGCTGGGCCTTCGTCCCGGATCCGGCGTCCGCACCCAAAGGCGCGGCTGACGCCGCGACGACCGACAGGGACGCCCTGTTCGACGCGTTCGTCGCGCAGCTCGCCCAGGGCCCGCGGCGCTGGCACCTCGTCGTCACGCTCGGGCAGTCCGGCGACCCGACCGACGACGCGACGCGGCCCTGGCCCGCCCACCGCGAGACCGTGGATGTCGGCACCCTGACCCTCACGGCGGCGATGCCGGAGGCCGCCTCCACTTGCCGTGACATCAATTTCGATCCGCTGGTGCTGCCGGCCGGCATCGCGCCGAGCGACGATCCGCTGCTGAGCGCGCGCTCGGCGGCCTACGCGCAATCCTTCACCCGCCGCGCCGGCGAGACGAAGACGCCGAGCGCGGTGGCGGCCGGCGCCCCGATCCATGGAGCTGCCCTGTGACGGAGGCCACCCGCTTCAACCGCCCAGCGCGGCTGCTCCACTGGACCATGGCGGCGCTGATTCTGGCGATGCTGCTGATCGGCGTCGCGATGGTGACCTCGCTCGCCGATTACCGCGCCCTGGTCGCCCTGCACCGGCCGCTCGGGATCCTGATCCTGCTGCTCGCCGGATTGCGGCTGGCAAATCGCTGGCGCCATGCGCCGCCGCCCCTGCCGGCGGAGCTTCCGGGCTGGCAGAGGCGCGCCGCCCACGGCTCGCACATCCTGCTCTACGGCCTCATGCTGGCCCTGCCGCTCGTCGGCTGGGCGATGCTGTCGGCGGCGCGCTATCCCGTCATCCTCGCCGGTCCGCTGGTTCTGCCGCCGATCCTGCCGCAGGATGCGATGGTCTACGCGATCTTGCGCCGGCTCCACACCGTGCTGGCCTACGGTCTGTTCGGCGTGATCCTCGCACATCTGGGGGTCGCGCTGCTGCACGCGCTGATCCGCCGGGATGAGGTCTTCGCCAGCATGGCGCCCTGGCGGTCGCGCCGCAAAGAGCCCACCGTCGGAGCATGAAGGCTCCACCGTTCTCTTGAAAGTCTGATCCGTTCTCCATAAAGAACGCACGCCCGATCGGATCGGACGGTGCGGGCGCAGTCTGGGTGGAGGACGAGACGATGTCGGAGGGATTAGCGGCCCGGACCGTTGCGGCAGCCAACGGGGTGGCCCAGGACGCGGCCTTCGGCGCGGTGATCGCACCGATCCACCTGTCGACGACCTTCAAGTTCCCGGCCTTCGAACAGGCCGGCCCCTATGATTACTCGCGCCTGGGCAACCCGACGCGGGATGCCCTCGCCGACACGATCGCCAAGCTCGAGGGCGGTGCCCGCGCCGTCCTTGTGGCGAGCGGCATGGCCGCCCTGGACCTCGCCCTGTCGAGCCTCAGGCCGGGCGATCTTCTGGTCGCCCCGCACGATTGCTATGGTGGGACGCACCGCCTGCTCAGCTTCCGCGCTGCCCGCGGCCATTACCGGGTGGCCTTCGTCGACCAGACCGATCCGGACGCGCTGGCGGCGGCCCTGGCCGAGGGACCGAAGGTCGTGCTGATCGAGACGCCCAGCAACCCGCTGATGCGCGTGGTCGATATCCGGCGCATCACCGGGGACGCGAAGGCCGCCGGCGCGCTCGCGGTGGTGGACAACACCTTCCTGTCGCCCGCCCTGCAGCAGCCGATCGCCCTCGGGGCGGATCTGGTCGTCCATTCCACCACCAAGTTCCTGAACGGCCATTCCGACGTGATCGGCGGGGCCGTGATCGCCGCCGACAAGGCGGTGGGCGAGGAACTCGCCGCCTGGGCGAACACGATCGGCGTCACCGGCTCGCCCCTCGACGCCTACCTGACGCTCCGGGGCCTGCGCACCCTGTTCGTGCGGGTGGAGCAGCAGCAGCGCAACGCCGCCGCCCTTGCGACTTTCCTGGATGCCCATCCGGCGGTGGCCCGCGTGCATTACCCGGGCCTGCCCACGCATCCGGGGCATGCCCTGGCCAAGGCGCAGCAGGCGGGCTTCGGGGCGATGTTGAGCTTCGAACTGTCCGGCGGCCGCACGGCGGTGAAGACCTTCGTGGAGGCCCTGCGGGTGTTCACGCTGGCCGAATCGCTGGGTGGCGTCGAGAGCCTGGTCGCCCATCCGCCGACCATGACGCACGCGGCCATGGATCCGGATGCGCGCGCCATCGCGGGCATCACCGACGGGCTGCTCCGGCTTTCGGTGGGTCTTGAGGCCGAGGCCGATCTGCTGGCCGACCTGTCGCGGGCGCTCGAGGCTCTGGGCGGCTGAGCCGGCCGGTCACTCCTCCTCGACCACGCGGAACCCGGATTCGTCCTCGACCACCCGGAAACGGGCGAGCTGCACGGTGCGGGAGCGCTCGGCCGCCTCGTCGCGGCATTTGTCGACATGGGCGGCGCGGTTGACCACCTGCAGGTTCGGCGCGCCCCAATAGCCGAGCACCTCCGGCCAGGGCGCGTCCCGGTGCTCCCGCCAGACCCGGTAGAGCGGCAGCGTGTGGTCGACCTCGGCCGTTTTCAGCAGGCGCTTGCCGGTGGTGGTGCAGCGATGGCGCTGACGGAGCTTCAGCGCCCGAACCTGGGCGTGGGGCGCGATCCAGAACTTCCACGCCGCGACACAGGCCGCGTGCCAGCCAGCCTTGGTGTTGGGCGCGCCGCCCGCCCACAGATCCCGGTGCCAGCCGAACCGGTAGACCGGCTGGCCGCAGATGCAGCAGGCCCCCCGGCCGCGGGCGAAGGCCGGATCGCGGAAGGGGGCCGGCGGCAGGCGGAAGCTCCCGGCCCGGCCGGCGCCACCGAGCTGCCACGTCCAGCCCTCCGGCGTCCCCGAGCGGGCCGCCAGGGCCCGGGCGAGCCGGTCGGCCCTGAGGATGTGGTTGCGCCAGTAGCTCTCGACGGCGAGCCGCGGCGTCGGCGGGATCAGGGGGCGCGCGAGGGCGTGCTGCAAGACCGGCGCCGGGAAGATGGCCGGGAGGGCCTTCTCCAGCCGCGCCCGGGCCTGCACGTTGCGGAGGGTGCGCCAGCTCGATGTCGTCGTCATGCCGGATCGGTGGTAGCCTGCCGGGCGCCGCGCCGCGACGGCGCCGCTGCAACAGCGGGCCGGTCCCAGACCACCGGAGCGATACCGCCCTATTGTGCCGCGCCCGCCGCGCCGGTCTCGGATGAGCCCGATGCTCGCACACAGGCTTAAGAAAATGTTTCCCGTGAAACATCGGCCGACCCGTCGGCCCCGGCACGCCGCTGCCTTACCGCCCGGCCGGCCTCACGGACCCACCGTCATCGCCAGCAACCGGGTACGCGGTTGATGCCGCGATACGGGCGGCGGAAATCCGGGCGCCCGGTTGCCAGGGTGGACCACGCCGCCTAGACGGGCCCGGCGCGAAACTTGCCCGTCACCCGCCCTCTTGTGCAGAGGTTCCTCCCCGTGATCACCGGTCCGTGCCTCATCGTCCAGCCGATCCACGCGGCGGGCCTCGACCGGCTGCGCGCGGCCGGGCTGGAGCCGCGGCCGGCGAGCGGGACCGACCCCGAGACGCTGGCCCGCGAGGTCGCCGACTGCGTCGCCGTCATCACCCGGAACACCGGCTTCCCGGCCCGCGCCATCGCGGCGGCGCCGGCCCTGCGGGTGATCGGCGTGCACGGCACCGGCACCGACCACGTCGCCACCGCCGACGCGACCGAGGCCGGGATCGTGGTGGTCAACACGCCCGGCGCCAACGCGGTCTCGGTGGCCGAGCAGACGCTGGCGCTGATCTTCGCCCTGGCCAAGACTCTGCCGGAGGCCGACCGCTCGGTCCGGCGCGGCGACGACAGCTTCAAGTTCACCGCCCGCCTGGTCGAGCTCGCCGGCCTGACGCTGGGCCTCGTCGGATTCGGGGCGATCGGGCAGGCGACCGCCCGGCTCGGCGCCGCCCTGGGCCTGCGGGTGCTGGCCTACGGCCCGAGTCGCCCGGAGGCCGACTTCGCCAATGCCGGCGCCCTGCGGGCCGCCTCGGTCGACGCGCTCCTGGCGGAGGCCGACATCGTCTCCCTGCACGTGCCGCTCACCCCGGGCACCCGGGGCCTGATCGGCCGGGATCAGCTCGCCCGGATGAAGCGGGGAGCCTTCCTGATCAACACCAGCCGCGGCGGCCTGATCGACGAGGCGGCCCTTGTGGACGCGCTGGAGGCCGGCACGATCGCGGGCGCGGGGCTTGACGTCTTCGCCCAGGAGCCCTTGCCGGTTGACCATCCCCTCGCCCGGCAGGAGCGGGCGATCCTGACGCCCCATGTCGGCGGCTCCACCGGGGCGGCCCTGATCCGCACCGCCGAGACCGCCGCGACCCGCGTGGTCGACGTCCTCGCCGGCCGGCGGCCCGGCGGGCTGGTGAACCCGGCTGTCTGGGAGCGCCGCCGCGCGTCGTGACGCCCTGACGCGGGTCGCCGCCGGCCCCGAACGGCGCAGCACCTTCCCTCTCCCGTGCGGGAGAGGGTTGGGGTGAGGGACTAGAGGCTTCGGGATCAAGCACCCGATCGACGCGATTCGAGGGGGAGCCTCCTCCGGTGAGGGCGCCTCCCTCACCCTGTCCCTCTCCCGCACGGGAGAGGGGACCCGCGCCCGTGCCGGGCCAGTTCGGGATCCGCCGCGGACGCTCCCGGCCGGCCCGGATCACGCGTTTCGTCCGGACCGCGACCGCCCGCCGCGCGCTCTGTCATGCAATCGTCGCAGACGGGCCGGAAAGCCACCCGCTGCATCCGAGGCCAGAGAGGGCTCCATGGACTTTCACCGTCGCTTCACGGTCCTGATGTGCGCCCCGGCCTTCGACCCGGACGATCTCGAGGGCGCGCGCGTCAACCAGATCGTGGCGGCCGTCGAGCAGCGCGGCTTCGAGGTGGTGCGCGCCCGGCGGGTGGAGGACGCGGCCATCGCGGTCCAGACCGACGCGGCGGTCGGCTGCCTCGTGGTCGACTGGGGCAAGCGCGGCCTCGACGGCAAGGCCGCTGCCCTCATCGACATGATGCGCAAGCGCGGCCTGGAGATGCCGATCGTCATCATGGTCCGCCGCAAGCGGCTGGAGGACATCCCGGTCGAGCTCCTCGACTTCATCGACGGCTACATCTTCCTCGCCGAGGAGACGCCGGAATTCATCGCCCGCGGCCTCGTCAGCCGGGTGACGCAGTACGCCCAGACCCTCAAGACCCCGTTCTTCGGCGCGCTGGTCGACTACGCCGAGAAGGGCAACCAGCTCTGGACCTGCCCGGGCCACAACGGCGGCATCTTCTACAACCGCTCGCCGATCGGCCGGATCTTCGTCGAGCACCTGGGCGAGGCGATCTTCCGCGACGACCTCGACAACTCGGTGCTCGACCTCGGCGACCTGCTGACCCACGAGGGGCCGGCGCTCAAGGCCCAGAAGGAGGCGGCCAAGATCTTCGGGGCCGAGAAGACCTACTTCGTCCTCAACGGCACCTCGGCCTCCAACAAGATCGTCCTGTCCTCCCTGGTGGCCGAGGACGACCTCGTCCTGTTCGACCGCAACAACCACAAGGCGGCCCATCACGGCGCCCTGTTCCTGGGCGGCGGCATCCCGATCTTCCTGGAGACCGACCGCAACGCCTACGGGCTGATCGGCCCGATCTTCCACGAGGCCCTGGACGAGACGCGGATCCGGGAGAAGATCCGCCGCAACCCGCTGGTGACCGACCCGGAGGCGTGGCGCCGGGAGCGGCCGTTCCGCGTCGCGGTGATCGAGCAGTGCACCTACGACGGCACGATCTACGACGCCCAGGAGATCCTGGAGAGGATCGGCCACCTCTGCGACTACATCCTGTTCGACGAGGCCTGGGCGGGCTTCATGAAGTTCCACCCGCTCTACGCGCGGCGCTTCGCCATGGGGCTGACCAGCCTCGACGAGACATCGCCCGGCATCGTCGCCACGCAGTCGACCCACAAGCAGCTCGCGAGCTTCTCCCAGGCCTCGCAGATCCACACTCGGGACGGGCACATCCGCGGCCAGACCCGGCGGGTCGAGCACAAGCGGCTCAACGAGAGTTTTCTGGTCCACGCCTCCACGTCACCCTTCTATCCCCTGTTCGCCTCCCTCGATGTCGGCGCCCAGATGATGAAGGGGCGCTCCGGCATGATCCTGTGGGACGACACGATCCGGCTCGGGATCGAGTGGCGCAAGAAGGTCCGGGCGATCCGGCGCGAGTTCGAGGAGAACGAGCGCGACCCGGCGCGGCGCTGGTTCTTCGACCCGTTCGTGCCGGACGTGACGGTGAACGCCGACGGCGCCGAGGTGCCGTGGGAGAGCGTGCCGACCGACGAGCTCGCCGCCACGCCGCGCCACTGGGAGCTGAAGCCCGGCGCGCGCTGGCACGGCTTCAGCCACGTGGCGCCGGGCTACGCCATCACCGACCCGAACAAGCTCACCGTGCTGACCCCCGGCTTCGACCGGCACACGGGGGCCTACGCCCAGCACGGCGTGCCCGCGCCGATCGTGGCGCAATACCTGCGTGAGAACCGGATCGTCGCCGAGAAGAACGACCTGAACTCGCTGCTCTTCCTGCTGACCCCGGGGGTCGAGTCCTCCAAGGCCGGCACGCTGATCTCGGGCCTCGTCGCCTTCAAGCGGTACCACGACGACAACGTCCCGCTGGAGGAGGCCATGCCGGAATTCGTCAACCGCCGGCCGAACCGCTACCGCGGCGTGCGCCTGCGCGACCTCTGCGGCGAGCTCCACGCCTTCCACCGGGAGGCCGGCACCTCGGCGCTGCAGCGGCGCCAGTTCGCGCCAGAACACCTGCCCGAGATGGTGATGCCGCCCAAGCGCGCCGCCCAGCTGCTGACGCGCAACAAGGTCGACTACGTGCCGATCGCCGAGGCCGAGGGGCGGATCGCCACCACGCTGATGCTGGTCTACCCCCCGGGGATCGGCACGGTGCTGCCGGGTGAGCGCCTGGACGAGCGGGCCAAGCCCATGCTCGACTATTTCAAGATGTTCGAGGCCTCCGCCAACCTGTTCCCGGGCTTCGAGGCCGAGATCCAGGGCGTCTACCGCGAGGTCGACCCGGACGGGCGGATCCGCTTCCATACCTACGTGGCACGAGAGGGGGCCTGATGGAGATCGAGGTCGAGACGCCCGGCCTGCTCCCGGCCCGGTCCTGCCCCGACATCGTCATCCGCGCCTCCTCGGACGCCGATGTCGAGGCGATGGTGGCGATCTACGAGCACCATATCGGCAAGGGCGTGAGCGATGTCGGCGTCGCCGAGGAGGACCGGCTGCTCCCCGACGACCTGAAGCGGCGGCGCAAGACCATGCGCAAGAAGCGCCTGCCGCACCTCGTGGCCGAGCGGGACGGCGCGGTGGCGGGCTACGCCTACGCGGTGCCGTTCCGGAAGCGGCCGGCCTACCGCTACACGCTCAAGCACTCGATCTACGTGCATCCCGACCACCTCCATGCCGGGATCGGCCGAAGGCTGCTGCCGGCCCTGATCGAGGCCTGCGCGGCGGGCGGCTACCGCCAGATGATCGGCTACATCGACGCCGAGAACGCCGCCTCCCTGCGCCTCCACGAGGCCTGCGGGTTCGAGCGGGTCGGCTACCTGCGGGCGGTGGGCTTCAAGTACGGCCACTGGTCGGACAGCGTCATGGTCCAGCGGGCGCTGGGGACGGGGTCGGAGGACCGGCCGGGCTAGCGGGCGGCTCAGTGGCCTGAGGCGGACCGCGCCGTCGCGACGAGGTCGACCTCGACGCCGACATCGAGCGCCACCCACTGGCCCGAGGCCCAGGCCCCCTGCCCGACGCCGAACTCGGTGCGGACGAGGCCGACCCGCCCGGTGGCGTGCGCCGCGCCGCCCTCGACGGCCAGGTGGAACGGCAGCGTCACGGGCCGGCTCGTGCCGCGGATCGTCAGCGTCCCGATTGCCGCGTAGTCGCCTTGCCCCTTGTCGACGAAGCGGATCGCCTCGAAGCGCGCCTCGCTCGCCGCCTTGACGTCGAACCAGTCCTTCTGCGGCAGGGCCTCGTCGCGCTGGATGTCCCCGGTCCGCGCGCTGGCGAGGTCGACCAGAACGACGGCATGCCCCGCCTCGGGCTTGGCGGGGTCGAAATCGACCGTGGCCTTGAACCGCTCGAACCGCCCGGTGAACGGGACGCCGACCTGCACGCCGGAGAACCGGATGGCGCTCTTGGCCGGATCCACCGCCCACTCGGCGGCGGCGGCCGGCAGGGTGGCGGCCTGGAGAGCCGCGAGCAGGCAGAGGTGACGCGCGTTCATCGGGTCGGCTCCACGGTCGGGGTGATCGACGTGCTGCGCCCCGGCAGCATGCGGCGCAGCACGTCGTCGCGCAGGAGGAGATGGTGGCGCAGGGCCGCCGCCACGTGGACGGCGAGCAGAGCCGCCAGGAACCACGCTCCCAGGGCGTGGACCCGCTTGAGGAGACCCTCGGCGGCGCCGGGGTCGGGGACGAGGCCTGCCAGCGGCAGGTGCGGCCAGGGCACGATCCCGTACAGCACCGTCGGGATGTTGAACGGCGACAGCGACACGACGGCCCAGCCGGTCAGGGGTAGCCCGACGAGGAGCAGGTACAGCAGGTGGTGCGCCGCCGCGGCCGCCCGGCGCTCCCGCGCCGGCATCCCGGCCGGGTGCGGCGGCGGCCGGTGGGTCAGGCGCCAGAGGACCCGCAGGGCCGTCAGCGCCAGCACGGTGACGCCGACCGACTTGTGCCACTGGTAGAGCTGGAACTGGCGCAGCGGCGCCAGGGTCGCATGCGTCATGGTCAGCCCGAGGCCGATCAGGACGAGCACGGCGAGTGCGCTCGCCCAGTGCAGCAGGATCGCCACGGCGGAGTACCGCCGCGCGGAAACCCCGTTCGCCATGGCCGATCCCCCGGTCTCAGTCCTGCTTCTCGAAGGCGCCCGCGATGGTGAGGTGCAGTTCGTCGCCGATCAGCGGCACGTAGGTCTTCACCCCGAATTCGGAGCGCTTGAGCGTGCCGGTGGCCTCGAAGCCGACCGTGTATTTCTTGCTCAGCGGGTTCACGCCGGCGCCGACCAGGGTGACGTCGAGCGTCACCGGCTTGGTCACGCCGTGGAGCGTCAGATTGCCGGTCACCTTCGCGCGGTCCTTGCCCTCGGGGGCGACCTTGGTGGACACGAAGGTCATGTCGGGGAACTTGGCGGCGTCGAGCCACTGGTCGCCCTTGAGCTCGTCGGTGAGCTTGGCGCTGGTGGTCGTCACCGAGGCGACCGGGATCTTCACCGACAACTTGGCGGCGGACGGGTTCTTCGGCTGCAGCTCCAGCGTGCCGGACACGTCCGAGAAGCCGCCCGCGTAGTTCGAGAAGCCCATATGGGAGACCCGCCAGCCGACCTGGGTGTGGCCGGGATCGACCGCGTAGGTGCCGGCCTGGATCTGGGCGGGGTCGCGGGTCGGCGGCGTCTGGGCCAGCACCGGGGTGGTGACCAGCAGGGCCAGTAGGCCGGAGGCGAGAATCGACTTCAATTGTGTCTCCTGCAGAGCAGACGGTCGCGCCGCGATTCGCTGCGCCGCAGCAGTCCTGTAGACCCGTTCACGGCACCGGTTGAGCCTGCTATCCGGAACCCCATGGTTGCGAGAACGGAAACCTTCACGGGCGGGCTCGACGATGTGCGGGCCTTCTGCGCCGTCGTCGATCTCGGCACGGTGACGGCCGCCGCAGCGACTCTGCAGGAGACAAAAGGCAGCGTCAGCCGGCGGATCTCCCGCCTGGAGCAGGCGCTGGGCGCCCGTCTGATGGCCCGGACCTCACGGGCGGTCTCGCCGACCGCCGAGGGTCTCGCCTTCTACGCCAAGGCCCAGGAAAGTCTGACGCTCCTCGACGAGGCGGCCGAGACCGCCCGCGACGCCCGCACGGTGCCGGCCGGACACCTGCGGATCACAACCTCGATCGATTTCGGGATCGAGGTGATGCCCGAGATCGTCGCGAGCTTCCGCGCCGCCTATCCGCAGATCACCGTGGAGATGCTCAACACCGACGCGCGCCTCGACCTCGCGGTCAACCGGATCGATCTCGCCCTGCGGCTCGGTGGCGCGGAGGAGACCGGCTACCGCGCCATGGTCCTCGCCACCCTGGCGCTCGCCCTCTACGCCGCCCCCGCCTACCTGGAGCGCCGCCCGGCCCCGAGCGACCTCGCGGACCTGCGCGACCACGACCTGATCCTCGCCCGGGAACGGATCGGCACGGCCGGGCTGACCCTCTCCGACGGGCAGGGCCGCACGGAGCCGCTCTCCGTGAGCCCGGCGATCCGGGTCAGCGACTTCGCGACCGCGCACCGGCTGACCCTGGCGGGCGCCGGGATCGGCCATCTCCCGAGCCTCGTGGCCGCCCGGGCGGTGGAGGCCGGGGAGATCGTGCGCGTGCTCAGCCCCTGGGCGACCCGCAGCAGCCGCCTGCGCGCCGTCACCCTGGCCGGGCGCGAGTTGCCGGCCCGCGTCCAGGTCTTCCGCGAACATGTCCGCGCCGTCCTGGCCTCGCGCGAATGCCCCCGCGATGCCGTGGACGGTGACGGCGGATAGCGATAGGGCCGCCCCTCCCGGGTCAGGACGCCGAGCCTGCAAAGGTCGAGATCGATCCAAGTTGACCGATTGCTGGCGTGGCCGCTTAAGGGGTTTCGCGCATGCAGCGGAGGCCCGGACCGCCCGGCCATCATCCCGCACGGTCTGGCCCCTCTCGTCTCACGTCCGGATTCCGCTCATGGCCCTTCGCAGGAGGTGCCTGCGCCCCCTTCTATTCTTCGGGACGCTGGCCTTGATCGGAACGGGCATCGCCCTGGAGGCAGCCTGGGCCTCGTTGCCGGCCGCGACCCGGATCGTCCTGCAGAAGGGCAGCCGGTACTGGCCGACCGACCTGTATCTGCGCCGCGGCGACACCATCACGCTGCGCAACGGCGACGCGCGCCTGATCCATCATGCCTTCATCGAGGCGGATCGATTCTCGTTCGATGCCGGCGATCAGTCACCCGGCGCCGAGACGCGCCTGATCTTGGCCGCCCCGGGCGATTTCATCATCCAGTGCGGCATTCACCCGAAGATGAAGCTCACGCTCCACGTCGAATAGAGCACGGAATTCCCAGTCAGCCGTCGCGTCCGAGCCCGAGACCGCGGATGATGTCGCCGATCGGATCGATCCTCGCGGCAGGGTCCGCGGCGACCGGCGCGGGCTGAGGCGCGGCCGCGGCCGCTCGATCAGACTGGGCGGTGCGCACGATTGCGGCATGACGGAGCCGGGCAGCCCGGTGCGGCCCGCGCTCCGCACCCTTCGGCCGGCGCGCCGCCCCCGTCTTCCGCGGCGCTTCGGCCAGGCTCGCCATCTCGGCAGGAAGCGGCGCGGCCGGCATCGCGGTGGAGGGGACCGCGGCGGCGATCCGCGGCGCCGGAACATCTGCCAGCGCCCCGGTGGTCTCCGGTGCGGTCATTCGGGCCGGCGGATTGACCCAGGCCGTTGGGGCGATCGCTGCCGCGGCAGTCACGACCGGACGTGCAGGGCGCGTTTGCACCTCATAGTTGCCCGGATGCAGAATATGCGCAGCCGCCACCAGCCCGAATACGGCAACGGCAGTCGTCCCAAGGGTGGAGCGATAGTGTTCCATGGCGGAAAAACGTACCGCCAAGCTCCCGGTTCCGCAGGGTCGGAACGTCTGCCCGCACCGGGATGACCGGCGCAAAGAAAAAAGGCCACTCCCGAAGGAGCGGCCCGAAGTCTAGGGAGGAAACGCCCAAGAAGGGCAGCGGGATCGCGACGCCATCGCCATCCCGCAGTGCAAAGATAAGATACCGCATTGCGGCATGCAATGGATCGAGGCAGCCAAAGGCATGCATATGTGCCCTGGTGCAGCGGCAAAGCCATGCGCGTTCAGCATGCCGCAAAGGACGCACTCTCGGTGGAATGACGGCCTGCAACGCAACGGGTTGCAGTCGGAGCTGAAAACCGAGGCGCGAGCGGCGTGGTGTTCAAGCCCCGCTGGGCCGGCCATCCGGGCCGATCAGCCGCTCGATCTCCGCCTCCGCGACGGCGCGCGCCGCGTGCTCGGAGGTATACGGGCGGTACGACCCCCGGACCAGCTTGCCACGGTCGCGGATCGCCCAGGTGAAGCGGCCGGGATCATGCCGGCTCGGCCTGACCTCGACCGTGTAGAGATGCCCGTCCGTCGCACCCATGCGCAGAATGTGCGGAAGCCATCTACATCGGGACAGGGGGTGCGACCGTGGGCGGCAGCCGTGATCGCTGGATCCGTTCCCGATTGGGTCGAGACGGGGGCGATAGCCGAGGCCGTGCCGAACGAGGCGCGGGTCCCCTCTCCCGCACGGGAGAGCGGGCATGTCGCGGCTGTCTCGACCAGAGACGCCTGCCTTCCAGACCGTCGCAGCACGATCGGCAACGGCCCTAGCGCGCCGGCCGCCGGCGGCCCGGGGCCGATCCGCGCGGCCCGGAGCCACCGGCGTCCCGGTCGACGCGCCGGCCCTGGATCGGGCTCCCGGCGCGGCCCTCGGCCCCAGCCTCGACCTGCCCCTCGGTCCGGGTCCCGAGCCAGACCACGTGCTTCGGACCGCTGCCGCGGCCGCTCGCATGGACTCGCATCTCGTCGACCGCGAAGCCGGAGCGTTGGAGGCGGCTCTTGAACTTCCGATCCGGCGCGCCCGACCAGACACCCAGGATGCCGCCTGGCCGCAGGGCCCACCGGGCGCGCTTCAGGCCCCAATTGTCGTAGAGCCGGTCGTTCGCCTTGCGCATCAGCCCCTCCGGGCCGTTGTCGACGTCCAGCAGGATCGCGTCGTACCGGTCGGGACCGGCCTGGATCAGGCGGTTGACATCCGCCTCCTGCAGGTCGACCCGCGGATCATCCAGGCAGCCGGCGAAGACATGGGCCAGCGGCCCCCGGGCCCAGGCGACCACGGCGGGCACCAGCTCGGCCACCACCACCTGCGCCTCCGGCCCGAGGCCCTCGAGCGCCGCGCGCAGGGTGAAGCCCATGCCGAGGCCGCCGATCAGGATCCGGGCCCGGGGCCGGTCCTGGAGCCGCGCGCAGGTCATCGCGGCGAGCGCGACCTCCGAGCCGCTGCGCCGGTTGTTCATCAGCTCGATCGTATCGGCCAGGATCGCGAACTCGTCGCCGCGCCGCATCAGCCGCAGGTCGGTGCCGCCGCCCGGCACGGAGCCGGTATCGAGATGAACCCAGGGTATCACGCGCGCGTCCTCGTTTGCCGGCGCCCGTCCCGGACGGGCGTAGAGATCGTGGCAAGAGCGCGGTGGCGCGCGAGCCCGGCAGTGCGCGCCGCGCAACCCCCCGCCCGGCGACACGTCTTGCCGCGACCGATTCCGGCGGCGTATCAGCACCTATGGCCAAGCGCATCAAGTCGAGACCGCAGGAGCGAGGCTCCGTTCTGTTCGATATCGTCTTCACGGACGGCTCACGGGCCTCGAACCGGCGCGTGCCGGCCGAGATCCTCGGCGGTCTGGACGGCGACGAGCCGGCCCGGCAGTTGATCGCCGAGCAGGAGGAGGAGATCGCCCGCAAGGCCGGCCGGCCGGGCCGCGCGATCGAGAGCCTGACCCGCTCGCCCATCGTCAAGCCGAAGCCGGTCGTCTGACCGGCCGGGTCAGACGCTCTCGGCCATCCGGCGTGCGACCTCGTCCCGCAGAGCCTCGTTCATCGCGGTGAACCGGGCTTCCAGGCGCAGGCGCAGCCAGGGGAACAGGCCGGGGGCGAGCAGGCCCGCGACGGTCTCGGACTGCACGAGGCGGACCCCGTCGGCGGTCTCGGTGATCCGGACGTCGTGGTCGCCGGTGAGCAGGGGCGGCACGGGGACGCCGCCGCGCCACGTCAGCCGCCGGCCGGGTTCCCAGCAGGTCACGGTCACCTGCCGCGCGCGATAGGCGCGGCCGTTCAAGGTTCGCTCCAGCCGCCAGCGCGCGCCCTCGCGCAGGCGGCCCTCCGCCTTGCGGATATACGGGTTCCACGCCGCGTAGGAATCCAGATCCGTCAGTACGGACCAGACCAGTCCGGCCCGCGCGGGGATCGTGATCGCCGCGCTGCTGACCCTGCCGCCCGTCATGCATCCCCTCCCGGTGGCCCGGCGCCCGTTCGCGCCGGCCGTTTCCTGTTCCCGGAAACGCGCGCCGCCCGCCCTTCGGTTCAGACCGCGCCCTCGACCACCTCCAGCGCCCGCAGGATGGCGAAGCCGATCCGCTCGGCCTCGGCCTCCGCGTCGGCGGGGAGCAGCGCCACGGTCTCGACCCCCCGCTCGTCCTCCGGACCGACCACGATCCGGAGGATGTCGCCCTCGACCGCCGACGGGTCCCGGATCAGGCCAACCCGATGGCCGGCCCCCGTGCCGAAAACGCGCAGGGGCGCTTGGTCCAGATTGGGCTCCGGTTCCGGCGCGGGGCTGCGGGGGACGCCGAAGGCAGGGCGGATGACGTTGTCGTCGGACATGCGGAACCCAGTCTCCGTTCGTACGCGGATGCCGGCGCGGGCGGTGCTCAGGCCTGCTTGTGCCGGCGACCCGAGAGGCCTGCCGTCGCGAGCACCGCGTCGGCCAGCACCTCCAGGCCGGCCCCGGCCCAGGCCGGCGTGATGCTCTCGGCCTCGTTGTGGCTGATCCCGCCGTGGCAGGGGCAGAACACAAGGGCCGCCGGCACCGCGCGGGCGCAGTAGACGGCGTCGTGGTAGATTGCGGTCGGCATGCGCGTCCAGGCATGGCCCCGCGCCTCGGCCGCCGCCTGGACGCGATCCACCAGAACCGGATCGAACGGGGTCGGCGGCGCCCGCCAGAACTCCGCGACCTGGATCGTGACGCCGCGCTCCGCCGCCAGGGCGCCGGCCCGGGCGCGGATCTGCGCACCCATCGCCTCCAGCTGCGCGGTATCGCCGTGGCGGGTGTCGAGGCTGAACCAGACCCGGCCGGGCGTGATGTTGCGGCTCGCCGGCTCCGCCTGCAGCACGCCGACGGTGGCGCGGCCGCGCTCTCCGTCCGCGCCGACCGCCGCCCCGGCGATGCCTTCCAGCGACGCGATCAGCGCCGCCGCGGCCATCATCGCGTCGCGCCGGCCGGCCATGGGGCTGCCGGCATGGGCCTCCTCGCCGAGCACCGTGATCTCGTACCAGATCTGGGCGAGCGCCCGGTCGACCACCCCGATGGCGAGGCCGGCATCCTCCAGGCGCTTGCCCTGCTCGATGTGGAGCTCGAAATAGGCGCCGATCTCCCGCAGGCCGGCCGGATCCGCCGCCCCCTCCCAGCCGATGCGCCGCAATTCGTCGCCGAAGGCGTGGCCCGCGAGGTCCCGGGTCGCCAGGATGTCGGCCTCCGGGACGATGCCCATGGCGACGCCGCTGCCGCTCATCGGCGGCGCGAAGCGCGCCCCCTCCTCGTTGCACCAGTTGATCAGCAGGAGCGGCGCCTCGGTCTCGATTCCGGCCTCGTGCAGGGCGCGCATGATCTCCAGCCCGGCGAGGACGCCGAGAGGGCCGTCGAACTTGCCGCCGGTTGGCTGGGTGTCGAGATGGCTGCCGACGGCCACGGGCCTGCGGCCCGGATCGCGCCCGGGGCGATGGAAGATCATGTTGCCGACCCGGTCCACGGT
The DNA here is from genome assembly GCF_008329595.1 of Methylobacterium sp. P1-11. NCBI lineage: Bacteria > Pseudomonadati > Pseudomonadota > Alphaproteobacteria > Hyphomicrobiales > Methylobacteriaceae > Methylobacterium > Methylobacterium sp. P1-11. Next base: position 20,216 of record NZ_NPKS01000030.1, read on the forward strand.
GAGCGTCAGCCCCGCCGCCTCGCCCCAGCGCCGGAACAGGGCGCGCCCCTCGGCGTCGCGGTCGGTCAGGGCTTGCCGGTCGTTGCCGCCGTTGGGCAGCGAACCGATCCGGGCGAGGTCCATCAGGCTGTCCCAGAGCCGATCCTGCGAGAGCGGGAGGTTGATGCGGTCCATGGCGCCTCTGCCGAATGCCTACCGGAGGGTCGAGGTTACGGCGCAGCGGCAACCCGCACCAGGGTGAGCCGGCGCCGATTCCGGCTGCCGGGCGTCCAGCGCACAGGGGCCGGATCGCGGATCCCCGTCGGATCGCGGCGTCTACCGATCATGCGTGGTCGAACTGTCCATGCCGGAGCGATGTGAACCCGATCTTTGTGCCGTGACGGGACGGTCGTGGATTGCCCAGGATCGGATTGCCCAGAGCCAGTGTCTCGATCATCCGCAATAATGCAGCCTGATGGCCAGCGCCCACGACCTCATGCCAAAAGCCGTTGGCGTGGCCGATACTGGACTTCGGGCTTGCGGATTGCATGGGCTCGGGGTCTATCTGTCCGCCATCGTACACTGATCGATTGTAGCCAGGTCGGAGGGGATTCCATGGTGCTGGCTTCCACGGCAGCCTCTGCCCTGCAGGCCGCCGGATTCGTCGGAACCTGGGATACGGATGTTCGGGCCGGCCGGTCCGTGCTGGACGCGGGCGCGGCGTCCCTGATGGCAGGCGATCCGGGGCTCGCCGGGACTCCGCTGCCGCTGGACGCCGCGCTCGGCCGGATCCATCCGGCGGACCGGGACTGGGTATTCGGCCGGATCCGCCATGTCCGTCAGACCGGTGGCCCGGTCTCGCTTGAATTCCGCATCGTGACCGGGACGGGCGAGACCCGCTGGATCCTCAACCGCGGCAGCCTGACGCCTGATGCGGACGGCACCCTGCGCGGGCGCGGTGCCTATATCGACGTGACGGATCTGCACCGGGACGCGCTGCAGGCCGCGGAGGGAAACGGCGCGGCGCACGGGGCGACGGACCTGAATGAAGCGGCCGACCACGGCCTCCAGATCCATGCGGCGCTGGAGCGCCACGGCGACCCCTATCTGCGGTCGGTCTCGGGGATGCTGCTCCTCGGGATCGGCCGCGCGCTGGCGCGGCGCGATCCTTGAGACACCCGGCCGGCGGCTCAGGCTCGCCGCCTCAGGTCCGCCAGGGATGGGCCGGCAGCTCGGTCTGGCCGATGGCCTTGGCGCCGGCTTCCGCGACGGCGTGATCGTTCTCCACCGTCGAGCCGCTGACGCCGATCGCCCCCGACATCACGCCGTCGGCGTCGACGATCGGGATCCCGCCCGGGAAGGTGATCAGCCCGTCATTCGAGTGCTCGATCCCGTAGAGCGGGCCGCCGGGCTGGGACAGCTGGCCGATCTGGCCGGTCATCATGCCGAAGAAGACCGACGTCTTGGCCTTCTTCTGGGCGATGTCGATCGACCCCACCCAGGCATCGTCCATGCGGTGGAACGCCTTGAGGTTCCCGCCGGAATCGACCACCGCGATGCACATCTGGGTGCCGAGCTCCACGGCCTTCGCGCGCGCAGCCGCGATTGCTTTCTCGGCCTGCTCGATCGTTACGTGCATGGGGACACTCCCGTTCGCGTTGTCTGCGAGACAGCCTGTGACGGTTTGAAGCGCCCGGCGTCAAGGTCAGTCGGCACGCTCCCGGGCGGCACGGATGCGCTCCAAGAGATCGGCCGCCAGCGCCGCGCAGGTGGCGGAATCCGGGCAGGAACGCTTCCACACCACCCGGCCCTCACGCAGGAGGATTTCCGCCTCGGCGGCCATGGCGGGCAGCGGCCGGTCGGGCCGCAGGTCGGCCGCGACGCCCTGCGGCCCGCCCCGAAGCCGGGCAACACCCAGCGCGCAGCAGGATGCACGCAATCGCGCGAGGTCGAACAGGGCGAGCACCGGGGCGGGAGCAGCGCCGAACCGGTCCTCGACCTCGCCGGCAAGCGCCTCGATTGCCTCCGAATCCTGCAGGCGCAGGAGGCGCGTGTAGAGGCTGAGGCGGATCTCGGACTCGGGGACGTAATCCTCGGGAATCCGGCTCGGCAGGCCGAGTTCGATCTCCGGGCTCCAATCCTCGGCGCGCTCGCCCTTGGCGGCGGTGAGCGCCAGCTGCAGCAGGTGCTGGTAGAGGCCGAGCCCGACGAGCTTGGCGTGCCCCGCCTGATCCTCGCCCACGAGGTCGCCGGCGCCGCGCAGGTCGAGGTCCCGGGCGCTGACCGCGAAGCCGGCGCCGAGGCGATCCAGGGCCTCCAGGGCCCGCAGGCGCTGGAGCGCACCCGCCGGCGGGGGAGCGGCGGGGTCGCTGAGCAGATGGACGGTGCCGCGCCGCTGGCCGCGGCCGACACGCCCGCGCAGCTGGTGGAGCTGGGCCAGCCCGAAGCGGGCCGCCTCCCAGACCAGCATGGTGTTGGCCCGGGGCACGTCGAGCCCGCTCTCCACGATCGCGGTGGCGAGGAGAACGTCGCCGTCGCCCTCCGCGAAGCGGACCATGACCTCGTCCATGGCGGAGGGCTTGAGATCCCCATGCGCCACCAGGATGTCGAGGCCCGGCACGAGGGCGCGGAGGCGCTCGGCCATGGGGGCGATGTCCTCGATCCGCGGGCAGACCACGAAGCTCTGGCCGCCCCGGCGATGCTCGCGGATCAGTGCCTCGCGGACCGCCTCGGCGTCGAAGGGCGCCACCACGGTGCGGACCGGCTGGCGGAGCGCCGGGGGCGTGGCGAGCACGCTGAGGCTCTGGAGGCCGACAAGCGCCGCCTGGAGGGTACGGGGGATCGGGGTCGCGGTGAGCGTCAGGACGTGGCCGCCTTCCGCGAGGCGGCGCAGGTCGGCCTTCATCTTCGCGCCGAAGCGCTGCTCCTCGTCGATGACCGTCAGGCCGAGATCCGCGAAGGACACGCCGCTTCCGGCGAGCGCATGCGTGCCGACCACGAGGCGGATCGAGCCGTCGGCGAGCCCCGCCTTGACGCGCTTGGCCTCGGCGGGCGCTACGAGGCGCGAGAGCTGCGCGACCTCGATGCCGAACCGGCCGAAGCGGCGCCGCAGGGCCTCGGCATGCTGGCGCGCCAGCACCGTGGTCGGGGCGATCAGCGCCGCCTGCCTGCCGGAGAAGATCGCGGCCGCCAGCGCCCGCAGGGCCACCTCGGTCTTGCCGAAGCCGACATCGCCGCAGACAAGCCGGTCCATCGGCCGCCCGGAAGCGAGGTCGGCCATCAGCGCGTCGACCGCCGCCGCCTGATCGGGCGTCGGCGCGAAGCCGAAGCCCGCGGCGAAGCGCTCCATCTCCCGCGCCGGCGGTGCCAGGACCGGCGCCTCGGTCTCCCCCCGGGCGCGGGCGGCCGCCAGCATCAGGCGGGCGGTCCGCGCCATGGTGGCCTCGGCCTCCAGGCGGCGCCGGGGCCAGGTGCCGCCGTCCAGCTTGTCGAGGGTGACGGCATCGGGTTCCGACCCGTAGCGCCAGATCCGGTCGGCTTGGGTCACCGGCACCATCAGGATCGCGTCGCCGGCAAAGCGCAGGCGCAGGCCTTCGGAGAGCGCCTCGCCCTGCGTCGCCATCGGCTCCAGCCCCTCGAACACGCACAGGCCATGATCGCGGTCGACGGCGACATCGCCGGGGCGCAGGTCGACCTCCCCCATCGGCAGCATCGCGCGGACGCCGCCCGTGACCGCGGCTTCCGGGCCGAACAGATCGGCGGCGGCGATCACGGTCGCGCCCTGCTCTGGCACCCGGAAGCCGGCCGCCAGCGGCGCCTCCAGGGCGACGACATCGCCGGGTGCCGCTTCCGCCACGTCGGTCCAGGCGTCGATCAGACGGATCGGGCGCTCGGCGATCTTGCCCGCCTGGCGCACGAGGCGCCGGAGCGGTCGGACCGAGCCGGCCAGCACGACGACGTCCCCGGCCTTCAACCGCTCGCGCACGACCTTGGCGAAGGCCGTTCCCGGCCGGCGCTCCCCCGAGAAGGTCGGCATGGCGCGGGGTTCCCCGGCTGCCTCGGTGGCGCTGAGCCGGCCGTGCGCCGCCACGATGTCCCGCCACGCCTCCGGCGTCAGATAGAGGCCGGCGCCGGCCTGTCCCTGGGCGTCGCGGCCCTTCAGCCGGCCCCGTGCCTCGTCCATCTGCTCGAAGAAGGCGTCGATCCGGGCCTGCGTGCCGTCCTCGACCGCGAGGCGCGCCTCGGGCACGTAGTCGAGGAGGGTGACGAGGCGCGGGTAGTAGCGGTCGAGCCGATGCTCCTGGCCGGTGAACGGTTCGAAGCTCTGGCCGGAGCCGGGCTCCAGGATGATCTCGGTGGCCGGGTCGATGACGAGCGCGTCCGCCTCCGCCACCGAACGCTGCGAGATCGGGTCGTAGGAGCGGATCGCGGTGACGCGGCCCTCGGCATGCTCGATCCGGCAGGGGCGCGACGCGGCGGCGGGAAACACCTCCACGGTACGCCCGCGGACCGCGGTCTCGCCGGGCTCGTCGACCCGCTCGTCGAGGATGTAGCCGAGGCGCTTGAGGTCGGCGGTCACGGCGGCGACGTCGAGGGGGTCGCCGACCCGCAGGGTCACGCGGGCGGTGGCCCAGGTCTCCGGCGGGGGGACCCGCTGGACCAGGGCGGGGGCGGTCGTCAGCACGAAATCCGGCAGGGCGTCCCGGTCGGTCAGCCAGCGCAGCACGGCGGCCCGGGCGCCCATCGTGGCCCGCGACGGCGAGGCGTGGTCGAAGGGCAAGCAGTCCCATTCGGGATAGACCGCGACCTGCGCGTCGGGGTCCAGCGCCCGCAGGGTCGCGGCGAGGTCCTCGAGGCGGCGGGCATCCCGGGCGACGTGCACCACCGGCGCGCGCCCCCGGGCGAAGGCCAGGAGCGCAACCGCCAGGGCGCCGGTGGGCATCAGCGGCGCGTCCTCCAGTCCCTGCTGGGCGCCCGCCTTCGTCCTGCGCTTGGCCATGCCTGATCCGAACCCATCCCTCTTGAGCCGGCAACGCCGCACCGCCCCGCGGGCTCCCGGCCGCGGCGATCCGATCCACAACCGTGATCGCGACGCCTCAGCCGCGGTCCGCGACCGCGGCTCTCGAACCCATTCCTGCGGACGGCCGGAACCGCTGCACAGGCAAGACTTGGACGGCGACTGTGAAATTCTTCCGGCACCGACGGGCAGATGTGAGTGTCGAGTATTGGACCATCGCGGAATGCTTCGCGTGGTCGCGCCGCCGGAACGGTGATGCAGAGTTTCACTAGGGGGAAGCGGGAGCGTAGGCTATGACGGTCTCGTGTCGCGGAACGAGACAATGCCCCGCCTGTCGGGTTTCGAGCCCCAGCATGCCCAGCGGCTCGCCGCTTTGCGCGCCTACGCCATCCTCGACACGCCGCCCGAGCGCGAGTTCGACGAGATCGCCGAGATGGCCGCCCAGGCCTGCGGCACGCCGATGGCTCACATCAATTTCATCGATGCCGACCGTCAGTGGATCAAGGCCGCCTTCGGCCACACGCCGCGCTCGATGCCCCTCGATTTCGGCTTCTGCACCGAGGCCATGCGCGAGGACGGCGTCCTCGTGCTGCCCGATCTGGCCGCGGAGCCGGAGACCGCCGCCAACCCGCTCGTGACCGGCGCGCCGCATCTGCGCTTCTACGCCGGCGTGCCCCTGGTGACGCCGGACGGCTGGGCCATCGGAACGCTCTGCGTCCTCGACCGCGTCCCGCGCACGCTGACCGATCAGCAGATCTTCATCCTGAAGGCGCTTGCCCGGACGGTGATGACGCAGCTGGAATCGCGGAACGCCGAGGCGGCCCTGCGCCGGAACGAGGAACGCTACCGCTCGCTGTTCACCTTCATCGATGCCGGCTTCTGCCTGGTCGAGCTGAAGTTCGAAGGCGGCCAGGCGGTCGATTACCGCTTCCTGGAGGCCAATCCCGCCTTTGAGCGGCAGACCGGCCTGACCGACGTGGTGGGCCGCTGGATGCGGGAGCTCGCCCCCGACCACGAGCAGCGCTGGCTCGACCTCTACGGCCGCGTTGCCCTGACCGGCGAGCCGGTCCGGGTCGAGCAATCCGCCGAGCCCCTCGGCCGCTGGTACGACGTGCACGCCTACCGCGTCGACGGGCCGGGCCGGAACCGCGTCGCGATCCTGTACAACGACATCACCGAGCGCCGCCGGAGCGAGAGCGTGCTCCGGGCCCGGGAGGCGGAACTCCGGCTGGTCGCGGACGCGATGCCGGTCCTGATCGCCTTCATCGACCGCGATCTGACCTACCGGTTCGCGAACGCCGCCTACGAGGCCTGGACGGGCCAGACGCCGGACGCCGTCGTCGGGCGGACCGTCCGGGACCTCCTCGGCCCCGGCCCGTTCGAGGCCCGACGCTCCGGCATCGAGCGGGCGCTCGCCGGTCAGGAGGTCCGCGAGGAATGGGCCTGGACCTTCCCGAACGGGCAGGCCCGGATCGCCGACACCCGCTACCTCCCGCGCCGCGGTCCGGACGGCCGCATCGACGGGTTCTACGTCTTCGCCCACGACGTCTCCGAGCGGAAGCGGATCGAGGTTCTGCTCCAGTCCCGGGCGGAGCACCTGGAGGCGCAGGTCGCCGCCCAGACCCGCGACCGCGACCGGGTCTGGACGCTGTCTCCGGTGCTGAAGCTCGTCTCGGACCGGGACGGGCAGGTCCAGTCGGTGAACCCCTCGTGGAGCCGGGCGCTCGGCTGGTCGGAGACCGAGACGATCGGGCGGCCGGCCCTGGACTTCCTCGCAACGCCCGAGCGTGAGGCGGCGCTGGCGGCGCTGCGCCCGCTTTGCGCGGGCAGCCGGGTCGAGGATATCGAACTCTCCTGCCTGACCCGCGCCGGCGACCGGCGCCGGGTGCTCTGGACGGTCGTGCCGGAGGACGGGTTGTTCTACGGCTTCGGGCGCGACATCACCGAGCAGCGCGAGGCCGAGGAGGCCCTGCGCCAGTCGCAGAAGCTCGAGGCCATCGGCCAGCTCACCGGTGGAGTGGCGCACGACTTCAACAATCTCCTGACCATCATCCGGTCCTCCATGGAGTTCCTGCGCCGGCCGGACCTCGCCGAGGAGCGCCGGCGCCGCTACCTCGACGCCGTCTCCGACACCGTCGACCGGGCAGCCAAGCTTACCGGCCAGCTCCTCGCCTTCGCCCGGCGCCAGGCGTTGAAGCCCCAGATCTTCGACATCGGCGCGCGCCTGCGCAGCATCGCCGACATGCTCGACTCGGTCACCGGCGCGCGCATCCGCGTGGTCATCGACCTGCCGGAGACGCCCCGCTACGTGCGCGCCGACGAGAGCCAGTTCGAGACAGCGCTGATCAACATGGCGGTCAATGCCCGGGACGCCATGGACGGGGAAGGCAGCCTGATTCTGCGTCTGGAGGGCGACCGCCCGATGCCGCCGATCCGCGGGCATGCCGGCGCCCCGGGGCCGTTCGTCGCCGTGCGGGTCTCCGATACCGGCGCCGGCATCCCGGACGCGGATCTGGGGCGGATCTTCGAGCCGTTCTTCACCACCAAGGAGATCGGCAAGGGCACCGGCCTCGGCCTCAGCCAGGTCATCGGCTTCGCCAAGCAATCGGGCGGCGACATCGACGTGGCGAGCGCGCTGGGCCACGGCACGACCTTCTCGCTCTACCTGCCGCAGGTCGAGGCGCTCGCCGAGGCGGCCGAGGCGGATCGCGGTCCCCGCCGGGCGGCAGAACCGCGGCGGGGCCTGTGCATCCTCGTCGTGGAGGACAATCTCGGGGTCGGACGGTTCTGCACCCAGATCCTGGAGGATCTGGGCCATGCACCGGTCTGGGCGAAATCCGCCGAGGAGGCGCTGACCGAACTCGACCAGGCGCCGGACCGGTTCGACGTGGTCTTCTCCGACGTGGTCATGCCGGGGATGGGCGGCTTCGCCCTCGCCCGGCAGCTTCAGACCAACCGTCCCGATCTGCCCGTGGTGCTGACCTCTGGCTACAGCCACGTCCTGGCCAAGGACGACGCCCACGGCTTCGCCCTGGTGCGCAAGCCCTACTCGGCCGAGCAGCTCGCCCAGGTCCTCTACGAGACAGCGAAGCGGGGCGGCCAGCCGGCCGCGCCGATGCCGCGACCGGGAAAGACCGATTTTCCTCCCGCTTAACAGTCTTTGCGCGAATTCACCCGCACCATAGACGGACATGTTCCCGCCGTCCGAATCCGGATGTAGTCTATCCCCATCGGCACTCGGGGCATCGACCGCCATGGCGCTGACCGGACGTTTCTGGTTCCGCCGGACCTGGACCGGCAAGCTGATCCTGCTCGTCGAGGAGGAGCGCGGGCGCTGGTTCCGCCGCCGCCTCGGCCGCAGGCTGCGCTGGCGCGACGCGCGGCTTCTCGACCTCGCTGAAGCGCCCCTGCGCGGGCTCATGACCCTGGAGCGGACCTACCGCGCCGAGTTCGGCCCCGGCGAGCTGCGCCGCCCCGTCAGCGTCACCCCGGTCGCGGGCGGATTGGCCTTGGGGCGCGGCACTCCGGATTCAGGAACAAGGCCGCCCCTGTCGGGTTGACGGACGGCAACACAGCGATGACGTCGCTGTCTTGCAGCCCCTCGTGGGCGTTTCCTCCCTAGACTTCCGGGCCGTTCTCTTGAGGGCGGTCCTTTTTTTGTTTTCAGCCCGCGGCTATCGACACGACCTGCAACGGAAAGTTCTTACGAATCTCTCAGGGAATCTTCCCTGCCGCCGCCGCTATCCTCCTCTGACCCGGCCTCGAGGGCCAGAAGCGCGAAGGTGGCGAGCCAGTGCTCGCCCATATAGTCGCCCGTGACGTGCGGGAGCGCCGCCGCAAGGTGATCCTCCGCGGCCGCGCAGAGTGGCGGCCGGCGGAGATCGTCCGGACCGAGGGCTGCGGCCAGCGCGCGGAAACACCAGGCGCGACTGAGGTTCAGCCCGTCGAGATGCGCGATCTTCCCATCCGAGCGGTCGGTCACGACGGCCGGGCGGAACAGGGTCGCGGGGCGGGACGCCGCGAGATCGGGCAGGAACCGGTCGAACCAGGGTGCGAAAAGCGCAGGCGGCAGCAGTCGGCGCATGCATTCGGCCTCGATCAAAGCCGAGGACAGGAAGTCGTCGCCGCCGGGCTCGCCCCAGGCTGGGCAATCCGCATCCGCGCCGTACCAGCGCTCGGCCGTGACGTGCAGCAGGGCGGTCAGTTCGGCCTCCCGAGCGCCCTCCGCATAGTCGGCCGCCAGGCGCAGCGCGAAGGCGGTGTTGAAATGGGTCCCGACCCGCACCGGATAGGGAGCCACCGGCAGGAACTCCGCGAATCGCCGGACGATGGTTCCGGCCAGCGGCGCCAGGGCCTCGGACCAACGGCGCTCGGGGAGCGCGGAGAGTTCGTCGGCGAGCTTCAGGAGCCAGCCCCAGCCATAGGGCCGCTCGAAGCCCCGGGCGGTGGGGGCGGCGAAGTAGGCGCATTCGCCTGCCACCGTCGCGGAGGTCAGCTGCGCGTCGAACCGGGCGCGGATCGCCGGGGCCTGGGGGCCGTCCGGAAACAGCCGCAGCACGCGCGCCAGCAGCCAGGTGCCGTGGACGCAGGAATGCCAGTCGTAGCTGCCGTGGAAGGCCGGGTGCAGGGCCGCGGGGGTGCGGGCATCCTCCGGCCCGGCCAGGACGTGCCCCGGCTTGTTCGGATATTCGCGGCCGACATGGCCCAGGGCGAGTGCGGCGAAGCGGGCGGCGATGTCCGGGGTGAGCGCACGGGTCGGCGTGGCGGACATCGCGAGGCTCCGGCTCTGGGGCAGCCGGCATAGCGGGTTTCCGGTGCGGCGTCAGCGCCCGCGGATCCTTTGCCGGCGCGGCCCCGGATCGGCTATCGCGGAACGGCCATGCCGGACGCGCAGCGCCGGCCTTCTCGGGAGCCCCCATGCGACGCGCGCTGCTCGCCGCCCTCCTCGCCGCGGTCACGGTCGCGAGCCCGGCTTCCGCCGCGCCGGATCCCAGCCGCGACGTCCTGTGGGCCGCCCTGAAGACCTGCGTGCTCGCCAAGCGGCTCGCCAACCGGACCTTCCCGTGTCTCTCGGTCGATCTCGGGGACGGGGACCGTCCGGGCTCGGCGGTCCTGCGCGCGCCCGGCGAGCCGACCCACAGCGTCGTCATGCCCACCGACACCGTGGCCGGCCTGGAGGCGCCGGTCCTGCGGGGACCGCGGGGGGTCGCCTATTGGCGGGCGGCTCTGGCGGCGCGGCCATTCGTGTCAGACGTGCTGAAGGGGAAGCTCACGCCGGCGGAGGTCGGGCTGGCGGTCAACTCGGCCCGGGGCCGCAGCCAGGACCAGCTCCACATCCATCTCGACTGCCTGAAGCCGAGCGTGCTCAAGGCCGTCCGAGCGCATGGTCGCCACGTGGGTCGGACCTGGGCACGCTTCCCGGTACCGCTGGCCGGCGACCGCTTCTACGCGCTGCGGGTGCCGGAGGCCGAGGCCGCGCAGTTCAATCCGTTCGCGGTCCTGCACACCCTGCCGGGCGCCCGGCCGGACCTACACCGGACGAGCTTCGCGGCGCTCGCGACGCCCCCGGGCGATCCCGAGCCGGGCTACATCCTGCTGGCCTACCGGGCGCCCAGCGCCAGCGCCGAGGACGTGATGGACCACAGCTGCTCCGTCGCGGCGGCCCGGGGCGGCGCCTGAGCAGCCAGCCGGGCGCGCGCTGCCGGGAGCCGCGGCGACCGCCGAGGCATTCCCGGCCTTCGAAGCGCGCCCCGGCCATGAGGAATCCACCGGCTCCCGTCCGTTCGCACGATCGGCGCAGCGGACCTCGCCCCGGACATGGTCAGGACGTCACCGGCGGCGGCAATGCATCGAGGAGCTGGCGCAGGAACGCCCGCACCGCCTTCGGGAGCCGCCGGTCGCGCATGGCCTGGACCTGAATGCCGCGGGCGAGGCTCGCCCGGGACTGGATCGGCAAGCTGACCAGCTCGTTGAGGCGCAGAGGCGTCCGGACCGACAGCGCCGACATCAGCGCGAGCCCGCGCGAGCGCCGCACGAAGGGCAGCAGCGCCGAGAGCTTGTTGGCGGTCAGCACCGGCTCGACCGTGATGCCCTCATGCGCGCAGGCGGCGTCGAAGACCTGCCGGAGCGTCGTGTCGCGGGTCGGCAGGGCGACGGGGTAGTCGAGGAGATCGACCAGGCGCAGGGCCGGCGCCGGCGCGAGGGGGTGGTCGGGGGCGGCGAGCGCCAGCATGTCGACCTGCCCGTCATAGAGCACTTCCACCTGCGGCGAGGGGGTCAGCGCGAAGGTGATCCCGAGATCGACCTCTCCGACCGCCACCGTCTGGGTCACCTGAGCGGGCGGCAGCACCGTCACCTCGAAGCGGATGCCGGGATGGGCCGCGTGGAAGGCCGCGATGGCGTTCGGCACGATATCGAGGGAGAATCCCTCGGAACTCGCCACCCGGATCAGGCCCCGGGCGAGCCCTTCCAGCTCCCGGATCTCCGTGACCACCTGCTCGGAGCGGATCAGCACCTGATGGGCGTGCTGCGCGAGGAGTTCCCCGGCCGGGCTCGGCACCATGCCCCGGGGACGCCGCTCGAACAGAACGCAGTCGAGTTCGGCTTCGAGGTTGGCGATCTGTCGGCTGATCGCCGAAGCCGCCACGTTGAGCTGGGACGAGGCTGCCGCGATCGACCCGGTCCGGGCCACCACCAGAAAGTAGCGCAAGCCCGTCGTCTGCATTATCCTGCGCTCGTCACTTTATGGTGCCCTGCACATTGCCGAATCGGCAAGGCAGCACTCGCTAAATTCTACTTGTTGCGATCCCAGATGCACAACATCATGGCAGGGTGAAAAAGGCGGCAGCCGCGGAACCATCCGCCGGACCTGTTCGCCGCGCCGTCGGAGCCTGCATGCCGCTACGGAGTCTCACCCGGGCCGCCACCTTGGCCGCCTCGCTCGCGACGCTGGTCGCCGCGCACCCGGCGCTCGCCGGCAAGGCCGACGACACCCTGGTCTACGCATCGGACAGCGAACCGGAGAACGTCAGCCCGTATCACAACAGCGCACGCGAGGGCGTGATCCTGGCCCGGAACTGCTGGGACACACTGCTGTATCGCGACTCCAAGGACGGCTCCTACAAGCCGATGCTGGCAACCGCCTGGACCTGGGTGGACGACACGACCCTGGATCTCACGATCCGCGAGGGCGTGACCTTCCACAACGGCGACCCGCTTGGGCCCGAGGACGTGGCCTTCACGTTCAACTACGTGCTGACGCCTGAGGCGCGCACGGTCACCCGCCAGAACGTCGACTGGATGAAGTCAGTCGAGGTGACCGGCCCGCACAGCGTGCGCATCCACCTCAAGGCGCCGTTCCCGGCGGCGCTCGAATATCTCGCCGGCCCGACGCCGATCTTCCCGGCTGCCTACTTCAAGAAGGTGGGGCTCGACGGCTTCGCCAAGGCGCCGATCGGCAGTGGCCCCTACCGGATCACCAAGGTCGACAGCGGCCGCGGCGTCAGCATGGAGCGCTTCGACAAGTACTGGTCGGGCAGCCCGCTGGGTAAGCCGAAGATCGGCAAGCTGCAGTTCCGCGTCATCCCGGACGGCGAGAGCCGGATGGCCGAGCTGATGACCGGCGGCGTCGACTGGATCTGGCGGGTGCCGAGCGATCAGGCCGAGCAGTTGCGCGCCGCGCCCAACGTCACTGTGCTCAACTCCGAGACGATGCGGGTCGGCTTCCTGCAATTCGACACGCTCGGCCGGGCGAAGGAGAACTCGCCCCTCAAGGACGTCCGCGTCCGGCAGGCGATCAGCTACGCCATCGACCGCAAGGCGATGGTCGACAACCTCGTGCGCGGCGCCTCGCGGGTGATGAACGCGCTCTGCTTCGTCGACCAGTTCGGCTGCACCGACGAGGGCGTGCCGCGCTACGCCTACGACCCGGCCAAGGCCAAGGCACTGCTCAAGGAGGCCGGCTATCCGAACGGGTTCGAGATCGACCTCGGCGCCTATCGCGAGCGGGACTACGCGGAGGCGGTGATCGGCTATCTCGGCGCCGTCGGCATCAAGGCGCGGCTCAACTACCTGCGCTACGCGGCGTTCCGCGACGCGCTGCGGGCCGGCAAGACTTCGATCGGCTACCAGACCTGGGGGTCGTTCTCGGTGCTCGACGTCTCGGCCTTCGACGGGGTGTATTTCCGCGGCGGCGAGGAGGATCTGACCAAGGATCCGCAGGTGATCGCCGATCTTCAGAAGGGCGACGGCTCCACCGATCCGGAAACGCGCAAGGCCGCCTACGCCAAGGCGCTCCAGCGGATCGCCGGCGAAGCCTATGCGCTGCCGATGTTCTCCTACTCGACGAACTACGCCTTCACGTCCGACCTGAACTTCACCGCCCAGCCCGACGAGGTGGCGCGCTTCTACGCGGCGTCGTGGAAGTGACGATGTCGATGAAGGCTCAACGCTTTTCCCCTCCCCCTTGTGGGGAGGGGCCAGGGGTGGGGGTGGTGCAGACGGCACCGCAGCGCTCGATCCTGAACCACCCCCACCTCCGGCCCCTCCCCACAAGCTTGAGCGATCCCGGGCAAGCCCGGGATCGCCGGGGGAGGAGAGCGCGGTCCGTCCCGATCCGGCGCGACCGACGGGAAACGGCAGGAGCCTGAGCCATGCTGGCCTTCACGTTCCGGCGCGTGCTGGTCGCCCTGGCGGTGGCCTTCACGGTCTCGGTGGCGAGCTTCCTGCTCCTCCACCTCTCGGGCGACCTCGCCACCGCCATCGCCGGGCCGGAGGCCACCGGACCGCAGATCGCGCAGATCCGCCAGGATTACGGCCTGGACCAGCCGCTGCTGACCCAGTTCCTCACCTGGGGCTGGCGGGCTTTGCACCTCGACTTCGGCAACTCGTTCTATTTCCGCGAGAGCGTGATCGACCTGCTGGCCGCCCGCCTGCCGATCACCCTCTATCTCGGCATCATCGCGCTCGGCGTGGCCCTGTTCGTGGCGATCCCGCTCGGCGTCGTCGCCGCGGTGAAGCGGGACACCTGGATCGACCGGACGGCGCTCGCCGTCTCGGTGCTCGGCCAAGCGATGCCGAGCTTCTGGTTCGGCCTGACGCTGATCCTGATCTTCTCCGTCAATCTCCGCTGGCTGCCGGTCTCGGGCAACGCCACGTGGAAGAACTTCGTCCTGCCCGCGGTGGCGCTCGGCTACTACGCGATGCCGGCGGTGATGCGGCTCACCCGCAACGGCATGCTGGAGGTGCTGGCCTCCGATTACGTCCGCACCGCCCGCGCCAAGGGGCTGCCGCCCCGCAAGATCCTGGTGCGGCACGCCCTGCGCAACGCCGTGATCCCGGTGATCGCCCTGTCGGCGGTGCAGTTCGGCTTCATGCTCGGCGGCTCGATCGTCATCGAGGCGGTGTTCTCGCTCCAGGGCCTCGGGCAGCTCGCCTGGGAATCCATCGCCCGCAACGACTTCCCCGTCGTCCAGGCGATCGTGCTGGTGCTCGCCATGATCTACATCGGCCTGACCCTGGCGGCCGACCTCTTGAACGCCTTCCTCGATCCGCGCCTGCGCCAATCGTGAGGAGCTGCCGCCCATGAGCCTCCCACCCGACACGGCGGCGCTCGCCGCCTCCGCCCTGCCCCCCGATGCGCCGGTCGCGCTGGCGGCGGTGCCCTCCCCCACCCGCCTGATCCTGCGGCGGGGCCTGCGCCACACCGGCTTCCTGATCGGGGCCGGGATCCTCGGGCTGATCGTGCTGGCGGCGCTCGCCGCCCCGCTCATCGCGCCGCACGACCCCTACGCGCAAGACGTCTCCCGCCGCCTGATCCCGCCGATCTGGCAGGCCAAGGGCACCTGGGAGCACGTGCTCGGCACCGACAAGCTCGGCCGCGACTACCTGAGCCGCCTCCTCTACGGCGGCCAGATTTCCCTCCTGATCGGGATCTCGGCGGCGCTGATCTCCGGGGTGATCGGCACGGCGCTGGGATTGTGCGCCGGCTATTTCGGCGGCTGGGTCGATTCGGTGGTCAGCTACGTGGTGACCACGCGGCTCGCCATGCCGGTGGTGCTGGTGGCGCTCGCCATGGCGGCGCTGGTCGGCGGCTCTCTCAAGGTGGTGGTGCTCGTGCTGGGCTTCCTGCTCTGGGACCGCTTCGCCGTGGTGACGCGGGCCGCAACCCAGCAGATCCGCAACCAGGATTTCGTCTCGGCCGCCCGCGCCGCGGGACTCACGGACCTGCGGATCATCCGCCAGGAGATCCTGCCCAACATCATGAACGCGCTGATCGTCGTGGCGACCCTGGAGATGGCCCACGCGATCCTTCTAGAGGCCGCCCTGTCGTTCCTCGGCCTCGGCGTCCAGCCGCCCCTGCCCTCCTGGGGCCTGATGATCGCCGAGGGCAAGCAGTACATGTTCTTCCAACCCTGGGTGATCACCATTCCGGGCGTGGCGCTCCTCCTGCTGGTGCTGGCGATCAACCTCTTAGGGGACGGCCTGCGCGACATCACCGCCCCCGAGGCGCGCAACTGACGGCTCCGCCGGGCCGGGGCGTAGCCGGTACGTTAACGAAATGTTTCACGGGAAACACACCATGACGCGAGACGCCGCCATCGCGCGCGCCACGGACGCCTTCGATTCGGGCGCGTTCCTCGCCCTCCTGCGGGAGGCGGTGGCGATGCCCACCGAGAGCCAGGCCCCCGGCCAGGAGGCGGCCTTGCACGCCTATCTCGACGCCTTCATCGCGCCGCTCGTCGCCCGCCTCGGCTTCGAGACCCCGAAGATCTTCCCCAACCCGGACGGGGTGCACGGCCCGTTCCTGGTCGCCGAGCGGCGCGAGGGCGCGGACCTGCCGACCGTGCTGATCTACGGCCACGGCGACACGGTGCGGGGCTATCCCGAGCAGTGGCGGGAAGGCCTCGGCCCCTGGGAGATCGTGGTCGAGGGCGACCGCTGGTACGGGCGCGGCACCGCCGACAACAAGGGTCAGCACGTCCTCAACCTCGCCGCCCTGGAGCAGGTGATCGCGGCCCGCGACGGGCGGCTCGGCTTCAACGTGAAGCTCCTGATCGAGATGGGCGAGGAATCGGGCTCCCCGGGCTTGCGGCCGTTCTGCCGGGAGCAGGCCGAGACCCTCCGGTCCGACGTGCTGATCGCCTCGGACGGCCCCCGCCTCAACGGCGAGCGCCCGACCCTCTTCCTGGGCTCCCGCGGCGCCTACAATTTCGAGCTGAGCCTCAACCTGCGCGAGGGCCCGCACCATTCCGGCAACTGGGGCGGCCTGCTGCGCAACCCCGGCACGGTGCTGGCCTCGGCCATAGCCTCGATGGTCGACGCCCGCGGCGCCATCCTGGTCGAGGCCCTGCGGCCGCCGCCGATCCCCGAGGGCGTGCGCGCGGCGCTCGCCGACATCCGCGTCGGCGAGGACCCGACCGCGCCCAAGATCGATTCCGACTGGGGCGAGCCGGGCCTGAGTCCGGCCGAGCGGGTCTTCGCCTGGAACACGCTCGAGGTGCTGGCCTTCAAGACCGGCGACCCGGACGGGCCGCTCAACGCCGTCCCGCCCCACGCCAAGGCGACCCTGCAGCTGCGCTTCGTGGTCGGCACCGACTGGCAGAACCTGATCGCGAACGTCCGTGCCCATCTCGACGCGCACGGCTTCCCGATGATCGAGGTCAGGCCGGCCCGCGCCGCGGAGGTGTTTCAGGCGACGCGTCTGCCGGTGGAGGATCCCTGGGTGGAGTGGGCGCTAGGATCGATCGAGGCGAGTTCCGGCAAAAAGCCGGCGCTGCTGCCCAATCTCGGCGGCTCGCTGCCGAACGACGCCTTCTCGGAGATCCTAGGGTTGCCGACCCTCTGGGTACCGCATTCCTACCCGGCCTGCCGCCAGCACGGGCCCGACGAGCACATGCTGGCCTCCGGCACCCGCGAGGGGATGGCGATCATGGCCGGCCTGTTCTGGGATCTGGCCGAGGCCGGACCCGACATCCTCCGCCGCCGCACCGCGAGGGCCTGACACGATGAGCGAGCCGGTCGTCCGCATCCGCGATCTGACGATCGCGCTCCCCAAGGGCGCCGACCGCCCGCACGCGGTCGAGGGCCTGAACCTCGACCTTGAGGCCGGGAAGATCCTGTGCGTCGTCGGGGAATCGGGCTCCGGCAAGTCGATGAGCGCCTACGCGCTGACCGGCCTCCTGCCGCGGGCGCTGAAGCCGACGGCCGGCACGATCCTGTTCGAGGGCCGGGACCTCCTGGCCCTCGACGAGCCCGCGTGGCGGTCCCTGCGCGGCCGGCGCATCGCCATGGTGTTCCAGGAGCCGATGACGGCGCTGAACCCGGTGATGCGGATCGGCGACCAGATCGCCGAGATGTTCGAGGCGCACAACCTGCTCAGCCGGAGCGAGCGCTGGGCCCGGGCGGTGGCGCTCGCCGCCGAGGTCGGCCTGCCGAACCCCGAGGAGGCGGTGCGGGCCTACCCGCACCAGCTCTCCGGTGGCCAGCGGCAGCGGGCGATGATCGCCATGGCGCTGGCGCTGGAGCCCTCGGTGCTGGTCGCCGACGAGCCGACCACGGCGCTCGACGTTACCACCCAGGCCCAGATCCTCCGGCTGATCCGCGACCTGCAGCAGAAGCGCGGGATGAGCGTCCTGTTCATCACCCACGATTTCGGCGTGGTGGCGGAGATCGCCGACCACGTGGCGGTGCTCCAGCGCGGGCGGCTCGTGGAATCCGGCCCCGCCGAGGCGGTGCTGCGCGACCCCCAGGCGCCCTACACCAAGGCGCTGCTCGCCGCCGTCCCGAGCCTGACGCCGCCGCCGCGCGCGGCCCTGGCGGCGGCCCCGGTCGCCCTCTCGGTGACCGGGCTGTCCAAGACCTATTCCGGACGCTCCGGCCTGTTCGGCAAGCCGCGGGTCGTGGCGGCGGTCAAAGAGGTCTCGTTCGACGTCCGCCGCGGCGAGACCCTGGGGATCGTGGGCGAATCCGGCTCGGGGAAGTCGACCACCGCGCGGCTCGCGATCCGCCTGATCGAGCCCGACGGCGGCACGGTCCGGCTCGGGGACCTCGACTACACGGCCCTCGGCAAGACGGCCCTGCGCGACAAGCGCAGCCGCATCCAGATGATCTTCCAAGACCCGTTCGCGTCGCTGAACCCGCGGCGCACCGTGGAGCAGATCATCACGGCGGGCCCGATCGCCCACGGGGTCCCGGCCGCCGAGGCGCGGGAACGGGCGCGCAGCCTCCTCGACCTCGTCGGCCTCGATCCCAAGGCCGCCGCCCGCTACCCGAACGCCTTCTCGGGCGGGCAGCGCCAGCGCATCGGCATCGCCCGGGCGCTCGCCATGGAGCCCGACGTGCTGGTCGCCGACGAGGCGGTCTCGGCGCTGGACGTCTCGGTGCAGCGGCAGGTTCTGGACCTGCTGGAGGACCTGAAGCAGCGCCTGTCGCTGGCCATGCTGTTCATCACCCACGACCTGCGGGTGGCCGCCACGATCTGCGACCGGATCGCCGTGATGCACCGTGGCGCCATCGTGGAGATGCGGGGCACCGCGGACCTGTTCGCCGCGCCGCAGCACGCCTACACCCGCAGCCTCCTCGCAGCGGTGCCGGGTGCGCACGCATCCTGAGCCGCACCGGCCCTAAACGGGCCAATCTGGGACGCAGAGACAAGTTTTTTGGACGGGACCGCCCTGTCGGGATCCTGCAAGCTCAGTAGGATAGCGCCGTTGTCGAGGGTGGAGCACCC
The DNA here is from genome assembly GCF_008329595.1 of Methylobacterium sp. P1-11. Lineage (NCBI taxonomy): Bacteria > Pseudomonadati > Pseudomonadota > Alphaproteobacteria > Hyphomicrobiales > Methylobacteriaceae > Methylobacterium > Methylobacterium sp. P1-11. The sequence goes on from NZ_NPKS01000030.1 coordinate 38,941, forward strand.
CGGCGGATCCACGGCTGCACCCGCTATCCGTCCCCGCTCGCGCCTCGAACGGGACAGGGTTATCGAGCGTGTCGATCTCAGACAAGACCGACGACATCCGGCCGAACCGCAAGCGCGGCGAGACGGACTTGCCGCCGGCGCTCCGCCGCGGGCGCGAACACCGGATCGTGCGCTGGATCGGTGCCGCCAACCACAAAGCACCGAAACATGCAGGAGAGCCCGCGGAGGAACCTGCATCCGCGGCTCCGGAGACCCGCGTGATCAAGCTGAGCTGGGCCGACACGTTCGGCCGTCCGGGCCGCACTGAACTCGGCCGGTCGGCACCGGGCTCCGCGCAGGTGTTGCCGTTCCAGTCTCGCAAGGGCGAGACCGTGCCGCGATCGGCCCTGCGCCGCGCCGCCGATCAGCCGCCGGTGCCCGTCCTGCGCTGATCGACACGTCCTCCGGGCACGCCGAGGCCGATCGCCTTCGCGAGGGCGGAGCGCTGCGCGGCGTAGCCCGGCGCGGTCATCGGGTAATCGTCTGGCAGGCCGTAGCGCTCGCGGTATCGGTCCGGCGTGAGCCCGTGGGCGGTGAGGTGGCGCTTCAGGGTCTTGTAGGTCCGGCCGTCGATGAAGCTGACGATCCCGTCCTCCTGGACCGATTTGCGGATCTGGGCCGGTGTCGGCCGCTCCACGGCCGGCTCGGCGGCAGCCACCGGCTGCCCATCGAGGGTGGCCAGGGCTCCGTGCACGCTCGCCATCAGCTCGGGCAGCGCCGTCGGCGGAACGGAATTGTTCGAGACATAGGCGGCGACGATCTCGCCGACCAGCGTAACCAACCTGAGGCCGTTCTCGGGATTCTTTTCGGGCACAGCGTGAGTCCACACAAAGCTTTCGACAACGATGCCTGCGGTTCCAAAGCAAAAACCGCGTATGTGTCAAGACGGTCTTGACAGCTGGTCGATCATCCAAAGCGCTTTTCGGTGCGGAAGGGCCAGATCGCCGTCGCGAAAGGCTTCGTCACCTGCACAAAGGTGCCGATTCGATGTCGGTTACAGGACTCGAAAGCAAGCGCGGCGGGAAATACCGCGCGGCGTCACCCGATCCCGAGGGCGCGGATCAGCGTGAGACTGAGGGCGATCAGGACCGCGAGGGAGGCGGTGACCGCGAGGGTGACCCGGCCGCCGACCCGGGCGAGGACCCGGACATCGACCCCGAGGCCGAGGGCGGCCATGGACAGGACCGTGAGCACGCCGGCGAGCTGGGTCAGCGGCTTCACCGCCTGATCCGGGACGAGGCCCAGGGAGCGGAGGGTGGCCAGCGCCAGGAAGCCGAGGATGAACCAGGGCACCAGCTTGGTGAGCCCCGGACGGGCGGGTGCCGTCGGCGCTCCCGCCGCCTGCGGAAGCCGAGGGGCGATCAGCGAGAACACCACCACGACGGGGCCGAGCATCAGCACGCGCACCAGCTTGACCAGGGTGCCGACCTGGGTCGACAGCAAACTCACCGGCACGGTCGCGGCCAGCACCTGCGGCACCGCGTAGACTGTGAGCCCCGCCAGAACCCCGTACTGGTTGTCGCTCAACCCGGCGACGGGCACGAACAGCGGCAGCCCGAGCACCATCAGCACACCGAGCACGGCGGTGAACGCGATGGCGGCGGCAATGTCCTTCGCCTCCGCGCCGATCACCGGCGCCACCGCCGCGATCGCCGAGTTGCCGCAGATCGCGTTGCCGCAGGCCACGAGGATCGCCATCCGGGCCGGAAGCCCGAGCGCCCGGCAGATCGCCACGCTGGCGGTGATGCCGAGCACCACAGTCCCGACGATGCCGGCCAGCAGCGCCGGGCCGGAGGCGAGGATCGCCCCGAGGCTGAGGGAGGCGCCGAGCAGCACGACGGCGACTTCGAGGAGCTGCTTGGCCGAGAAGGCGACGCCGGTGCGGAACCGCGCGGGAGGTGTCCAGGCGGTCCGCACCGCGATGCCGATCAGGATCGCCAGGACCAGGGCCTCGATATAGGGGTGGCCGGCGACCCGCTCCTCCAACGCCTGAGCGGCCATCGCGACGGCGGTGATCACCGCGCACAGGCCGATTCCGGGCAGGACCGAGGCGGCCGTCTCCGATCGGCCGCCCCGCTCGGGGCGCAGCGGCGTCGGGGCCGTCTTGGAAGAGGCTTCAAGGCTCACAGGATTGGGCTCCGAAGGTCGGCGACGGAGCCTATAGGAAGAAAACGGTTGCCGCATCCGAACGAAAGAGAAGATGATTCTCTATTCGAGCGTTAGACGAGAAGAGACGTCTCCGCTCGCATCGGGTTGCGGCGGCCCGGCCTGCGCACCAAGGGCTGGCGGATTGCGCCGCTCCGGCGTGGACGAGGGCGGGTGGGTGCGCAGCCCGCCTACCGACCCTCAGGCCTGCATGCCCCAGCGCTGGACGGTGCGCCGCTCGACCGTCTGGAAGATCACGTTCTCGACGACGAGACCGATCAGGATGACGGTGAGCAGCCCGGCGAACACGTTCGGGATGTCGAGCATGTTCTTGTTCTCAAAGATGAACCAGCCGAGTCCTCCCGCCCCGGACGACACGCCGAAGACCAGCTCGGCGGCGATCAGGGTGCGCCACGCGAAGGCCCAGCCGACCTTCAGGCCGGTGAGGATCGCGGGAAAGGCCGCCGGGATCAGGATCTTGCCGATCAGCCGCGGTCCCGACAGCCCATAATTGCGCCCGACCATCTTCAGCGTCCGGCTCACCGACAGGAAGCCCGAATGGGTGTTCAGCGCGATCGCCCAGGTCACCGAGTGGACGAGGACGAAGATCAGGCTGCCGTTGCCCAGGCCGAACCAGATCAGCGCCAGGGGCAGCAGCGCGATCGCCGGCAGCGGGTTGAACATCGACGTCAGCGTCTCGAGCAGGTCGGTCCCGATCCGCGACGCGATTGCGACGCCGGTGAGCACGGTCGCCAGGGCGACGCCGGCGGCGTAGCCCATGAGAAGCACCTTCAGCGAACTCCAGGCCCGGGCCGGCAACGTGCCGTCGGCGATGCCCCGGAAGAAGGCCTCCACCGTCGCCGAGAAAGTCGGGAACAGCAGGTCGTTGTCGAGGTAGCGCCCGTAAGCCTCCCAGATTCCGGCCAGGAGGACGAGGATCACGATCTTGCGCAGCCAAGCCTGGTTGTAGAGCCGCTCAGGGATCGACAGCGGCTTCTCCACCACGGCGGCGCCGTGGGCGTGGCCGGTTTCGCGCACGATCTCGGGGCGGCTGGCCTGCCCATGCGACAGGCGCAGCGCGGTGCCGGACAGCGGGGCGCCAGTCAGGGCTTGCGCGCTAGACATTCTCCGCCTCCTGGATCTCTTCCGAGAACAGCATGTGCTGGATCCGGCCCTCGAGTTGCAGCGCGGCCTCCGGGGATTCGGCACTGTTGAGCTCGGCCTTCACCTCGCCGGGATGGGGCGAGAGCAGCAGGATGCGCGAGCCGACCTTGATCGCCTCGGGGATCGAGTGGGTGACGAACAGCACGGTGAAGCGCGTGCCCTCCCACAGCATCAACAACTCGTCCTGCATGCGCCGCCGGGTGAGCGCGTCCAGCGCCGCGAAGGGCTCGTCCATCAGCAGGATGTCGGGCTCCATCGCCATGCCGCGGGCGATGGCGACGCGCTGCTTCATGCCACCCGACAGGGTGTGGGGATAGCTGTCGGCGAATTTCGTCAGGTTGACCTTGTCGATGTAGAGGTTCGCCCGCTCCAGGGCCTCGCGGCCCTTGAGCCGGCCCGAGGCCTCGAGGGCGAAGACCACGTTCTGCCGGACGGTCTTCCACGGCAGGAGCTGGTCGAATTCCTGGAACACCATCATCCGGTCGGGGCCGGGCTCGGTGACCGGGCGGCCTTTCAGGCGGATCTCGCCCTCGGTCGGCGCCATGTAGCCGCCCACCGCCTTGAGCAGGGTCGACTTCCCGCAGCCGGACGGCCCGAGCAGGACGAAGCGGTCCCCGGGCCAGACCCGGAAGCTCACCCGGTAGGTGGCCGTGACGAGGTGCTCGGGCGTCTTGTAGCGGAGCGTGACGCCGTCGACCTCCAGCAGAGGCTGACCCGTGTCCATCCATCCTCCCTGGCGCCGCGGCTTGGGCCGCGTTTCGCTGAGCGCCGGAGATGGTCCGGCCCTCACGGGAAAGTGTATCGGTCAGTCGAAGAGGCTGTAAAGCTCGATATTTTGTATGCGATAGGATTACAGTCCTGGTGGACCAGTCCCGGCGGGTTCAGGCCGGGTGCCACCAGGCCCCGCGCAGCACCACGCCTTCGGCGGTGATCCGCTGGGCGCCCGTCATGTGCTCGCCGCGCGTGTCGACGTAGTCGAAGGCGCCGTCTCGGACCGCCAGCACGGTGGCGTCGCCGAGCGCCCCGACCTTCAGGGTCCCATACTCCATCCGCTTCAGCGCCACGGCGGCGTTCACCGTTGAGGCGGCGATGACCTCGTTGAGGCTCATGCCGAGGCAGAGCATCTTCGACATGGTGGTGACCTGGTCGAAGGCCGGCCCCTCGATGCAGAGCTGGTGCACGTCCGACGAGATCGTGTCGGGCAGGAAGCCCCCCGCCAGCATGGCCCGCGCGGTTCTGAAGGCGAACGAGCCCTTGCCGTGGCCGATGTCGAAGATCACGCCCCGAGCCCGCGCCTCGCGGAGCGCCGGCTTTACGGCGCCCTGCGCGGTCACTGGGGAATTGGGGAACGGCCGGAACGCGTGAGTCAGCACGTCGCCGGGCCTCAGCATGGCCAGCACCTGCTCGTAGCTCGGCGGCGGCTCGTCGATATGGGCCATCAGCGGCAGGCCGGTCTCTTCCGCCACCTGCAGGGCGATGTCGAGGGGCGCGGTGCCCTGGTCGCCCGAGGCATGGCGCCCGACCCGGACCTTGATGCCGACGATCACGTCCCGATTGGCGTCGGCGACCTCGACCGCTTCACGCGGTGCCATCAGCCGCGGATCCTCGCTCTCGCCGACCATGATTGTCTTCGAGAAGCCGAAGATGCCCGCGAAGGACACGTGCAGGTAGGCGAGGATCCGCGCCTGCGACCGCTCGATCACGTGGCTGCGGAAGCCGGCGAAATTGCCGGGGCCGGCGCTGCCGGTATCGACCGAGGTGGTCACCCCGGAGGTCCGGCAGAAATCGTCGGCGTCGATGCCGAGCGAGGTGCCGCCCCAGTAGACGTGGGTGTGCAGGTCGATCAGGCCCGGCGTGACGATGGCGCCGGCCATGTCGCGCACCTGCGTGGCGGGGCCGGCCGGCAGGTCGCGGCCGAAGCCCGAGACCCGGCCGTCCGCGAAGGCGACGTCGCAGATCCCGTCGTGGTTCTGCGACGGGTCGATGACCCGCGCGCCCTTCAGGATGAGGTCGTGCTGCACAGGAGGCTCCCGGTGGGTGTCAGGCCGCCTGGGCCGGCACGGCTGTGTCGTTGAGATGGCACGCGGCGAAGTGGCCGGCGCCTACGGGATCGAGCCCCGGCACCTCGGTCCGGCAGCGGTCGAATGCGTGCGGGCAGCGGGTGTGGAAGCGGCAGCCGGAGGGCGGGTTGATCGGGCTCGGTACGTCGCCCTTGAGCACGATCCGGGTGCGCCCGGCGCCGGGCTCTGGGATCGGCACAGCCGAGAGCAGGGCCTGGGTGTAGGGGTGCTTGGGCGCCAGGAACAGGTCGCGGCGCGGCCCGATCTCGACGATCTTGCCGAGATACATCACCGCGACGCGATGGGTCATGTGCTCGACGATGGCGAGGTCGTGCGAGATGAACAGCATCGCGAGGTCGAGCTCGCGCTGCAGGTCGCGCAGCAGGTTGACGATCTGCGCCTTCACCGAGACGTCGAGGGCCGAGACCGCCTCGTCGCAGATGATCAGGTCCGGCTCGGCGGCGAGCGCCCGGGCGATGCCGATGCGCTGGCGCTGCCCGCCCGAGAACTCGTGCGGAAAGCGCCCGAGCGCCTCGCGGGGCAGGCCGACCCGCTCCATCAGGCTGGCCAGCCGGCTCTCCAGGTCGGCGGCGTTGCGGGCGAGGCCGAAATTGCGGATCGGCTCGGCCAGGATCGCCCGCACCCGCATCCGCGGGTTGAGCGACGAGAACGGGTCCTGGAACACCATCTGGATGTGGCGCCGCAGGGGCCGGAGCGCCCCGGCCGAGAGGTCGTCGATGCGTTTCCCGTCGAGCACCACCTGGCCCGCGGTGGGCGCGTAGAGGCGCATCAGCGCCTTGGCGACGGTGGACTTGCCGCAGCCGGACTCGCCGACGAGCGAGAGGGTCTCGCCCCGGGCCACCGTGAAGGACAGGCCGTCCACCGCCTTGAGCACGCGGGTCGACCGGCCGAACAGGCCGCCGCCGAGGGAGAAATGCTTCTTGAGGTCGTTGACCTCCAGCAGGGTGCGGCCGGCGGGTGCGGGCGTGGCGCTCATGCCGCAAGGGCGTCCTTCGGCGCGTAGTGGCAGGCGGCGAGGTGGCCCGGCGCCTTCGGCTCCAGGGCCGGGGCGTAGGCGCGGCACAGGTCGGTGACGTCCGGGCAGCGCCCGGCGAAGACGCAGCCCTCGATCCGGCCTTTGAGGCTCGGGACCATGCCGGGGATTTCGGCGAGGCGCGCGTCGGCGCCGTGCTCGACGGCGCCGAGCTTCGGCACCGCCCCCATCAGGCCGCGGGTGTAGGGGTGGCGCGGCGACCGGAACAGGTCGCGGACCGGCGCCTCCTCGACCTTGCGACCGGCATACATCACCACCACCCGGTCGGCGACCTCGGCCACCACGCCGAGATCGTGGGTGATCAGCATGATGGCGGCGCCGACCCGGGCCTTCAGGTCGCGCATCAGGTCGAGGATCTGGGCCTGGATGGTCACGTCGAGGGCGGTGGTCGGCTCGTCGGCGATCAGGAGCTTCGGCGAGCAGGCGAGCGCGATGGCGATCATCACCCGCTGGCGCATGCCGCCGGAGAGCTGGTGCGGGTATTCCCGCACCCGGCGCCGCGGCTCGGGGATGCCCACCAGCGTCAGCATCTCCACGGCCCGCTCCTCGGCCTCGCGCCGGCCAAGGCCCTGGTGCAGCCGCAGGGTCTCGCCGATCTGGCGGCCCACCGTCAGCACCGGGTTCAGGCTGGTCATCGGCTCCTGGAAGATCACGCTGATGTCGTTGCCGCGGATCTTGCGCATGGTGCTGTTGGGCAGGTCGAGGAGGTTCCTGCCCTCGAACTTGATGGCGCCGGCGATGCGGGCCGGAGGCTCGGGCAGGAGCCGCAGGATCGACATCGAGGTCACCGACTTGCCGCAGCCGGATTCGCCGACGATCGCCAGGGTCTCGCCCGACTGGATCGCGAAGGAGACCCCGTCCACTGCCCGGTTCACCCCGTCGGGGGTGCGGAAATGGACCTGCAGGTTCTCGATCGACAGGAGGGGGATGCCGCTCACGCCTGTGCTCATCACACGTCTTTCGCCATGCGGGGGTCGAGGGCGTCGCGCAGGCCGTCGCCGACGAGGTTCACGGCGAGCACCGTCATCGAGAGGAAGATGGCCGGGAACAGGATGATGTAGAACTTCACCTGCCAGAGCGCCCTTCCCTCGGCCATGATATTGCCCCAGGACGGCGTCGACGGCGGCACGCCCGCGCCGATGAACGACAGGATCGCCTCGGTGATCATCGCTGAGGCGCAGATATAGGTCGCCTGCACGGTCATGGGTGCCAGCGTGTTGGGCAGGATGTGGCGCCAGATGATCGCCGGCATCCGCGTGCCCGTGGTCACCGCCGCCTCGACGTAGGGCTGCTCGCGCAGCGACAGCACCACGCCGCGCACGAGGCGGGCGACGCGCGGAATCTCCGCGATGGTGATCGCTACGATCACGTTCTGGACCGAGCCGCGGGTGAGCGCCATGAGCGCCACCGCGAGCAGGATCGGCGGGATCGACATCATGCCGTCGACGACCCGCATGACGATCCCGTCGAGCCAGCGCACCATGCCGGAGACGAGACCGACCGCGAGCCCCGCGATCGAGGCGAGGAACGCCACCGAGAAGCCGACCAGCAGGGAGACCCGGGCGCCGTAGACCACCCGCGAGTACACGTCGCGGCCGAGCATGTCGGTGCCGAACCAGTACTGCGCGGACGGCACCCGGGTGCGCTTGGCCGGCGCCAGGGCGGTCGGATCGACGGTGCCGAGCCAGGGCGCCAGCACTGCCATCAGGAACACGATGAGGAGCAGCAGCCCGCCGACCACGATGGTCGGGTTGCGACGCATGTAGGTCCAGACCCGGCCCCGGCGCTTGCGCACCGGGATGACGTCCGGCAGCGGCGCCGCGACGGCGAGACCCGGGGGCGGCGCCTTCGGGGACGCCTCTGCGGACGGGAGGCCCGTGGGCCGGGCGCTGTCGGGGTAGGGCGCGGCGGTCGCGGTCAATAGCGGATCCTCGGGTCGAGCAAGGTGTAGGACAGGTCGATGGCGAGGTTCACGAGCACGTAGACGAAGCTGAACAGCAGCACGACGCCCTGGATGACGGGGTAATCGCGCCGGAGGATCGCATCGACCGTGAGACGGCCGAGACCGGGGATCGCGAAGACCGTCTCGGTCACGACGGCGCCGCCGATCAGCAGGGCGATGCCGATGCCGATGACCGTGACGATCGGCACCGCGGCGTTCTTCAGCGCGTGGATGAATAGGACCGGCCCCTGCGACAGCCCCTTGGCCCGGGCGGTGCGTACGTAATCCTGCTGCAGCACGTCGAGCATGGTCGCCCGGGTGACCCGGGCGATCAGCGCGATGTAGACGAGGCCCAGCGTCACGGCCGGCAGGATCAGGTTCGACAGCCAGGGCCAGAACCCCTGCTCGATCGGCGTGTAGCCCTGCACGGGCAGCCAGCCGAGTTCGAGGGCGAACACGTAGGCCAGCACGTAGCCGACCACGAAGACCGGCACCGAGAAGCCCATCACGGCGAGGCCCATCACGAGGCGGTCGATCAGGCTGCCGGCCTTCCAGGCGGCGACGACGCCGAGCGGCACCGCCACCACGATGGCGAAGACCAGGGTGACGAGCATCAGCGACACGGTGGGCTGCACCCGCTGGCCGATCATGGTGGTGACCGGCAGGTTGGTGAAGATCGAGGTGCCGAGATCCCCGTGCAGGATCTGCCAGGACCATTCCCAGAACCGCACCAGGAACGGCCGGTCGAGGCCGAGCGTCGCGCGGATCCGCGCCACGTCGTCGGGCGTCGCCTGATCGCCCGCGATGATCGCCGCCGGATCGCCGGGGGCGAAGTAGAGGAGGCTGAAGACGAACAGCCCGACCACCGCCATGACCGGGATGGTGGCGAGGATGCGCCTGCCGATATAGCCGAGCATGGGTCCTCGCTATCGTGCCGGCTTGCAGAGCCCCGAACCGTCATCGGCTGAGGCGCGGGTTCCCTCTCCCGTTCGGGAGAGGGACAGGGTGAGGGTCGAGAATGTGCCGGAGGGGTCGCACCCCTCATCCCAGCCCTCTCCCGAACGGGAAAGGGGACGCGTCGCGCCGTCGGCCTTGGTCAAATCGTGACCCATCACGCCTTCGACACGCCCCAGGTGAACGGGATCGGCCCCTTCACGATGCCGGAGACGTTCTTCCGCCACGCCTGGTAGCCGAGGAAGAACCCGGTCGGGACGTAGACCACGCCCTCGCAGGCGGCGGCGTTGACCTTGTCGATGGCAGCCTTCTCGGCGGCCGGGTCGGCGGCGTCGAACCACTCGGCGATGGCGGTCTCCACCGGCGGGATGTTGGGCCAGCCGAACCACGCCTTGTCGCCACTCGCCCGCACCGCCGGATAGCCCGCCGGGTTGATGCAGTCGGCGCCCGCGTGCCAGGTGTGGAACATGTTCCAGCCCCCCTGGCTCGGTGGCGCCTTGGAAGCCCGGCGGGTGCCGGTGGTGCCCCAGTCGGTGGCGACGAAGTCGACGTTGAAGCCCATCTGCTTCAGCAGGTCGGCGGTGATGTCGCCTTGCGCCTTGGTGATCCCCTGGTCCTGCGCCACGATGCAGACCACCGGCTCGCCCTTGTAGCCGGCTTCCTTGAGCAGCTTCTGGCCGAGCTTGATGTCGCCCTTGCCGACATTGTCGCCGCCCGCCTCGCTGTAGAGGGGCGTTCCCGGCGTGAAGAAGCCTGGCAGCTTCTTCCACAGGCTGTCGTCGTCGCCGACGATCGCCCGCATGTAATCCTCCTGGCTCATCGCGGTCATGACCGCCTGGCGGATCTTCGGGTTGTCGAAAGGCGGATGCAGGTGGTTCATCCGGAACGACCCGACATTGCCCAGCGGGTCGGCGATATCGACGTTGAGATTGCTGTTCTTGCGGAGCAGCGGGACGAGGTCGGAGATCGGGTTCTCCCACCAGTCGACCTCGCCGTTCTGCAAGGCCGCCGAGGCGGTAGCCGGGTCCGGCATGATGACCCACTCGACTCGGTCGACCAGCATGCGCTTGCCGCCGGCGAGCCAGGAATTCGGCTCGTCGCGGGGCTTGTAGTCGGTGAAGGTCTCGAACACCGCCCGGGCGCCCGGCACCCACTCGTTGCGGACGAACTTCATCGGGCCCGAGCCGACATACTCCGTGATTTGCGTGAACGGGTCGGTCTTGGCGATCCGCTCCGGCATCATCAGGGCCATCGGGGCATTGGTCTTGCCGAGCGCGTAGAGGAGCTTCGGGAACGGCTTCTTCAGGCGCCACTGAACGGTCTTGTCGTCGGTCGCCGTGAGGTCGTCCTGGATGCCTCGGATCATCAGGCCGATCGGGTCCCGAGCCATCCAGCGGGTGAGGCTCGCAACCACGTCCTTGGCGAGAACCGGCTCGCCGTCGTGCCACTTGAGGCCGGGCCGCAGCCGGAAGGTCCAGGTCAGCTTGTCGCCCGAGACCTCCTCGGACTCGACCATCTGGCGCTGCGGCTTCAGCTGCGCGTCGACGCCGTAGAGCATGTCCCAGACGAGGGTGCCGGCGTTGCGGACCACGTATTGGGTCCCCCAGATCGGATCGAAATTGGCGAGGTTCGCCTGCGGCACGAAGCGCAGCACCTTGGCGCCCTGCGCCAAGGCTGGGCGCGCGATCTGCGGTGCGGCCAGCCCGAGTGCAGCCGAGCCCTTGAGGAAGGTCCTGCGGTCCATCGTCTTCTCCCTGGCGGTGCGGGTCTCAGCCCCGAAGCGCCGGCCCACACCTTGCGGGCGAGTTTGAACGGTTCTGATGCAGGGGCGCAATGCCCCGACGTGACAATGGGGCCCGGGCAAGCGGCCGCACGGCCGCCGGTATCGGGGCGGCGTCAGCTTGGATGAGGGCGGTATTTGCGCGGATCGAACTCACGGGGCGCGTCTCGCAAACCCCGCGCCAGCTTGGCCGTCACTGCGTTATGTATTCAGGATCGCCGAGGGATTTTTCCTGTGCGCCGCCACAGGGCCCGGCGGGTGCGGGCTCGGTGTCGCGAACCCGCGTCATCCCGGCACCGCGCTGCCGGGCCCGCGATCCGAACGCGCCGAGGCCCGAAGATCCTGCTCCGACGGCCGCTTTGGTTTCCCGGCTCGCCTGCGGCGCTCCCGGGAATGACGGCGCGGAGCGAGATCTCGCCCGACCGAACGTCTCAGCCCACCTGCCGCAGGTGGCCGCCCCGCGCGCCCGGCACCGCCTGCATGGCGCGGATGAAGGCAGCGATGCGGGGCGCGATCACCGCCCGGTAGCGCGAGCCGTTGAACACGCCGTAATGGCCGACGCCGGCCTGAAGGTGGTAGGCCTTGCGCCCGTCGGGCAGGTTCGGCGTCAGGTCGAGAGCCGCCTTGGTCTGGCCGACGCCGGAGATGTCGTCGTTCTCGCCCTCGACCGCGAGGATCGCGCAGCGGCGGAGGGCGCCGAGATCGACCGGAACGTCCCGGTGGCGCATCCGGCCCGTCGGCAGGGCGTGGTCGACGAACACGGTCTGCACGGTCTGGAGGTAGTACTCGGCCGTCAGGTCCATCACGGCGAGGTACTCGTCGTAGAACTCGCGGTGCTTCTCGGCCGAATCGCCGTCGCCCGTCACCAGATGGTCGAACATGTCCGAATGGGCGGTGACGTGGCGGTCGAGATTCATCGCCATGAAGCCCGACAGCTGCAGGAAGCCCGGATAGACCCGGCGCCACGCGCCCGGGTAAATCGGCGGCACGAGGCTGATCGTGTTGCGCTCGAACCAGGCTTGGCCGCGCTCCTGCGCGAGGCAGTTCACCGCGGTTGGTGAGCACCGGGTGTCGATCGGGCCGCCCATCAGGGTCATGGAGGTCGGCACCGCAGGCTCGTCGGCCGCCTCCATCAGCGCCACCGCGGCGAAGACAGGCACCGCCGGCTGGCACACCGCCATGACGTGCAGATCGGGCCCGAGCACGGCGAAGATCTCCTGCAGGTAGTCGATGTAGTCGTCGAGATCGAACTGACCCGCGAAGAGCGGCACCATCCGGGCATCGGTCCAGTCGGTGATGAACACCCGGTGGTTCGGCAGCATCGCCTCCACGGTGCCGCGCAGCAGCGTGGCGTAGTGCCCCGACATCGGTGCGACGATCAGCAGCTTGGGCTGCGGCTCCGCGGGCGGCGTCGGAAAGGCGCGGTCGAAGGCGATCAGGCGGCAGAACGGCCGCTCCCAGACCACCCGTTCGGTGACCGGAACCGGATTGCCGTCCACGACGGTCTCGGTGAAGCCGAAGGCGGGCTTGCCGTATTGACGGGTGACGCGCTCGAACATCTCGCAGCCGGCGCTGACGGCGCGGGCATAGGGACCGTAGGCCAGGGGATTGCCCGGCATCTGCAGCCCGTAGCGGGTGAGGTCGGCGGCAACGCGGGCGGGCGCCATCAGGGCGCGGGCGCCCTCGTACATCGAATAGGCCAGCAGCATCGTCACCTCGCGGTCTCGGTCAGGCCGCGGGCATCGAACCGCGCGGCTCCTACCTCCTGCAACCCGAATCGGTAGGATAATGCTCCACCCTGAACGTCGGCGGAACATCCCCGAGCCGCGGCGACTTGCCTGTGACCACGTTCGCCTGCGACGCCTCGTCCCCATCGGCTTGCCGGAATCCCCGCCTCCGCGTCATGCGGTGGGGACCCGAAAGAAGCCGGGCCGGCCGGACCCGCCCGACGACGCACCGAAACAGCTGATGCCCGACACCGATCTCAGCGGCCTCGGTCGCGACGCCCGACACCTGCGGCTCGACACCTTCGTGCGCCTGCGCTGGCTCGCCATCACCGGCCAGAGCGCCGCCGTGGTCGGCGCGCAGTTCGGCCTCGGCCTGCCCCTGCCCTTCGGCTGGTGCTTCCTGGTCATCGCCACCTCGTCCTGGCTGAACCTGGCCCTGCGGATCCGCTTCCCGGCGAGCTACCGGCTCAGCGACGATTCCGCCGCCCTGCTGCTCGCCTTCGACATCGTCCAGCTCGCGGCCCTCCTGTTCCTCACGGGCGGGCTGCAGAACCCGTTCTCGCTGCTGTTCCTCGCCCCCGTGTTGATCTCCGCCACCGCCCTGCCGCCCGAGCGGACACTGGCGCTGGGCCTCCTGGCGGTGGGCCTCGCGACCCTGCTCGCCCTGGTGCACCGGCCCCTGCCCTGGTTCGCGGACGGGCGGATCGAGCTGCCGTTCCTGTACGTCTCCGGCGTCTGGACCGCGATCCTGCTCGGCACCGCCTTCACGGGCGTCTACGCGTGGCGGGTGGCGGAGGAGACCCGGCTCCTCGCCCAGGCGCTCGCCGCCACCGAGCTGGTCCTCGCCCGTGAGCAGCACCTGTCGCAGCTCGACGGGCTCGCGGCCGCGGCTGCCCATGAATTGGGCACACCGCTGGGCACGATCATGGTGGTGACCAAGGAGCTGATCCGCCAGCTCGGTCCCACGGCCTCCCCGGCGGTGGCGGAGGATCTGAATCTCCTGCGCGAGCAGGTCGACCGCTGCCGCGGCATCCTCGGCAAATTGACCTCCCTCGACGGGGACGGCGCCGGGGCCGGCTTCCTGGAGACGGTGACGTTCAGCCACCTCGTCGAGGAGCTGGTGGCGCCCCAGCGGGCCCTGGGCGCAGCCCTCGACGTGACCAGCAGGGGCGACGGGCCGGAGCCGGCCTGCCGCCGGAATCCCGGCGTGATGTTCGGGCTCGCCAACATCCTCGACAACGCCGTGGATTTCGCCGAGGCCCGCGTCTCCGTGGAGGGGCGCTGGACCCCGGACCGGGTCTGGATTGAGATCCGCGACGACGGGCCGGGCTTCTCCAGCGAGGTGCTGCTGCGGGCGGGCGAGCCCTATGTCACGACGCGCAGCCATGACCGGCCGCAATCCGGCGAGACCGTGGGGGCCGGGCTCGGCCTCGGTCTGTTCATCGCCAAGACCCTGATCGAGCGCTCGGGCGCACAGCTCGCCCTGATGAACGTTGCGGCGCCGGACGCCCACGGGGCGATCGTGCGCGTCTCCTGGGCCCGCCACATCTTCGAACGGGGCGCAGCGCCGCGACATTCTCCGGAACTCAGTATCCGCGCACCCCTGCCACCGCGCGATGCCGTACCTATATAAGGCACAGACCAAGAACCCGACGACAAACTTCGAATGGAGTGCTGGATGCTCACGCAGCCCGGGACCTCGGCGGCGACCGACGCTGCCGTGATCAACGATGCCGATCCGCTGGCCGCCTTCTCCGACCGCAGCCTGCTGATCGTCGATGACGACAAGCCCTTCTCGACACGTCTCGCCCGCGCCATGGAAAGCCGCGGCTACCACGTGCAGGTGGCCGACAGCGTCGCGGACGGCGTCTCGGCTGTCGAGGCACGCGCGCCCGCCTTCGCGGTCATCGATATGCGCCTCGGGGACGGCAACGGCCTCGACGTGATCGCCCGCCTCAAGGAGCGCCGCCCCGAGGCCCGCGGCGTGATCCTCACCGGCTACGGCAACATCGCCACCGCAGTCACCGCGGTGAAGCTCGGCGCCTTCGACTACCTCGCCAAGCCCGCCGATGCGGACGAGATCCACGGCACGCTGATGGCGCAGCCGGGTGAGCGGGCGGATCCGCCGGAGAACCCGATGTCAGCCGACCGGGTTCGCTGGGAGCACATCCAGCGCGTCTACGAGCTGTGCAGCCGCAACGTCAGCGAGACGGCCCGGCGCCTCAACATGCATCGACGGACTTTGCAGCGGATCCTCGCCAAGCGCGCGCCGCGCTGAGGACTGGCCGGACCCGGTCGGTTGCATCGCCCCGTCTCTGTAGGCTAGCTGCGCGGGTCTCGGACGGTTCGTCCGGGGCCCGAAATCTTTTCGAGGGCGGATCTCGTGAACGGGCGCAACGCCATCACCATCATCAGCATGATGGTTCTCGTCGGCACCGAAGTGTTCGCCGTGGCCATCGCGGCGGGCTGGGCTCTCGCGGGCATCTTCGATCTCGGCGAGCGGGTCGGGCATGTGCTGATGGGCGTGTTCAGCCTGTTCGCGGTCTGGATCATGCTCCAGCTCTGGCGCCGGGCGACCAGTATCGAGCCGCTGCGCGCTCCGGCTGCGCATCGCTGAACGAGCGCCCCAGGGCAAGATCTTCATTCACGTTGTATCGAACAGCGGAATGATCCCTATGCGTGCGGCGTGTTCGACAGCGCGGCGGCCTTCCTGCTAGAAGCGACCGGCGACGGTCTGTGTGATGATGTCGCAGGTCACACTCCCGTCCCGGACACGCGTGAGACCCGAAGATCCATGAAAGCCCGTATTATCGTCACCCTGAAGACCGGTGTGCTGGACCCGCAGGGCAAGGCGATCGAGGCCGCCCTCAGGTCCCTCAGCATCGAGGGCGTCGACGGCGTCCGGCAGGGCAAGGTCTTCGATATCGAGGTGTCGGCGGTCGACAGCACCGCCGCTGAGGCGACCTTGCGCGCGGCCTGCGAGAAGCTCCTGGCCAACACGGTGGTCGAGAATTACGCGATCGAGATCCTCTGATGCACGCAGCGGTCGTCGTCTTCCCGGGTTCCAACCGTGAGTCGGACGTCGTCCGGGCCCTGCGGCGCTCCGGCGCGCAGGTGAGCCTCGTCTGGCACGCGGACCACGCGCTGCCCGCCGGCACCGACCTCGCCGTTCTGCCCGGCGGCTTCTCGTACGGCGACTACCTGCGCTGCGGCGCCATCGCCGGCCGGGCCGCCGCCATGGACGCGGTCCGGGCCCACGCGGCCCGCGGCGGGCTCGTGCTCGGCATCTGCAACGGCTTCCAGATCCTGTGCGAATCGGGCCTGCTGCCCGGCGTGCTGATGCGCAACATCGACCGGCGTTTCATCTGCCACCGGCAGACGCTCCGGGTCGAGCGCACCGACACGCGCTTCACCAGCGCCTACACCCAAGGCCAGGTGATCGACGTCTGCGTCGCCCACGGGGAAGGCAATTACTTCGCCGATCCCGAGACCCTGGCGCGGATCGAGGGCGAGGGCCGGGTCGCCTTCCGCTACTGCGACGCGACCGGCGCCGTCACCGTGGAGGCGAACCGCAACGGCTCCCTCAACGCCATCGCGGGCGTCCTGTCGGAGACCGGGAACGTCCTCGGGATGATGCCGCACCCGGAGAACTTCGTCGAGGACCTGATCGGCGGGACCGACGGGCGCGGCCTGTTCGACAGTCTGGCGGCCTGACTTCGTCGCCCCAAGACTTGCCTTAACTCTGCATTAAGGTTTTCGAGGCATAAATAGGCATCCAGTGATCTGGATGTCGAGTTGGACATATTCGTCCGCTCTGTTTTGATGCCTCCCTGATGACTCTTCGAGCCGCTCCTTCCGGGGCGGCTTTTTTCTGTACGCATGCCGAGGCGGAGCACGACGCGCGTCCAAGCCGACGAGCAGGGTCACGCGTTGCAGCAGGCCACACGGATTCGGAACGCGGCGTGGAGACCGCGCCGGTTTCACTTCCCACTGGAGCAGATGGCTCGATCCGCCCCCCGTCCGGGGCGCGGTAGGCGGGCCCGGATCCGGGAGGACGGCGCGGATCACCGATCCGGGGCCTCGACACGGAGATGAATCGTCCGTCGCGCCGCCGCCGCGGATTCGGAACGCCGTCCTCGCATGAGACTCGCGCCCGATCGGGATCCGCAACGCGAAAGCCCAGGCCGGGCGGACCCGACCTGGGCTGAGAGCGAGCTGGGCGCAGGGCGATGCGGGACGGTCCGCCTCAGTACAATCCGCCGGCCTGCGCGGCCCGGTCGGGATCGGGCGCGACCGCCGCGGGGGCGGCCGCCTGGCCGCCGCCGGAGGAGGACGGGGCCGAGTAGGAATCTGGCGGCGCCGTTCCGGGCTTGAATGCCTCCAGGATCGTGCCGGCGCCCTCGCCCGAGCCGGCGCGGGTGCCGCTGGCGAGGTTGACGCGGATCAGCTTGATCCCCGGGGGCACGCGGAACGGCGTCGGCGGCTTGTCCTTCAGGGCCGTCTTCAGGAACTCGAGGGCGATCGGCGCGGCCAGCCCGCCGCCGGTGGCGCGGTCGCCGAGCGACCGGGGCTTGTCGAAGCCGATATAGATGCCGACCGCGAGGTCCGGCGAGAAGCCCACGAACCACGCGTCCTTGGCGTCGTTCGTCGTGCCGGTCTTACCGGCGAGCGGCTTGCCGATCTGCTTCAGGATCGTGGCGGTGCCGCGCTGGACCACGCCCTCCATGATCGAGACCATTTGGTAGGCGGTCAGCGGGTCGAGCACCTGTTCTGAATCGTCCACCAGCTTCGGCTCGTCCTGGCCGGACCACTTCTCGGCATCGCAGCCGATGCATTTGCGGTTGTCGTGCCGGTAGATCGTCTCGCCGATGCGGTCCTGGATCCGGTCGATCAGGGTCGGCCGGATGCGGCGGCCGCCATTGGCCAGCATCGAGTAGGCGGTGACCATGCGCATCACCGTGGTCTCGCCCGCGCCGAGCGACATGGGCAGCACCGGCAGCATGTCGTCGTAGACGCCGAAGCGGCGGGCGTACTCGGCGATGAGCGGCATGCCGACATCCTTGGCGAGGCGCACCGTCATCAGGTTCTTCGAGTGCTCGATGCCGTAGCGCAGGGTATGCGGGCCGCCGGACTTGCCGTCGTAGTTCGATGGCGTCCAGGCCTCTTGGCCGGGACCGGCCTCGATGGTGATGGGCGAGTCCTGCACGATCGAGGCGGGCGTGTAGCCGTTGTCCAGTGCCGCCGAGTAGACGATCGGCTTGAACGAGGAGCCGGGCTGACGCATCGCCTGCGTGGCGCGGTTGAATTCGGATTCGTCGTACGAGAAGCCGCCGACCATCGCGTGCACGCGGCCCGTATTCGGGTCCATGGCCACGATGGCGCCGGAGACCTCGGGCTTCTGGCGCAGGCGGAACTGACCGCGCCCGCCATCCATCGCCTCGACATAGACCATGTCGCCGGGTTGGAGGTTCGCACGGCCGGCCCAGCGCATGCCCTCGGGGGTGATCACGCCGGTCTCGCGGTCCTTCACCACCTGGCCGGAAGCCTCGCGTTTGGGCTGCAGGCCGATCTGCACGCCGCCGCCGCCATTGCCCAGCACCACGGCGAGACGCCAGGGCGCCACGTCGCCGAGGGCCGGAACCTCGGCCGCCGCCATGCCCCAGTCGCGGCCGGTCAGGTCGACCTTGGTGACCGGACCGCGCCAGCCATGAGCCTGATCGTAGCGCACGAGGCCGTCGACCAGAGCCTTGCGGGCCCAAGCCTGCATCTTCGGATCCAGGGTCGCGCGCACCGAGAGGCCGCCCTCGTAGAGCTTCTTCTCGCCGTAGCGCTCGGAGATCTCGCGGCGGACCTCCTCGGTGAAGTAGTTGGCGTTGGCGGCGTTCGGAAAGGCGACGCGCGGGTTGACGCCGAGCGGCATCTTCTTGGCGGAATCCGCCTCTTCCTTCGTGATGTAGTTGTTCTCCGCCATCAGGCGGATGATCTCGTTGCGGCGGTCCAGCGCCGCCTGGGTCTTGCGGTAGGGGTGGTAGTTGTTGGGCCCCTTCGGCAGGGCGGCGAGGTAGGCCGCCTCGTTGATGGTCAGCTCGTGGACCGACTTGCCGAAGTAGTCCAGCGCGGCGGCCGCTACGCCGTGCAGGTTGCGGCCCGGAACGATCGTCCCCAAAAAGATCTCGTTGAGGTAGAGTTCGAGGATCTTGTCCTTCGAGTAGGCCGCCTCGATCCGGAGCGCCAGCAGCGCCTCCTTGATCTTGCGGTCGTAGGTCTGCTCGGAGGAGAGCAGGAAGTTCTTGGCGACCTGCTGGGTGATGGTGGAGGCGCCCTGGCGCTTGCCCGATTTGGCGTTGGTCAGGAAGGCGCGCACGATCCCCTCGGGGTCGATGCCGCCGTGCTTGTAGAAGTTCTTGTCCTCGGCCGACAGGAACGCCGCCACGACGATCTTCGGCATCGCCTGGATCGGCAGGTACAGCCGGCGCTCGCGGGCGTACTCGGCGAGCAGCGAACCGTCCGCCGCGTGGACGCGGGTCATCACCGGCGGCTCGTAATTGGCGAGCGCGGCGTGGTCGGGGAGATCCTGGCTGTACTTCCAGTAGAAGTAACCGCCCGCCGCCGCGCCGATCACGAACAGCACCGCGGCGGCGCTGAACAGGATCCCGAAGAAACGAAGGATCAGACGCATCCGGTGTTCCGCTCGTCGCTGGCCCGGCCGAATGCCGGAATCGGCTCATCCGGCGCGTGCGTCCGCTCTCGATGCGGTCGGCCCCCGGACGGTCCCGTCAGGCCCCCTCGGAATGCCGGTTTCGGCGGCCGTGCGACGGGGCGTCGGACGTCCCGTATCGACACTCTATCTATGGTGAAACTGGGGCGGCGGCTGCCGAGCGGCGTGTCCCGGCCGGGCGGCCGAGCGTGGCGCGGTTGGTGAAGAACAGGTCGATCGCCTTGGCCATGGAGCCGGTGACACCGGCTCGCCACTCCGGCGATTGCAGCATCTCCAGGTCGCGCTTGCTGGAGAGATAGCCGAGTTCCACCAGCACGCTCGGCACGTCGGGGGAGCGCAGCACCACGAAGCGCGCCTCGCGGTGGGGCTTGGCGCTCATCTCCATCACCGGGCCGAGCTGGCCCATCAGCGTGCGGGCGAAGCCCGAGGAGAAGCCGCGGGTCTCGCGCAGGGTCAGCTCCTGCAGGATGTCGGCGATGTCCGGCGGCGCCTCGGCGGAATCCACGCCCGCGGCGGCGTCGGCTCGGTTCTCGCGCTCGGCAAGCTTGGCGGATTCGACGTCGGTGGCCTTCTCGGCATTGGTGTAGATCGTGGCCCCGCGCACCTGGGGCGCCGCCGAGATCGAATCCGCGTGGATCGACACGAACAGGTCGGCCCTGGCCTCGCGGGCGAGGCGGACGCGCTCGGCGAGCGGCACGAACACGTCGCGGTCGCGGGTCATCCGGACCCGGTAGCGGCCACCGGCCTGCAGCTTGTCCACCAGTGCCTGGGCGAAGCCGAACACGATGTCCTTCTCGAACACCCCGCCGACCGCAATGGCACCGGGATCGGTGCCGCCATGGCCGGCATCGACCATGATCAGCGGGCGCTGGTCGGCGGGCTCCGGCGGAACGCTGCGGGCCTGGGCGGGGGCAGGGTCGGCGGCGGCCGCCGCCTTGCGGAAGGCGTCTCGGTCGGCGCGCTGCAGCGGGATCGTGAGCAGTACCGCGCCGTCGCGGGGCCGCGTTGCCGTCTCGATCTTGCCGACGGTGGCGGGAGCGGCGAGGTCGATCACGATGCGGGAGCGCCCGGGCGCGAACAGGCCGTAGCGGAAGGATTGCACGAGGCCGTCGCGACGACTGCCGGTGCCCGATTCGAGCTGGAAGTTGACCTCGGGCAGGTCGATCACCGCCCGGTCGGGCCGCTCCATCACGAAACCACGGGCCTCCACCGCACGGGACAGCGTCAGGATGAGCCGTGTGGTGCCGGCTTGGCTCGCGAGGTCGGCCCCGATCGCCACGGCGGGCTTCTCGCCGTTCTGTGCGGCAAGCGGCGTCCCCGCCAGTGCCGCCAGAAGCGCCACGGCGAGGCGAAGCCATGCGGTACGGATCAGGCGCGCGCAGTTCGGCATCGGTCCGGTGTCGTCTCCCGTGCCCTCCGTTAAGGCATGGAACCGACTTGGTTAACGAGCGGTTGCCGTCGCCGGTTCGATCCGGCCGGCCTTGTGACCGGGATGCGACAAGTCCCGCGCCGCTCCGAGGGGCGGTCTCAGGCGTGCGTGATGACGCGGCTCGCCTGACCGACCACCGTGACCCAGCAGGTCAGAGATGCGTCGGCGGCCCGCTGAACCTCACCGACCTGCAGGCGAATCACGTCGGCCGGGGAGCGGGCGCCCGAGAGCGCCCGCAGGTGCGCGAGGGCGGCCTCGCCCTCGCCGCGCATGTAGCGGGCAATGGTCGAGCCGATCCCGACGACGTCGAGGCGGTCGGGCGTGACGGAGATTCGGTTCGGGGCCGCGGTCGCGGCGAGTCCCGGCCCCGCGGCCGGCACTGGCGGGAGGGCGATATCAATCGCGGCCTCAACTCCGGAGGCCGTCTCGGTGGCGGCCTCAGCCACCGGTTCGGATGGGACTCCCGCCCTGGCGTCGGGCGTATGCCCGGCCACGATCTCGGACGCCGCGTCAGGCGCCGCCTCGGTCATGACCGCTTCGACCGCCTCGACTCCCGCCTGGACGGCTTCGACGGGCCGGTCGGTCGCCGGACCAGGTTGATTCGCCGTGATCGGGGCGTCCCCGGCTTGGATCTCGGGCGAGGCCGGCACGGCCTGCAACGGCTTGGGCGTCCCGGTGGGGCGGCTCCTCGGTCGACGCGGCTTACCCATCGCGCGATCTCCTCCTGTCGGCGTCGGCCCGTCCTGACGGAGCGGCGGCCGGAGGATCGAGTGCGGCCGGCTCGCCCGCGGTGTCGGCGCCGGACCCGTGACGCCCGGGCGTCAGAGCGTGGGATCCGGCTGGCGCTGAGCGGCCTTCCGGACCCCGGATTGCGTCCCCGATCGCGGATCGGGGACGGGTCGACCGACCTTAGCGGGCGGCGGCGTTCTGGGCGAGAGCGCCGTAATCCTTGGCCTGGGCCTGGAGCGCGGCGAACTGGCTGCGGACGAACTCGGACTGGAGCTCGAACGCCTCACGGAGGTCCTTCGTGCGCACCAGCTTCTGGGCGAAGTCGAAGGTCGCGTTCGCGTTGGCCTGCGCGTGATCAAACCCCTTCGCGACCGCGGCGCTGAAGGTCGACTGGAAGGTCTGGCCCGAAGCCTGGACCTGCTCGGCGGCCTTAACGGCGTTCGCCATCAGGTTGCCGACGGCGGTGCGAGCCTGATCGACGCTCTTGTCGGCGAAGTCGCGCATCTCGGTCGGGATCTCGAAATTCGGGGTCTGCATCGATGTCTCCAGCATCATTCATGGAGCGGGACGCCGGATGCGTCCGCGGTGACGCGCCTCTATATGTTGCACCGCAACAAGAAGTCAAGTGCAGGTTCCGGAGCAGCGCCGAACCTGGAAGCCCGATAAAATGCCGATCCGAGGTCCTTACCCAGTGATCGGCTCGCGGCCTGAGACCGATAGCAGGTTGCGTGCGAGCTATGCCATTCATCTGAGCGGCCAAGATTGCTAGCTCCAGCAATGGGCCACGCTGCAAAAAGCTATCTTTCTGTCCAAGAGGGCACGAACGGAACGTGAATGCTTCTGGCGTGAATTTTCCTGGTATGCCAAGCGTTCCGGAGCGCGCCGGATCATTGCGGTTGGAGGATCGCTTCCCGATGCTGCATCGCACCAGACGCGGATCCGGCCAATCCGGCGTAGAGCGCGCAAAGCGCGGCCGTATGGGCATCCAGGCTCATCGGCGCCGCGTGGAACAGCCTGCGGGCCTCCCGCCCGAGGCCATCGGCCACGGCATCGTCCCGGAGCGCCGTGAAAGCCGCGACCAGCGGCTCGATCTCCGGGGCGACCACGAAGCCGGTTCGGCCCTGCCGGACCTTCTCGGCGGCGCCAGAGCGGTCGGAGGCCACGACCGGGATGCCGGCCGCCAGCGCCTCGTAGACGGTGAGCGGCCCGGTCTCGTACCAGCGTGACGGCGCGGCAAGCGCCCGAGCGCGGGCGCGGAGCGTAGCCCAGACTGCCGCAGGGCTCCGCCATCCGATCACCTCCACGCCGTCCCGGCTGCGCAGCTCTGCCTCCAGTGGGCCGGCGCCGATGAACAGCGCGGCGAGGCCGGCACGGCGCGCAGCATCGGCCACGAGGTCGGCGCCCTTCTCGCGGGTCAGGCGCCCCACATAGGCGATCGCGTCGCCGCGGGCAGGTTCGGCCGCCGGCCCCTCCGGAAGCCGGACCGGGTTGTCGACCCGGTGATGCGTGAGGGCGTAGCCGCCGAGCAGATCCCCGAGCCGTTGCCGGCTGGCGTCGCAGACATGGACGACGTGGAGCGGATCGCGCCGGGTCGCTTGGCCGACAACCTTCCGCAGCGCCGCGGCGCGGGCGACCCGCACGAGCTTGTGGACCCGGCTGCGGGGGTCACAGGGCGCCGCGATGCAGGCGGCCGAGAGGGGCGCGAGCCCGCACGGCTCGGCCCGGTCGAAGCGGTAGTAGACGCCGTTCGGGCAGGCCAGGGCGTAGTCGTGCAGGGTCACGATCAGGGGCACGCCGGCCTCCGACAGGACCGGAAAGATTGCCGGCGACAGGGCCCGGGTCCATTGGTGCAGATGAATGCAGTCCGGCCGCAGGGCGAGCCCGGCAAGGGCCGCGGCGAGCCGGCGGGCGGCAGTCGCGTGCCAGATCCCGGCGGCGGCAGCCCGCGCCGCGCCGAGCGACCAGATGTCGGGCAGGCCGAGGTCGATCCGGCGGATGCCGGGATGGTCGAGGAGCGGATCGGCGGCGCCGGGGATCGCCTGGATATAGGTGACGGCGAGGCCGGCGTCGGCGAGCCCGCGGGCCGATTCTAGCGCCACCTTCTCGGCCCCGCCGGTGGCGGCCGCGAATTCGGCCAGGATCACGACATGCATGGTGACCCTCCCGGGGATCGATCGGTCTCGCAGGCCAGGAGGATGCGGCAGACCGGTTTACGGGCGATCAACCGCCGCCGGATACAGATGTCGGCCTCGGATCGCAGCGGCGGAAATCCTGACGTGCACGTCGTCCTCGTCGCAGACCACGCCGCGATCAACGGCGGCCAGGCCAAGGTCGCCATCGAGTCCGCCCTGGGGCTTGCAGCCCGGGGGATCCGCGTCAGCCTGTTCGCCGCGGTCGGCCCGGTGGACCCGCGGCTGGAGCCGGCCGGCATCCGGGTGGTCTGCCTGGAGCAGGACGACGTCACCACGGCGCGCAGCAAGCTCGCCTTCGCGGCCCAGGCGATCTGGAACAAGCCGGCGCGCCGCGCCCTGGCGGCGGAGCTCGCCGCCTGCGATCCCCGGGACACGCTGGTCCACGTCCACGCCTTCGCCAAGGCGCTGTCGCCGTCGATCGGCCCAGCGCTCCGGACCTCCGGGCTGCCCTGCCTCTACACGATGCACGAGTTCTTCCTCGTCTGCCCGACCGGCGGCTTCTACGCCTATCCGGAGCAGCGGATCTGCCACCGGACCCCGATGTCAGCCGCCTGCATCGTGGCGAATTGCGACGCGCGCAGCTACCCACGCAAGGTGGCCCGGATGATCCGCCATGCCGGCCTCGCCCACGTGGCCCGGCTGCCAGAGCTGTTCTCCCACATCATCACGATCAGCGACCTGCAGGAGAGCGTCGTGCGGCCGCTGATGCCCCGCGGGACCGTGTTTCACCGCGTCGACAACCCGATCGCGGTGGCGCGGGCGCCGGTGCACGCGGGCCCGCCGGGCGACTTCCTGTTCGTCGGGCGGATCTCCACCGAGAAGGGCGCGCCGATCTTCGCCGAGGCGGCCCGGCGGGCGGGGGTGCGGGCGGCCTTCGTGGGCGACGGGCCCGAGCGGGCCGAGCTCGCCGCGCGCTACCCCGAGGCGGCGATGCTCGGCTGGCGCGACGCCGAGGCCGTGCAGGCGCTGATGCGGCAGGCCCGGGCGCTGGTCTTCCCGAGCGTCTGGTACGAGGGTCAGCCGCTCACCGTCTACGAGGCCCTGGCCTGCGGCGCGCCGGTGATCGTCAGCGACGCCTGCGCGGGGCGCGAGGCCGTGACCGACGGCGAGACCGGGTTCTGGTTCCGCTCGGGCGACCCTGACGCGCTGGCCGCGCATCTGCTGCGCCTGTCCGACGACAGCCTCGCCGCCCGGATGGGCCGGGCTGCCCACGACCGCTACTGGGCCGCGCCCCTGACCTTGGATGCCCATCTCGACCGCCTCGAATCCGTCTACGAGACGGTCATGCGCGCGGCTGCCACCCGCGCGCGGACCCTCGGCCCGGTCGGGCGGCCGCTCGCGACCGCCTGATATCACGGTTGAGCGTCAGCGCCCCGCCCTGGGAAGGCGCGACCCGCCCCTCGGACCCGCCAGATCGACGCGCCGTCCGCGAAGTATCGGAAACACCCGCCCTCCGTCGCGTTGATGCCCACCAGCACCCTTGCGTGCCTCCGTCACGGATGAGCGAGCGACATGGCCGAGAACCACAAGCCGAACGAGAACAAGCCGGGCTTCCAGCAGGGCAGCGCCAAGCCGGGCGACGCCAAGAACCCCGACAACAAGCAGGAGAAGCTGAACGAGCGCCTGGACGACGCCCTGGAGGAGACCTTCCCGTCGAGCGACCCGGTCTCGGTGAAGATCACCAAGTAGGCGCCCCGCGGGCCGGGCGGGATCAGGCCGCCCGGTCGCCCGGGATCGCCTCCCGCTCGCCGTCGATCAGGCGGCGGGCCTCGGGCCCAGGGACCGCGCGGCTGAACAGGAACCCCTGCACCTCGTCGTAGCCCTCGGCGCGGAGCATTGCGAGCTGCTCGGCGGTCTCGACACCCTCGGCGGTGGTGGCGATGCCGAGGCTGGCGCCCAGACTCGCCACCGCCCGTACGATCGCCGTGCAGTGGGTGTTCTCGCCGACCTGGCTCACGAAGGAGCGGTCGAGCTTGATCTTGTCGAACGGGAAGCTGCGCAGGTAGCTCAGGCTCGAATAGCCGGTCCCGAAATCGTCCATCGCGATCCGGATCCCCATGGCCCGCAACTCGTGCAGGGTCGCGAGATTGGCGGTGCTGTCGGCGAGGAGGACCGATTCGGTGATCTCCAGCTCGAGGCGCCGCGGGTCGAGCCCCGTGACGGCGAGCGCGCCGCGCACGGTCTCGACCAGGTTGCGGTTGCGGAACTGGATCGGCGACAGGTTCACGGCGAGCCGTATCGTCTCCGGCCACGCCGCCGCCTCGGCGAAGGCGGTCTGCATCACCCAGGCGCCGATCGGCACGATCAGGCCGGTCTCCTCGGCGAGCGGCACGAACTCGGCCGGCGAGACCGGGCCGTGCTCCGGGTGGTGCCAGCGCAGCAGCGCCTCGAAGGCCAGGATCCGGTCGGCGCGGGCATCCATGAGCGGCTGGTAGACCAGCGAGAACTGGCCGCGGGCGAAGGCCTCGCGCAGCTCGTTTTCGCGCCGCCGCCGCGCCTGCACCCAGGCATCCATCTCCGGCTCGAAGCACCGGAAGGTTCCGCCGCCCTCGGCCTTCGCCCGGTACAGGGCGAGGTCGGCGTTCTTCATCAGCGTCTCGGGATCGGTGCCGTCCCGGGGCAGGCAGGCGACGCCGATGCTGGTGCCGATGTGGCAATCCTGGCCCTCCAGGCGGAAGGGCCGGCCGAGCTCGGCGATCACCCGGGCGATCAGCCCGTCGGCCAGCGCCGGGAGATCCATCCCGCGCACCAGGATGGCGAACTCGTCGCCGCCGAGCCGGGCCACGAGGTCGTCCTTGCGCAGGCAGACGGCGATCCGCTCGGCCGCCTCGCGCAGCAGCGCGTCGCCGACCGGGTGGCCCAGCGTGTCGTTGACGATCTTGAACTTGTCGAGGTCGAGGCAGAGCAGCACCGCCTCCTCGCCGTCCCGGGCGTGGCGGGCGATCGCCTCGCCGAGGCGGTCCCGGAACAGCACGCGGTTCGGCAGCCCGGTGAGGGCGTCGTGGTGGGCCATGTGGGCGATGCGGGCCTCGGCCCGGCGCCGCTCGGTCATATCGATGGCAGCTTCGAGCACGGCCTGCCGCCCCTCGAACGGCATCGCCCGCTGGAACAGGGAGACCTCGATCGCCGAGCCGTCGGCGCGGCGGTGGAGCGAGCCGGCGGCGGAGGGCAGGCCGAGCCCCGTCGCCTCCTCGGCCGCGATGGCGAGGTCGGCCGGCGCCCGACTCAGGAACTGCTCGCGGCTGTAGCCGTAATGGGCGACGGCCGCGTCGTTCACCGCCAGGAAGCGGTCGCGCGCATCGGCCACGACCCACATCGGCACCGGGTTGTTCTCGAACAGGAGCCGGAACGAGGCCTCCCGGGCCTTGATGTCGCCGACATCCGTCATGGTGACCGAGAGGAGATCGCCGACGCAGCCCGCCTCGACCTTGAGGTAGAGCGTGCCGCCGTCGGACCGGGGGCGGCTCAGCTCGAAGGCGGAGCGCCCACCCCGCTCGACCATGGCGGCGAGCGTCGCGATCGTCCGCTCGGTGATCGCCCCCGGGAAGAACTGGCCCACGCGCTGCCATTGCAGGGCGGCGGCGGGGCGCTCGAGGAGGCGCTCGGCGCCGCGGTTGAGGGCGACGATCTTGAAATCGACCGGGCGGCCCGCGGCGTCCCGGATCGTGCTGAGGGCCAGGATGCCCTGGTCGGTGGCCGTGAACATCGCCTGGACCAGCTCGGTCCGGACGCTCGCCCCGTCGAACCCGATCAGCACGAACGGCTCGCCCCACCGGTTGCCCAGGGGCAGGCCGACGAGGCGGGTCGAGGTCACGACCCCGGCTGCGAGGCGATCGCACCGGCCGTAGGCGGGCTGGCCGGAATCGAGGGCGGCCGCGACCATCTCGTCGACGGGCTCGCGCAACTCGATCGGGAGCGCGTCGACCGGGAGGGTCTCGGCCGACGGGACCTCGGCGCCGTCCGCGAGCCAGGCACCGAAGGCCTGGCCCGCCCAGAGAATCCGGGCGGCTCGCCCGTCGCGGGTGGTCACCAGGGCGGCCCGGTCGGCGAGGCGGCCGAGGCTTCCGAGCACGACGGCCTCGTAGGACGGGATCGGCGCCCCCGGCGTCCGGCAATCCTGCCAGTGCCGGAGGAGGTTCTTGCCCGTCTGTCCGTCGTCGTGCTGCGCGCTCACCGAGCCGCCCCAGTTGTTCACCGGGCACCAGGAAGCAGGGACTTCGTTTAAGCCGGGTTCATATGCCGACTTATAATCCCATGTTACGTACTATTCCCCAGTTTTAGCCGAGTTTTCAGGCGGATTCGAGCAGCCGGCGGGCGATGACCTGGGCCTGGATCTCCGCGGCGCCCTCGAAGATCGAGAGGATGCGCGCGTCGCACAGGATCCTGCTGACCGGATACTCGAGCGCGAAGCCGTTGCCGCCGTGGATCTGGAGGGCGTTGTCGGCCGCTGCCCAGGCGACGCGGGCGCCGAGCAGCTTCGCCATCCCGGCCTCCAGGTCGCAGCGCTTGCCGGCATCCTTCTCGCGGGCCGAGAAGTAGGTGAGCTGGCGGGCAATGTTGATCTCCACCGCCATCATGGCGAGCTTGTCGGCCACCCTCGGGAAGCTGACCAGCGGCTTGCCGAACTGAACCCGCTCCTCGGCGTAGCGCAGGCCGACATCGAGGGCCGACTGGGCGACGCCGATGGCCCGCGCCGCGGTCTGGATACGGGCCGATTCGAAGGTCTGCATCAGCTGGGCGAAGCCCTTGCCCTCGACCTCGCCCAGCAGGTTGCCGCCCGGCACCTCGAAGCCCTCGAAGGCGAGCTCGTACTCCTTCATGCCGCGGTAGCCGAGCACCTCGATCTCGCCGCCCGACAGGCCCTGGACCGGGAACGGCTCGGCGTCGGTGCCGCGGGGCTTCTCGGCGATCAGCATGGAGAGGCCCTTGTGGCCCTTCTCCTCGGGCTTGGTGCGCACCAGCACCGTCATGATGTCGGCGCGGACCGGATGGGTGATCCAGGTCTTGTTGCCGGTGATCTTCCAGACGTCGCCCTCCTTCACCGCGCGGGTGCGCAGGCTGGCGAGGTCGGAGCCGGTGTTCGGCTCGGTGAAGACGGCGGTGGGCAGGATGTCGCCGCTGGCGATCTTCGGCAGGAAGCGCTGCTTCTGCTCCTCGGTGCCGCCGCACAGGATCAGCTCGGCGGCGATCTCCGAGCGGGTGCCCAGCGAGCCGACGCCGATATAGGCCCGGGACAGCTCCTCCGAGACCACGCACATGGCGGTCTTCGGCAGGCCCATGCCGCCGTACTCCTCCGGGATCGTCAGGCCGAAGACGCCGAGCTCGGCCATCTTCTGCACGATCTCCATCGGGATGTAGGCGTTCTTCAGGTGCCACGCATGCGCCTGATCCACCACCTCGGCCTTGCCGAAGCGGCGCATCTCGGAGCGGATCGCCTCCATGTCCTCGTCGAGGCCTGAGGCGCCGACCGTGGCCGAGCCGCTGCCGTCGCGCATCTGCGCCACCAGGGCGGCGCGGTTCTCCGGCGTGTTGCCCTCGGCGATCAGCGTCTCGACCGCCTCGGTGCGGTACTGCGCCACCTCCTTGGCGGAGAGGCCGAGCGACCCGGTGAGGCGGACCATCTCGCCCTGGCTCATCGGGATGCCGGAGAAGAGCTGGTCGAGATACTCGCCGGCGCCGATCCGGACGAGGAGCGCCTCGGTCTCGCCGAACCGGCCCTCGGCCTGGAGGCGCTCGGCGTAGCCGCCGAGTTCGGTCACCGCCTCCGCGTAGGTCGCGAGCCAGGCGAGCCCGTGGGCGGCGTGCTGCTGGCTCTCAAGCTTGGCCGCGTCGACCCGCCCGTCGGTTCCGAGGATCCGCGTGCGGACCCGGCGGGTGGCCTCCGCGACGAGGGCCTTGGCGCTCTCGCCGGCGGCCCTCGCGAGGGCGACGACATCCTGCGGCTCGGTCTGGATGGCGGGGGATGCGGACATGATTTTTGCTCGCGTGGCGTCTTCTTGGATCGGATCTTTTAACCTGCCGCGCTCCGGAGCCGAAGCAGATTTCGTTTGGCTCGCCTTGAACTCAAGTTGAATGCCGGGCCCGTGAGCCAGTGCGTAGCGGATCGAAGTCAAGGCCGGACCGGTGCGGCGATGCGCATCGATCCGGACATTGATGATCCGTCCAAGGGGCTGTTGAAAGCTGTTCGCCAGACCGTGTCCAGCTCAGCGCCTCTGCTCGCAGCGCGTCTTCACGTAGGCTCCATCCTCCCCCTTGAAGCCGGTGCTGGCCGCCAGCACCGGTCCCTGGACGAGACATTCCTGGAGCGTGTGGGCCGGGCCGGTGACCACGTCGAGGGCGGTCTCGCGGGAGCAGTCCGGGGCTTGGACGGAGGCGGCGCAGATGAGGGCGACGACGACGATCTGGTTCATGGGGCCTCCCGTACAGGCCCGGCACTCAAGACGGCGGGCGGCGTCTACCGAAAGATGAACCATCGGAACTGGTTCCATCGACCTGAGCGGTGCATCTTCGCGCGCGCAGCAAAGCAATCCCATGCAGCGCCCCCACGCAGCGCCGCGCTCGATGCGGTTCTACGATCCTGTGTCGCTTCCCGGCATGCGCGATGACGGAGCGCGTCACACCAGCGCGGGAAGATCTGCGCCGGCCTCGATCGCCTCCGGGCTGGGTACGCGCCCCTCGCCCAGCAGGTGCAGGAATGCCGTGAAGGCCGGGTTGCGGCCAATGCTGCAGGCGGCCACCGCGCGGTTCTCACGGACGTAATAGGCGATGAAGTCCAGCGCCGCCGGATCACCCTGCAGGATGATCCGCTCGAAATCCGGCGCGTAGCCGCCGTAATCCAGACGCTTGTCGCCCTGGTTGCTCCAGAAGAATGGCGTGCCCGCGAAGGCGTCGGTAGCACCCAGGATCGCCCGGGCGACGTGGGTGCCGTGCTGCTGCGCCAGCCGCCAATGCTCGATCCGAGCGGTGACGCCGCTGACGCGCTCCGGGAAGGCCGCGATATCGCCCGCGACCCAGACCTTGTCGGCGAGCTTCAGGTCGGCGCCCACCGGCAGGCCGCCGGTCTCGTCCGGCTCCGCCCCGGCGACGATCCCGGTCTCCGGCGCGGCGCCGGCGCCGATCAGCACGAGGTCGGCCGGCAGCCGGGCGCCGTCCGCGATCTCGACCGCCTCGACGGATCCGGTGCCGGCGATCCGCGCGACCTCGCCCGTCACGAAGGTCACGCCGTTGCCGGCGTGGTAGCGCTTCAGCGCCGCGCCCACGGCCTCGCCGAAGCGCTTGGCGAAGGGGGTTTCCTCCCGGGCCAGCACCGTCACCGACAGGCCGCGCTTGGTCAGGAAGGCCGCGGCCTCCAGGCCGATGAAGCCGGCGCCGATCACCACCACGCGCTTCGCTCGCTCCGCCGCGGCGCTGAGCCGCACCGCGTCGTCGAGGCTGCGCAGGGTCATCACGCCTTCGAGGTCCCTGCCGTCGAAATCCGGCACCACGGCGCGGCTGCCGGTGGCAATCAGCAGCGCGTCGCCGGACAGGAGCCGTCCGTCCGCCAGGGTGACGTTGCGGGCGGCCGGATCGATCCGGGTCACCTCCGCTTCGATCCGCTCGACCCGATGGGCGGCGGCGAAATCCGGCTCCAGCAGGGTCTTCTCCGCCGGGGTAGGCTTGGCCAGGAACTGCTTGGACAGCTTGGTCCGGTCGTAGGGCGGATGGCCCTCCCGGCCGACCATCGTGATCGTCCCCGAAAACCCGTCGCGCCGGAGCGTGGTAACGCAGGCCACGGCCGCCGCGCCGGTGCCAACGACCAGGACCGTCGCGATGGGCGTCCGCGCCTGCCGCGCCGGGGCAGGTTCGGGAGTCAGCGTCGCCACCGCCTCGCCGCCCTCGATCCGGACGGGATAGCGGGTGAGCGACTCCAGCGCCGGCGGCTCCTCCAGGCAGCCGTCGGCGACCGCGAAGGCCGCCTTGTGCCAGGGGCAGTAGAGCCGGCCGCCGCAGATCTCGCCCTTGGCGAGCGGCGCCCCGAGATGCGGGCACGTCGCCTGAAAGGCACGCACGCCGTCGGCGTCGCGCACGAACAGCACCGCGTCGTCGCCCACCTTGCCCGCGGCCTTGCCGCCGAGGGGAATCGCGTCGAGGGCGAGGCGGATCTCGCGGGGCTTGTCCTGATTCATCCTCGCCTCGCGCGGTGCCGGCCCGGGCCGAGCCGGCCCGCGCGCACCAAACCGCGAGGGCGCGAAGGGTTTCCGCGCCTTCCGTCGCAGGGGCGGCGGCCTCAGCCGCGGCTCGCCACCGCCACGCCGAGGGCGGCGAGCGCCATGCCGGCGCCCTGCACCGGGGTCAGCACCTCGCCGAACAGCAGGTAGCCGAGCACGGCCGCGACCGGCGGCACGAGGAAGAACAGGGCGGCGACGCCCGCCACGGCCCCCCGCCGGATCAGCACCAGCAGCAGCAGGATCCCCGCGACCGAGTTGACCAGGATTGCCCAGCCAAGGCCGAGCCACAGGGCCGGCGCCGGGTCGAACGCGGCGCCGCCGAAGGCGAGCGCCAGCGGGATGGCGCAGGCCATGCCGCCGACGAACTGGAGGGTCGCGCCGGCCAGGAGATCGACCCGGCCGCCGGTGCGCTTCTGCCAGAGCGTGCCGAGGGTCAGCGCCAGCACCGCCAGGAGGCTGACGGCCAGCGCCGCCGGCGGAATCCCGGACGGGTCCGTGGCGCCGAGCTTCGGGGCGAGCACGAGGCCCGTGCCGACGAAGCCCATGAGGATCCCGAGGGCCCGCCGGCCGCTGACCCGCTCGCCCAGCAGCGGCTGCGCCAGGAGCGCGGTGAGCAGCGGCTGGAGGCTGCCGACCAGGGCCGCGATGCCGGCCGGCAGCCCGTGGCTCACCGCCCAGAAGACGCCCGACAGGTAGACCCCCTGCATCAGGAAACCCGCGATGACCGGGTCGCGCCACCCTGCATGGTCCCCCGGCCAGCGCACCCGGGAAGCCGTGGCGATCAGGGCCAGCACCAGGGCGACGGCCGTGAAGCGGATTGCCGTGAAGGTGAGCGGATCGACGTGCGGCACCACCGCCCGGGCGGAGATGAAGCCCGTGGCCCAGATCGGAATGAACAGCGCCGGAAGGGCGCCGGACGCGAGCGTCGACGGGCGTGGGAGCGGAGGCATGTCCGCCGGACGGAGCATGTCGGCGCGCGGCGCGCAACGGTGATCTCGCCTTCCGGTCGGCGCGCGGCCGCCACGGCTGCCGGCGTGGCGCGGGCGCGTCACCGGGCGGCGATCGGGACCGGATCCGGCCGGCGGCGTTGACGCGCGGGTGCCGGCGCCGTTCATCGGCGGGCCTCTCCCGAGAGGATCACCCAGAGGATCGTGAGATCGAGGATCGTCGGAAACCCGTGAAACCTCTCCGCAGCGGATTACAGGTCATGGGCGTCGCCGCGCAGCGCTTCGTCTCCCATGACGGCTGGGCGATCGCGAGCCACATCGCGCTCTCGAGCCTGACCTCGCTGTTCCCGTTCCTGATTCTGCTGGCGGCCCTGGCCGGCTTGTTCGGCACGCAGTCGCTCGCCGACGAGGCCGGGGTGCTGATCTTCGACGCATGGCCGCGGGAGATCGCCAAGCCGATCGTCGGCGAGGTGCACCGGGTGCTCACCGAGCAGCGCAGCGGCGTACTGACACTCGGCGCGCTGTTCGCCCTGTACTTCTCCTCCTCGGGCGTCGAGAGCCTCCGGGTCGGGCTGAATCGGGCCTACGGCCTGCGCGAGAGCCGGCCCTGGTGGCTGACCCGTCTCGAATCGATCGGCTACGTGATCTGCGGGGCCTTCGCGATGCTGGCCTTCGCGCTGCTCGTGGTGCTGGGGCCGCTGATCTGGCGCAACGTCGTGCTGGTGGCGCCCGGGCTGGAGCCCCTGAGCCTGACGGTGGCGATCGGGCGGATCGGCGTCACGGCCCTGTTGCTCGCCGTCGTCCTGGTGATCGCCCACAAGTTCGTCGCCGCGGGCCGCCGCTCGATCCTGTCGGTTCTGCCCGGGATCGCCGTGACGCTGGTCCTGTGGTTCTTCGCCGGCCTCGGCTTCGGCTACTACCTCGACCGGTTCTCCAACGCCTACGCGTCGACCTACGGGGGTCTGGCCACCGCGATGGTGTTCCTGGTGTTCCTCTACTGGCTCGCCGCCATGTTCCTGTTCGGCGGCGAGATCAACGGCACGGTGATCGCCGCCCGCCGCAGCCGCCTGCAGGCGAAGATGCTGGCGCGCCGGGCCGAGCTGGAGGGCAGACGGACGGGGGCGAGCGCCTCAGGACCGAGCCCCTCGGGATCGAGGCCCTGAGGCGGGCGCTTCAGGACCTCCGGAGCCGCACGCCTCGGACGCGCCCCGAAGCGCCCCGAAGCGCCCCGCCCCTATCCCCCACGAGAGAGGGGCAGGGCGCACGATCCCAACACCGGGGCGCGGCGGCGCGTCCTCACGCCGCCAGGGCCAGCCCCTCCTCCTCGTCGGCCTCGGCCGCCATGAACTGCGCCCGGGCGAGCTCGGCGAAGCGGCCGCCCTCGGCCACCAGCTGGTCGAAGGTGCCGGCCTCGACGATCCGGCCCTCGTGGAACACGAGAATGCGATCGGCGTCGCGAATCGTCGCCAGGCGGTGGGCGATCACGAAGGTGGTCCGCCCCGCCATCACGGTCTCCAGTGCGCCCTGGAGCTTGCGCTCGGTTGCGGCGTCCAGCGCCGAGGTCGCCTCGTCGAGGATCAGGATCGGCGGGTTCTTCAGGAGCGCCCGGGCGATCGAGAGCCGCTGGCGCTCGCCGCCCGAGAGCGAACGGCCGCGCTCGCCGATCACGGTGTCGAGACCGGCAGGCTGGCGCGCCATGAAGGTGCTGGCCTGGGCCCGCTCCAGGGCGTCGAGCATCTCGGCGTCCGTGGCGTCGGGGCAGCCGACCTGCAGGTTCTCGCGGATCGAGCGGGCGAACAGCATCGGCTCCTGGAACACCACGCCGATGTTGTGGCGCAGGCTCGAGAGGCCGACGTCGCGGATGTCCATCCCGTCGATGCGGATCGAACCGGAGGCCGGGTCGAAGCTGCGGTGCAGGAGGCCGAGCGTCGTCGACTTGCCCGAGCCGGTCGTGCCCACCAGCGCGATCGTCTCGCCCGGCCGCGCCGTGAACGAGACGCCGTCGAGGGCCTGGCGCCTTCCATCGTACGAGAAGGCGACATCCTCGAAGGTGACCGCACCCTCGAAGCGCGCGACCTGCCGGGCGTGCGGCCGGTCGGCCACCGCCGGGACGGTGTCGTAGATCTCGAAGAACTCGGCGATCTTCGGCGCCTGCTGGAACAGGCCGTTGACGAAGCCGACCACGTGATCGAGTCGGGCCACGAAGGCGGTGGCAAGGCTCATGAAGGCCACGACCTCGCCCACCGTGGTGGTGCCGGCCTGATAGAGCCAGATGCCGGTGACGAAGATCGCCGTCATGGTGATAGTGGCGGAGGCACGGGTCGCCACGTTGGCGAGCGCCCACCAGGACAGGACCGGGATCTGCGCGGCGAGCAGGTTGGTGATGATGCCGCGCATCGCCTCCTTTTCGGCCTTGGCGCGGGTGAAGGACTGGATCACCGCGACGTTGCCGAGCGCGTCCGACGCGTGGGCGGCAAGCCCCGAGTTGAACGCCTCGACCTGACCCTGCAGCGTCTCGGTCCGGCGCATCACGAAGGTGGTGAGCGCCGTGAAGGCCAGCACCAGCACCACCAGGATCGAACCGAGCTGCCAGTTGATGAACAGCGTCATCGGCAGGAGCACGCCCAGCGACACCAGGGCGACGAGGTGGTCGCGGAAGAAGCCGAGCCACAGCCACGCCATGCCGTTCGTGCCCTCCAGCATCGCCTTCAGGACGCGGCCGGAATGGTTGGCCGAGTGGAAGGCGAGCGGCAGGTCGAGGACGTGCTCGAAGTAGCTCGCCATCGACGACAGGCGGTTGCGGTGCGCGAGCCGGTCGGCGTGGAGCGCGATGAACACGCCCGCCGCGATGGTGAAGAAGCCGAACGCCACCCAGGCGGCGAGCAGGGGCAGCATGGTGCCCATGGCGTCGCCGCCGCGCTTGAGATGGGTCAGCTGGTCGATGATCCGGCCCATCAGCAGGGGTTCGGCGAAAGCCGCGATCGCCAGGACGACGTTGGTCGCGGCCAAGCCTATGGCCAGCCGCCGCTCCGCCTTCAGGAAACCCAGGACCCGCCCGTACAGACGAACCATCGTACCGCTCCGCCACCCCTGGCCTGGCCCGTGTGACCCGGGTCTCACGCCGTCTCTGAGGAGGTTCGCCGACCGACATCCGCGCCGGATCCGGGTCAAGCCCCTCTTGGGAAACGGGTATGCCAGCGCCCGCCTGAACGGGCGATGACAGACCGATACAGGGTCGAAGCGGCCGTCTTTACGGTTCGTTCAGCAAGATTTCCTAATTCTGTAGGCTGCCCGGCCGTTTTCGGCCCCGGGTTCCGGTTTTCCTAACGCTTCGGCATCGGGCACCCGCCTCATGGATCTCGCAACCGCACTCGGCCTGCTGTCGGGCCTCGGCGTCGTGGTCGGGCTGATCATGCTCGATGGTGGGCATTTCGGCGCCTACGCGTCGGAACACGCGGTGGTGGTGGTCTTCGGCGGCGCAACCGCGGCCACGATGATCCGCTTCCCCTTCTCGGTGATCGTGCACGGCCTGCCCATGGGCCTGCGCTACGCCTTCATGATGCGCTCGGTGAAGCCGCAGGAGCTGATCGAGGAGATCACCAAGATCGCCGACGTGGTGCGCAAGTCCGGCCCGATGGCGCTGGAGAACATGGAGATCTCCGACCCCTTCCTGGCGCAGGGCGCCCGCTACATCGCCGACGGTTACGACCGCGAGTTCATCCGCGACACGATGGAGCGGGACCGCGACAACTTCCTGATGCATCTCGACGAAGGCTCGAAGGTCTACCGGGCCTACGGCGACTGCGCCCCGGCCTGGGGCATGATCGGCACGATCCTCGGCATGGTGGCGATGTTCGCCAACATGTCCGACCCCTCGAAGCTCGGGCCCGCCATGGCGACCGCGCTGCTCGCCACCCTCTACGGCGCCGTGATCGCCAACCTGATCACCCTGCCGCTCGCCGACAAGCTGCACGTCAAGCTCGAGGAGGAGGATGTCTCGCGCTCGCTGATCATCGACGGCATCCTGATGATCCGCGACCAGAAGAGCCCGACCCTCGTGCGCGAGATGCTCGTCGCCTACCTGCCGCACAACCATCGCGAAGCGCTGATGGAGCAGGCCGCGTAACATGGCCAGGAAGAAGCGCGGCGGCGCGCATGGCGGTCACGGCTGGTTCGTCACCTTCGCCGACCTGATGGCGCTGCTGATGAGCTTCTTCGTGATGGTCGCGGCGTATTCCACGCAGGACCAGAAGAAGATGCAGATGGTTGCGGGGTCGATGCGCGACGCCTTCGGCGTCAACAAGGAATCGAAATTCGCCGGCATCATCGAGTCCGAGGGCCTGCCGGCCGCCGACCACGTGAAGTACCTGCGCGACGTCCCGGCCGACCAGGCCGCCGACCGCACGACCCCGTCGCGGCTCAACAAGAGCAGCGAGTTCGGCCTGACCGACACCGGCGAGCCGGAGAATTTCGGCCTGGCGGCCGCCTCCCTGCGGCAGGCTCTGCAGAGCCTGCCGGATTTCGCCGAGCTCTCGAAGAACGTCGTGATCGCCCGGACCGAGCAGGGCCTCGACGTGTCGATCGTCGATCAGGACGGGCGCTCGATGTTCCCGGAGGGCTCGACCCGGCCCAACGAGCGCACCCGGAGCCTGCTGGAGAAGCTCGGCCCGGCGCTCCGCCAGATGCCGAACCGCATCGCCGTCACGGGCTACACCGCCACGGACCGGCCCGGCCGGCGTCCCGCCGCGCCCCCCTGGGAATTGTCGGCCGGCCGCGCGGTCAGCGTCCGGGACATCCTGGCCAGCGCCGGCGTTCCGGACGACCGGTTTGCCACCGTCGCCGGCAAGGCCGACACCGAGCCGATGTTCCCCGACGACCCCTACATGCCGGCCAACCGGCGCGTGACGGTGACGCTGCTCAAGGAGGCCCCCCCGGTGCCGAACGTGAAGGGGCTTCCGTAAGCGCGCCGCGGCTGCCGGACGGGTCCCACTGACGGCGTCCCCCGACGGCGCGCGGATCACCACCCCGCGCGATCGTCGGGCTCGGAAGCGCCGCTACTTCGCCGTGAGCAGCGCCCAGTACACCTTGTACTTCGAGCCGGGCGCGAAGGCGGTTGCGATTCCCATCCGGGTCGCCCCGGGCGCCAGCATGGTGGCGTCGTGAGGCGGGCTCTCGCGCCAGCCCGAGAAGGCCTCGGCGAGGGTGTGGTAGCCCGCCGAGAGGTTGGCGTTGACGTTCGCGTAGCCCAGCCGCTCGACGGCAGCCTTCACGGTCTGGGCCCGGCTCGGCCGGTCGGCGAGCGCCATGGCGGCCGCCTCAGCCTCGGCGAGGCGCTGCAATTCGGGATCGACCGTCAGCGGCGGCGCGCCGCGGTTGCGCCGATAGGACGAGATCATGTCGCGCGCCGCCTCGACGTCGATATGCGCGCTGTTGCTGGCGAGCGGCAGGTAGATGCTCGGCAGCGCCGTGCTGCTCGGCGCCTGGGCGGCGCAGCCGCCGAGCAGTGCCGCTGCCAGCACGGCCGGGCCGACCATCCGGGTGCTGATCCCCGTCCTGATCCGGCCGAGCCCCCGCCCCGCATGTCCACCGTCCCGATCGCGTCTCGTCACGACTTTCCCATCCCTGCGACGGCCCTGCCGCCCAGGCGGCATATAGGTCCTGCCACGCCGCCATGCATCGGACGATTAGGGCTTCCTCAAAGGTCCTCGGTCTAAAACAGCACACGATGATGACCGAGCGCTCCCTGGCCCTGGTGGATTCGCCCCGCGACCGATCCGTGGGCGGGTTCTCCGACCCGTCGGCTGCGGACGAGGCGGCCTCCGAGGCCGCGGCCGCGTTCGCCCTGCAGCAGGCGATCATCCGCCGGCAGGCCGGCCTGCTGGTGCAGCAGCAGCGCGCCCTGGCGGCCGCCGGGATGGGCCTGTGGTC
Source organism: Methylobacterium sp. P1-11 (assembly GCF_008329595.1). Lineage (NCBI taxonomy): Bacteria > Pseudomonadati > Pseudomonadota > Alphaproteobacteria > Hyphomicrobiales > Methylobacteriaceae > Methylobacterium > Methylobacterium sp. P1-11. Next base: position 77,956 of record NZ_NPKS01000030.1, read on the forward strand.
CTGCTGCCTGCGCGCCGGTGCCCTCGACTGGTCTGGGAGCGTCCACGACTTGTTCGGCGTCCCCCGGGGCACGACCCTGCACCGGCCCCGGATCCTGGAACTCTACGAGCCTGCCTCGCGGCGCCTGCTGGAGAGGCTTCGGCACCGGGCGATCACCCGGAGCGGCGCCTTCGTGCTCGATGCCGAAGTCCATGCGGGAGGCCGGCCGCGCTGGATCCGGATCCGCGCTTCGGTCGAGACCGCGGACGGGCGCCCCATCCGCCTTTTCGGAACCAAGCAGGACATCACCGAGGAGATCGCCCGGCTGGCCGAGCTGAGCCGGCGTGCCGAGCGCGACCCGCTCACCGGGCTGGCGAACCGCCGCGGCTTCGAGGCCCAGTTCGCGGCCAGGACGGCTGGCTCCGGTCCAGATCCCCTCGGCGCCCTGCTGCTGATCGACCTCGACGGGTTCAAGCCGGTCAACGACGTCCACGGCCACGCGGCCGGCGACCTGTGCCTCCGGCGCTCGGCCGCACGGCTGGCCGCCGTCTGCCGGGACGCGGCGCTCGTGGCGCGCATCGGCGGCGACGAATTCGCTGTGCTCCTGCGGGGCCCCGTCGACCCGTTCGCGCTGGTGGAGCGCGGCCGGCGCATCGTCACCGCCTTGAGCCGGCCGATCCCGTATCGTGGCCAGGGGCTGCGGATCGGCGCCTCCGTCGGGATCGCCGTGGGGAACCCCACGTGCGGCGGCCGCGCCCGGCTGTTCGGCCGGGCGGACGGGGCGCTCTACGCCGCCAAGGACGCCGGCGGGAACGTCGTCCGGATCGCCCTCGGCGGCCGGTTAGCCACCCGCGCTTCGCAGGCCGCGGTCGCGCTGGAGCCGGGCTGAGTCGCCGCCCTCGGGCACCGAGGCCGGCTGGATGAGGCGGCTGGCGATCTCGCCCATGGCGCTCTGCATCGTATCGAGCCCCTGCACGGTGACGATGCTGGAGCCGGGCCCCAGCGGCGGGATGAAGCCCGCCTCCGAGAGTGTCGCGAACACGGAGAAATTCAGGTCGGTCACCACCTTCTGGCCGAGGCTCACATCCACGATCCCGACGAGCAGCTCGAACTCCAGGAACGGGTCGCCGATCTTCTTGAACACCACCCGGGGCGGCGGCTCCTTCAAGATGTCGGAATGGCTTTGCGCGCAGGCCGTGATCATCTCGGCGGCCCGCACCGGGTCCTGATTGCGCAGGACGCTGACCGTGATGCTGACGCGCCCGGTCCGGTCACCCCGAACCCGGTTCTTGACCACCCCGGAGATCAGGTTCGAGTTCGGCACGATCACGGCAGAGCGGTCGAAGGTCTGGATCTCGGTGGAGCGGACCGAGATCCGCTTCACGATGCCCTCGGAATCGCCGATCACCACCTGGTCGCCGACCCGGATCGGGCGCTCCCACAGGAGGAGCAGGCCTGAGACGAAGTTGTTGACGATCGACTGCAGGCCGAAACCGATACCGACCGACAGGGCGCCGGCCACGATAGTGAGCTTCTCCAGGCTCAGGCCGAGATACGAGAAGGCGAGCGCCAGCGCGATCAGGAAGCCGCAATAGCCCGCCACCGTGGTGATCGAGTTGCGCAGGCCCGCGTCGAGGTCGGTGGCCGGCAGGTAGGTGTTCTCCAGCCAGCGCTGCACCCCGCGGGTGATGAATACGCCGACCACCAAGATCCCGATCCCGAAGGCGATGCTCGAGAGCGAGATCGTGACGTCGCCGACCTTGAAGCCGAAGAAGGCCTGCCGGACCGACGAGACGATGTCGGTGGAATCAAGCCCCCAGGGCGCCAGCACGAGGACCGCGGCCGCCAGGAAGAGGACGAGCCGGGTCGCGCCGGTGGTCAGGACCGAGATCTGGTTGAGCGAGCGCTTCCGCAGGCCGGTATTGGCCTGGAGCGTGGTGGCGAGCCGCGTCTCGTCGCTGAGCGCGCGGCCGACGAAGATGTCGACGCTCTGGACCAGCAGGTAGAGCAGCACGAGGACGGCCGCGTCCCAGATCAGCTGGTCGATCAGGAAGGCCGCGAAGGCGACGTAGCCCACCAGCGCACCGAGGCCGATCAGCGCCACCGCGGCCCAGCCGAGCAGCCGCGCCGGCCCGCCGATGCCCGTCGTGGTCTTGGTCGGCACGTAGGGGCCGAAGCAGGCCTCCTCCTCCTGCTCGGTGTCGGCGAACCGGTGGAGGCCGACGGCCAGGATCAGCGCGGTGGCCACGGCGCCGATGCCCCGCGTGGCGATGGAGATCGGCAGGGCCGCCGAAATCCCGGAATTCAGGGCCTCCACGGACTTCACTACGGTGATCACCGTGGCGATGCCGACCGCGAGGCGGGTCAGGCGCGTGGCCGCGGCGTCGCTCACCGGGGCGGGCCGCCACGCCGGCTTCTCGGGGCTGAGCAGCCCGTCGCAGAGGGCCTCCACGAAGGCGATGAAGGCGAGGCCCCCGAGGATCGCGGCGGCCACCGGCAGGAGCCGGGACGGCAACAGGTTGGTGGAATCGAGGGCGTAGTAGATGGCGTAGGACCCGGCCACGGCCGGCACCGTGCCGAGCAGGATCACCCGCCAGGCGGCGAGCATCACGGCGCGCCGCGACGGATCGGCCTTGGCGGGGTCCCGGCGGGCGCCCTTGGGGGCGATGTTGCGCCGGCCGAAATACAGCGCGATCGAGATGCCGAAGGCGAGCCCCAGGAACAGCAGGTTGGCGATGTTGCCGTTGCGGGAGAACAACAGCCCGATATCCGACACGGCGCTCTGCAGGGCGCGCGTGTCGCGGGGTACGTCGCCCATCACCTTGGTCCAGAGACCAGGGCCGACCAGGGGCTGGGAGCGCTGGAGCAGGTCACGGGTGAAGGATTCGCGGCGGCGATTCGAGACCCGGTCGACGATCTGATCGCCCTGCACCACCAGGGCGCGGGCGAGGCGCTGGGTCTCGTCGATGCGGGTGACGGCGGCCTCGCGCTCGCCGCGCTCCGCGGCGACGTCGGCGCTTTCCTGGGTGTCCTTCGGCTTCGGGCCGAGCTGGGCCAGGCGCTCGCGCGCGGCTTCCAGCGGCGCATCGAGCCGCGTGACGAGGGTGCGGATCTCGTCGGTGACCGTGACGGCGCTGTCGCGGATGGCGGTGAGGTCGGCCACCGTCAGGTCCGTGTGCCCGAGCTGCTTCTCGCGGGCATCCAGCTCGGCCTTGGCGGCATCGAGCTTGGCCCGGACCTTCTTGAACTGCTCGGGGACCTCGGCCCTGGCGGCCGGCGGGGCGGCCTTGGCGTCGGAGGGTTTCGTCTCGGACGCCTTCCCGTCTGAGGACTTGGCTTCCGGCACGGGCTTGCCGTCCGCGGACTTGCCGGCGGGCGCAGGATCCTGGGCGAAGGCTGGCAGGGTCAGGGCCGCCGGGGATCCGAATACCAGCGCGGCGAGCAGGACGAGCACGGGGGACGGGCGCGGGGCGCCCTTCGGCTTCCGGGTCCGCGCTGGGATACGATGCATGAGCAACCTCTCGTCGGGCGCGGCGGCCGGCCGGAGTCCGGCATCGGCGAATCGGCGGCGATCGGGGACCGGACGGGCCTCCTGGCGGCCGGGCGCTCTGGGCGAGCAATAGGGCGAAACCGTGCCCCTGCCCACCCCTGGCCGGATCCGGCGCCTGTCACCCTGCTGTGGGTGCGTCCTCGGGGCTCAGCCGGAAAAGCTTCACAAGGGTGTCACGCTGGGATTAGATGAAGACCTGATGGACAGGGCCTTTTCGTTGCTACGCGAAAGGGCGCGGCCGGTGGCGATACCGGCCCGGCCCGGCCGCGTTCCGGATGCTACCGCATCGACCGGCGCCCCCGCGCGCCGGCCCGCCGCCCTGTTGTTCCCTCCGCCTCTCCCGTCAAGCCGTCGCTCCGCGTGCCGGCTCGTCCTGCATCGGCCCTGGGCCGGTTCGGACGGGCCGGCGGGGCGGCGGCGTGGTCCCGCGCGTTATCCGCGCCAGAGCTAGTCCGAAGAGTCGCGCCGATGATGGATCTCCAAACCCTCGTCCTCAACGCGGATTATCGGCCGCTCTCGTATAATCCGCTCTCCCTCTGGTCGTGGAAGGACGCCTTCACGGCCCTGTTCCTCGACCGCGTCACCCTGGTGGCGAGCTACGACGTGGAGGCGCGCTCGCCTTCCCGGTCCCTGCGGGTGCCGAGCGTGGTGGCGCTGAAGAACTACGTGGCTCTGGCCCGCAGCCCGGCCTTCACCCGCTACAACATCTACCTGCGCGACGGTTTCAGCTGCCAGTATTGTGGCCTGCGGCTGCCCTCGGGCGGCTTGACCTTCGACCACGTGGTGCCGCGCTCCCGGGGCGGCCTGTCGAGCTGGGAGAACGTCGTGGCGGCCTGCTCGCCCTGCAACCTGCGCAAGGCCAACCGCACCCCCGACGAGGCAGACATGCCGCTGATGACCGAGCCCCGCCGGCCGACGCGCTACGAGCTGCACCACCGGCAGCCCGAGTTCGACCACCGCCAGTACCACCACACCTGGCTCGACTACCTGTACTGGGACAGCGAGCTGGAGAGCTGAGGCCGGATCACGGCCCTTGTCGTGCACCCGATAAGGGCGTCAAACACCCCATAATGGTGTCACGTTACACTCCATAAGCGTGCGACGTGCGTGGGCGAAACACACGAACGGCGAGGGTCTTCCCTGCCGTTCGTCGTCACATCGATCAGCGTCGTTCAGGCCGAATGCGTCGCGAGGACGACAAGGCGTGGCAGCCTGGCTTGCACGAAAGGCAAGTGCTCGTGCTCGAACAGGACCGGCACAGCTGCCGCTCTCTTCACCCTCGCCACGGCCAAGCGATGGCTGTCGCCGACGATGATGATCTCGCCGGTGCTGTGGGGCTGGACCATGGCCGGGACTCTCACCCCGACGACGAATTCAAACGGCCTCCGATCCGTAAGGCTCGCTTGATCGGCCCCCACGTGGTGGTCCGAGTTCAAAGTTAGTGCAGCGTTGGCCTGGAGTTGACCCCGTTTGTGGTCCACGGCCTATGCAAGTTCTCGGGCTGTGACAGCTTGCTTGGCGAAGGCTCGGGGCGTCAAGCCGCCCAGAGCCGTGTGAGGTCGATCTTCGTTGTAGTGGCACCTCCAGTCCTCGATGCGCTCACGGGCATCAGCCAGCGACAAGAACCACGAA